>NZ_JAOCBT010000009.1:0-312691 GCF_029840045.1 Pseudomonas sp. GD03903 | reverse complement strand
GCTGGCGGCGCTGTGCTCGAATCACATTCCGGATTATCGGAACCTGATGACCAGCTACAACGCGCTGACTGCGGGCAAGTAACAACTCGCTGAAATGAAAAAACCGGAGCTTCGGAAGATGCTCCGGTTTTTCCTTGCTCGGCTCCTGTAGGAGCGAGCTTGCTCGCGAACCTGCTGTGGCGGCGTGCCTACTCGTAGGAGCGGACTCCGTCCGCGATGTGTCTGCCTCGCGCCTTGGTTTCCTGCGTCGCTTCGGCGTGCGCGTCGGCTTCTTGTTTCGCCCCCTCGGGCGACCCACTTTGGCAAACGCCCCAAAGTGGGCAAAGGTCTTGCCCCGGACATCCGGTTTTTCGCTCAGGCGAAAAATTCCCTCGTCGAATCGAAGTTTCAGGGGCCCGAACTAGGCGTCCCCCGGCGAAGGGCCATCCCTGGCCCATCGCGGCTCTCGCGGCATCCATGCCGCTCAACCCCTGAAACTCCAATTCAACGAGGCCTCCTGAACGGGGCATTCGGAGTGTGCGGGTGTTTCACTGGAAGACTTATCAAGCCAGAGCCAGAGCCAGAGCCAGAGCCAGAGCCAGAGCCAGAGCCAGAGCCAGAGCCAGAGCGTGGAGCATGCTTTTCCTGTAGGAGCGAGCTGCTCGCGAACCCTTGAACCGGGGTGCTGGGTGGCCAATCGCGGACGGAGTCCGCTCCTACAAAAACATCAGGCTACGTGGGAGCGCACTTCGTCCGCGATCCGCAGGAAGGGACGACCCATTACCGCGTGAAATCCTCGGCACTGTGCCGCTCCGGCAACGCGTCGTCGCCCCAGGTGCGGTTGACCCGCCGTCCGCGCTGTACCGCCGGGCGGGCGGCGATTTCGTCGGTCCAGCGGCGCACATGGGTGTAGCTCTCCACGTCGAGGAATTCGGCTGCCTCATACACCTGGTTGTTCAGCAGCGCGCCGTACCAGGGCCAGATCGCCATGTCGGCGATGCTGTACTCGTCGCCGGCGATGTAGCGGTTTTCGGCCAGCTGGCGGTCGAGCACGTCGAGCTGGCGCTTGACCTCCATGGCGTAGCGATTGATCGGGTACTCGTACTTCTCCGGCGCATAGGCGTAGAAGTGGCCGAAGCCGCCGCCGAGGAAGGGCGCGCTGCCCATCTGCCAGAACAGCCAGTTCAGCGTCTCGGTGCGCTTGGCCAGGTCCCTGGGCAGGAAGTGGCCGAACTTCTCTGCCAGGTACAGCAGGATCGAGCCGGACTCGAAGATGCGCAGCTCGGGGCTGACGCTGGTGTCGAGCAGGGCGGGGATCTTCGAGTTCGGGTTGATCTCGACGAAGCCGCTGCCGAACTGGTCGCCATCGCCAATCCTGATCGGCCAGGCGTCGTACTCGGCTTCGGTCACACCCAGTTCCAGGAGCTCTTCGAGCAGGATGGTGACCTTCACGCCGTTGGGCGTGGCCAGCGAATGCAGTTGCAGCGGGTGCTTGCCGCGCGGCAATGCCTTCTCGTGGGTCGGGCCGGCGATGGGCCGGTTGATGCTGGCGAAGGCGCCGCCGTTGCTCTTGTCCCATGTCCAGACGCGGGGTGGAGTGTAGGTATCGTTCGCCATCTCGAGTTCTCACCTTGTGGGTTGAATGCCATGGATGCTACCCGCCCGATCGGTGTCGCGTCAGCCGTTTTTCCCTGGCTGCTGTTGCTGGGCGAACAGTGCGCGACGCCTTGCTCGGGTGGTTGTTAGCATATGCATAAACGATATTAAAAATTAGTTGATGCATAGTTTGAGATTATAAAAGAATCGCCGCTCAGTCCAACGGCGAAGCGCTGCAATGACGCTCTCGCTCTTTCGTGTCGTATCGAGAGTCCCATGTCTGCCCAGCCCGCTTGCGCCGCATTCTTCCGCCTCGAAGGCGTCGGCAAGTCCTATGCCGAGAACCGCGTGCTGGTCGACCTGGACCTGGAAATTCGCCCTGGCGAAGTCCTTGCCCTGCTCGGTGCCAACGGCGCGGGCAAGTCGACGCTGGTGAAGATCCTTGCCGGTTCCCATAGCCACGATGCCGGGCAGTTGCTGATCGATGGCGTGCCGGTCCGTTTCGCCTCGCCCCAGGACGCCCGCCGCCATGGCATCGTGGCCGTGCACCAGCAGGTGGAGCAGGGCGTGGTGCCCGGCCTGAGCGTCGCGGAAAACCTCCTGCTGGACGAGCTTTGCGGTGCTTCGGCGCCGTTGCTGTTCCGCCCGCGTGAAGCCTTGCACCGGGCCGCCGAGATCGCCGCCGGGCTGGAACTGGAGCTGCCGCTGCAGGCGCCCATCGAGTCGCTGGGCACCGCCGAACGACAACTGGTGATCCTGTCCCGCGCGCTGGCCCGCAACCCTCGCCTGCTGATCCTCGACGAACCCACCGCAGCACTGTCGACCAGTGAGGCCGAGCGCCTGTTCAAACTCATTGAGCGCCTGCGCGCTCGCGGCGTGGCGATCGTCTACATCTCCCATCGGCTGACTGATCTGCAGCGCATCGCAGACCGCGCGCTGGTGCTGCGCGACGGTCGCCTGGCGGCTGAGTTCAAGGCACCGCTGGACCTTGCCGCCGCCGTCGAATCGATGCTCGGCGCTGCGCTGGGCGACGTGCAGTTGCAGGCGCTGGAGCGGGGCGAAAGCGTGCTGACCCTGCGCGACTGGCAACTCGATGCAAACAGTGCCGCCTTCGACCTGGACCTGCACGAAGGCGAAGTGGTTGCCCTGACCGGCCTGCTCGGCGCCGGCAAGAGCGAGATCGCCGAAGTGCTGTTCGGCCTGCGCCGCCAGCATGCCGGCTCGATCCGCCACGATGGCCGCAACTGGCAGCCGCGTTCGCCGCGCGAGGCGATTGCCGCCGGGGTGTACTTCGCCGCCGAGGACCGCGCGCGCAATTCACGGATACCGGGCTTCTCGGTACGCGCCAGCATGACGCTGCCGTTCCTGCGCATTTTCACGCGCTTGGGCTTCATCGAGCGTGATGCCGAGCGCGCCAGGGTGGCCGAACAGATCGAAACGCTGGGCATCAAGGGGCCGGCTATCCAGGGAGATTGCATGGAGTCCGCGCTGGAGCTGCTCTCCGGCGGCAACCAGCAGAAGGTCATTCTTGCCCGCTGGCTGCTAAGACGGGGCCGTGTGCTGATCCTCGACGAACCTTTCCAGGGCGTCGACGTGCGCGCCCGCCGCGAGATTGGCCAGCGCATCCGCGCCAGCGCCGGCGGCCGCGCCACGCTGCTGATCTGCAGCGACCCGGACGAGGCGCTGGAAATCGCCGACCGCATCCTCGTCGTGCGCGACGGCGCGGTGGTCGCCGAGTTGCCCCGGCAGGACCTGCAACGCAGCGAGATCGTCGCCCATCTCACCCCATCCAACCCTTCACGCCAGGCAACTGCGCGTATCTAGAAAGGAACCTTGCGTGTCCAGAACTGCCGTGGGCAGCCCGGCGACGTCCTCCGTCGCTCGCCTGCTCGACTTCCTCATCCACTATGCGTTGCTCCTGCTGCTGGCCTTGCTGGTGCTGGTGTTCGCACTGCTGGAGCCGGCCTTCCTGCGGGTCGGCAACCTGTTCCTGGTATTGCAGTCGGTGTCCATCGTCGCACTGCTCGCCCTGGGCGTGACCCTGAGCATGGCCGTGGGCGGGCTGGACCTGTCCATCGGTGCGGTGGCCGCGCTGAGCCTGATGAGCGCCAGCTACGTGATGGTGGTGCTGGACTGGGGGCCGCTGGCGGCGATCCTCGTCAGCCTCGGCCTCGGCACCCTGGTCGGGCTGCTCAATGGCTGGCTGATTGTGCGCATGCGCGTGCCGGACATCCTCGCCACCCTGGGCAGCATGTTCCTAGTGGTGGGCGTGCAACTGATTCCCACCGGTGGCCGCTCCATCGCTGTCGGCATGACCCTGCCCAACGGCGACGAGGCTCCAGGCGCTTTCGCCAGTTGGTTCCTTGCTCTTGGCCGCGCGCAGTTGTGGGAGCGCGTGCCGGTGCCCGTGGTGATCATGCTTGGCTGCGCGCTGCTGGTCTGGCTGTTCCTCGAACGCACGCGGCCGGGCCGGCTGTTCTACGCCATCGGCGGCAACCAGCAGGCTGCGCGCCTCGCCGGTGCGCCGGTGGAGCGCTACAAGCTGCTCGCCTACGTGCTCTCGGCGTTGCTGGCGTCGCTGGGTGGATTGTTGCTGGCGTCGCGCCTCGGACGTGGCGACGTCAGCTCCGGCAACGGCCTGGTGCTGGATGCCCTCGGCGCCGCGCTGATCGGCTTCGCCGTGCTCGGCGCGCAGAAGCCCAATGCCTTCGGCACGCTGGTCGGCGCCGTGCTGGTGGCCACGCTGCTCAACGGTCTGACCATGCTCAACGCACCCTATTACGCCCAGGACTTCGTCAAGGGTGCCGTACTGGTTTCGGCCCTGATGTTTACCTTCGGTCTGGCCCGGCGCGGGCACTGATCGGCCACTTTTTCGGAGAATCAACCGATGAAATTCACCCCCTGCAAATCCCTGCGCGCACTGTTCGCCGCCGGCCTGTTGTTGTCCGGCGCAGCCAGCGCCGTTGCGGCGGGATTGCCCGGCGCGCCCGCACCCTTCGACAAGGGCGGCGTGCAGATCGCCCTGGTCGGCTACCTGTTCTCCGGCGACTTCCCCGAAGCCTACCTGCGCGGCGTGGAGAAACAGGCCAGCGCGCTGGATGTGAAGCTGCGCGTGTTCGACGCCCGCCAGCAGGCGGCCACCCAGCGCGAGATGCTGGAGCAGGCCATCGACCTGGGCGTGGACGGCATCATCGTCCAGCTCGGCCTCGCCGAGACGCTCAAGGACTCCATCGACAAGGCGCTGGCCAAGGGCATCAAGGTGGTCACCTTCGACGTCGACGTGAACGACCCGCGCATCACCCGCGTCGAGCAGGATCACCGCGAGCTGGCACGCCTGGCGCTCCAGCAGGTGCTGCAGGACAACGGCAAGGCCTTCGAGGCCGGCTACGTGTACATCGACGGCTTCACCCCCATGGAGCGCCGCGACGAAATCTGGCGCCAGGTGAAGGCCGAGAACCCCGGCATCGTCGAGAAGGCGCGCTTCGGCACGCTCAACGCGCCCATCGCCAACTCGGTGGCTGACCAGGCCAGCGCAGTGCTGCGCGCCAACCCTGGCATCAGCGTGTTCTTCGCACCTTTCGACGAATTCGCCAAGGGCGTGAAGATCGCCGTGGACGAAGCCGGCCTGGGCCAGAAGGTGAAGATCTACAGCGCCGATATCTCCACCGCCGACATCCAGATCATGAAGGAAGAGGGCAGCGCCTGGAGCGCCACCGCCGCGGTCAACCCAGAAGTTGCCGGAGCCATCAGCGTGCGCAGCCTGGCGCTGCGCATCGCCGGGGAGAACCCGGGCGAGCAGGTGCTGGTGCCGCCGACCCTGATCACCCGCCAGCAACTGCTCGACCTCGACGTGAAGAACGTTCGCGACCTGGCGCGCAAGGTGCCGGCCTTCGGCGAGGCGCAGAAGGTCGCGCAGGCGCCGTGGATTCCATTGGCAAACTGAGGGTTCGGGGATGCACGACAAGGCCAGGCGTCTGCAGAAGGCACGCTCGCCGGCGGGCGACCCGCGTTACGGCGATCGCCTGCCGCCGGGGCAGGTGCTGACCGAACGCTTCCCGATACTCCATGAAGGCGCGGTGCCGGAGTACGAGCGTGAAACCTGGCGCCTGCGGCTCGCCGGCGCGTTGTCCTGGCAAAATCCTGGGACGCAATCGCTGGAACTGAGTCTCGACGACCTGCTGGCATTGCCGCTGCGCGAGCTGGTCTGCGATATCCATTGCGTCACGCGCTGGTCGAAGTTCGATACCTCATGGCGCGGCGTGCATCTCGCCGATCTGCTCGATCATTACGGCGTGCGGCCGGCCGGGCAGTTCGTCATGGCCCATGCCGACCACGACTACCAGACCAACCTGCCGCTGGCAGAACTGCTGCGCCCGGACAGCCTGCTCGCCACGCACTATGCCGATGAGCCGCTGACCCCGGTGCATGGCTGGCCGCTGCGGCTGGTGATCGCGGGGCGCTATTTCTGGAAGAGCGCGAAGTGGTTGCGCGAGCTGGAATTCAGCGACACCGACCGGCCCGGATTCTGGGAGCGCAACGGCTTCCACAACGACGCCGACCCGTTCCGCGAGGAGCGTTTTTCCGGTGCGGCTCTGGATATTCCCGAGGATGAATGGACGCGCAAGGCCTTCGACTGAAGGCATCCGCTGTTGCCCTGGCAACACTGGCCGATGTTGCTGGGCGAACATGGTAATCGGTTATAAACAAAGCATTTTTTATTCGTTTAAAAGCATTCTGCCACTAGCTAGGATGATGCCTTCCCCATCGGGTCAGGGATGACCCGCGATACCGAGAGCCGCGCCTTTTCGCTCATCACGAAAAGAGACCGGCCGTGACACCTGGAGCGTTTTCCCGAGCACTGTTTTCTCCACCCTGAGGGGGACAGTCGCTCGCGGTTTCCGGACTTCCGACACCAACCGCTCAAGTCAAAAGAACCCAAAAAAGCGGAGTTCCGGACTCGCCGCCAACGGCGAGTGGCGCTCTTTAAGCGAGACAGGAGTATTTCGCGTGTTATCCCGTTCCCTTATTGCCGTTGCGGTGGCCTCGGTCATCGCCCAGGCCTCCGCGCATGCCGACGACAGCTCGTCGACCCCCGAGGCCACCACCAAGCTGGAGACCGTGCTGGTCACCGGCACCCGCGGCAACAACCGCACCCTGCTGGATTCCCCCGTGCCGGTCGATGTGCTCACCGCGCAGGACCTGAAGTCTACCGGCGCCGTCGGCGGCGAACTGGGTCAGGCCCTGGCGACGCTGCTGCCGTCCTTCAACTTCCCGCGCCAGTCCAACTCCGGCGGCGCCGACCACGTGCGCGCCGCCCAGTTGCGCGGTATGAGCCCGGACCAGGTGCTGGTGCTGATCAACGGCAAGCGCCAGCACACCTCGGCGCTGGTCAACGACTCGTCGAAGATCGGCCGCGGCACCGCGCCGGTGGACTTCAACTCGATCCCCATCAGCGCCATCAAGCGCATCGAAGTACTGCGCGACGGCGCCGGTGCGCAGTACGGCTCCGATGCCATCGCCGGGGTGATCAACATCATCCTCGACGACGCGCCCGAAGGCGGCGAGGTGACCACCAGCTACGGCGCCTACCACACCCACCAGGACGCCATCGGCAAGACCACCACCGACGGGCAGAACTCCTACACCGCGGCCAAGGCCGGCACCCGCCTGGGCGAAGACGGCTTCGTCCGTGGCGGCGCCGAGTTCATCAACCGTGAGCCGACCAACCGCGCCGGCTACGATGGCTTCGCCGACACCCCCGGGCAGCGCAACTACGTGATGGGCGACGGCCTGGCGCGCGACGTCAACGCCTGGTTCAACGGCGACCTCGTCCTGGGCGGCGGCAAGCTGTATTCCTTCGGCCTGTACAACGAGCGCCACACCACCGGCGCGGAGTTCTACCGCTACCCGGACGAGCACCCGGAGATCTACCCCAACGGCTACCTGCCGCAGTCCCTGGGCGATAACACCGACCTCTCCGCGACACTGGGCTACAAGGGCCTGATTGCCGACACCTGGGACTACGACGCCAGCGTCACCCACGGCCGCAACCGCTTCGAATCCTCCACCCGACGCACGCTCAATGCGTCGCTGGGCGACGACACGCCGACGCGCTTCGACACCGGCGACTACGAACTGCGCCAGAGCGTCGCCAACCTCGACCTCAGCCGCGAGCTGAGCCTTGCCGGGCGACCCTTCGTGCTCGCGCTCGGTGGCGAGTACCGCTACGAAAACTACATCACCAGCGCTGGCGACCCGGCCTCTTACTACGGCGTCGGCGCGGATGGCGCCAACGGCCTGCGCCCGAGCGAAGAGGTGGACATCGACCGCAACGTCTTCGGCACCTACGTGGATCTGTCGGGCGATCTCACCGACCAGTTCTTCGTCGATGCCGCTGCCCGCTGGGAGCGCTACGACGATGCCGGCAGCAAGCTCACCGGCAAGCTCAGCGGGCGCTACCAGTTGACTCCGGTACTGGCCCTGCGTGGTGCGGCATCCACCAACTTCCGCGCGCCATCGCTGGCCCAGGTGGGCTTCCAGAACACCACCAGCAACTTCGGCGACGGCGGCACGCTCACCGATATCCGCGTGCTCTCGGTGAACGACCCGATCGCCCGCGCACTGGGCGCCGAGAAGCTCGACCCGGAGACCTCGAAGAACTTCAGCCTGGGCCTGACCGCCCAGCTCAATGAGCGCTTCGACCTGTCCTTCGACGTGTTCCGTATCGACGTCGATGACCGCATCACCCTGTCCCAGCGCATCGGCAGCGACGCCATGGAGCAGTTCATCCAGGACAACTTCGGCGTGGCCGGCGTGCACGACGTGAACTTCTTCACCAACGCCGCCGATACCCGCACCGACGGTGCCGAGCTGGTGCTCAACTATCACCAGCCCCTGGTCGGCGGCACGCTGGGCGTGACCACCGCGTACACCTACAACCACACCAAGGTGCGCAACACCAAGGGCACCCCGCAGCAGTTGTCCGACCTGGGCATCGGCGACGACGCGCTGGTGGGCGTAGAGGAGCGCAACACCCTCACCGACGCCGCGCCCCGGGATCGTTTCATCCTCACCACCACCTGGAGCGATGCGCAGTGGAACCTGCTCGGCCGCCTGACCCGGCAGGGCGAGACCACCCGCGTGTTCGACTTCGGCGACGGCTACCACCCGGAGCAGACCTACGGCGCCGTGTGGCAGCTGGATGCCGAGGTGGCCTACAAGTTCACCCCGCAGTTCAGCCTGGCGGTGGGCGGCAACAACCTCACCGACAACTACCCGGAGCGCTCCAGCTCCGAGATCAACTACGGCGGCAACCTGCCGTACGACGTGCTCTCGCCGATCGGCTCCAACGGCGCGTACTACTACGCCCGCGCGAGCTATTCGTTCTGATCTGCGCTGTTGAAAATCCAGGGGCCGCATCGCGGCCCTTACTACTTCCGGAGCCGATTCATGGCTGACAACTTCGCCGCTGAAAAGCCGGCCGGCCCGCGCCGGCACCTGGGCGCTGTCCACGCGCTGCTGCTGACGCTGGGCATGGTGATCACCAGCGACATCCTCAAGACCGCGCCCACCGTGGCGCTCAACGTCGGCCAGGAGCACTTCTACCTGGTGTGGATTCTCGGCGGCCTGCTGTCGATGGTCGGCGCTCTGTGCTATGTGGAGATGGCCTCGGCCTTCGCCCATCCCGGTGGCGACTACCACTTCCTCGAACGCGCCTACGGCCAGCGGGTGGGCTTCCTGTTCGCCTGGTCGCGCTTCGCCATCCTGCACACCGGCTGGATCGCGCTGATGGCCTTCCTCTTCGCCGATCACTTCAGCGCCTTGCTCGGCCTCGGCCAGCTGGGCAACGTACTGCTCGCCGGCGGATTGGTCGCCGCGCTGGTGGCGCTGAATCTGATCGGCTGGCGGGTGAGCTTCGGCACCCAGGCCGGTCTGGTGGTGCTGGTGGCGGCGGGCTTCCTCGGCATCGTCGGCGCCGGTCTGTGGCTGGAATGGCGCGGCTTCGTTCCGTTACCCGTGGCGCCAGTGCAGCCGGAACAGATCGGCGTCGCCGGGTTCTCCGCTGCGCTGATCTACGTCTTCCTCGCCTTCGGCGGCTGGAGCGACGCGGCCACGCTGTCGGCGGAGCTGCGCGACAACCGCCGGGGCATCTTTACCGCCATGCTCGGCGCGCTGGCGGCGCTGCTGCTGATCTATCTCGCGCTGAACTGGGCGTTCATTCGTGGCCTCGGCTTCGACGGCCTCGCCGCCAGTGGCGCGCCGGCGCTGGAACTGCTCGGGCTGGCCTTCGGCGCGCCGGGCATCGGCCTGATCATGGCGGTGGTGGTGGTCTCTGCCGTTGCCAGCATCAACTCCACGCTGATCGTCGGCAGCCGCACCACCTACGCCGCCGCGCGGGACGTGCCTGCCCTCGGCGTGCTCGGGCGTTGGGACGTGCGCCACGGCGTGCCACGCGCCGCGCTGCTGGCCGAGGGCCTGGTGGCGCTGCTGCTGATCGCGGTCGGCGGCTGGAGCGGCCACGGCTTCAACACCATGGTGGAGTACATGACCCCCGTGTACTGGTTGTTCCTCAGCCTCAGCAGCCTGGCGCTGATCGTTCTGCGCCGCCGCTACCCGCAAGTGCCCCGGCCGATCCGTGTGCCGTTGTACCCGTGGCTGCCGCTGGGCTTCCTCGCGGTGTGCCTGTACATGCTGTATTCCAGCGTCGCCTATGTGGGCTGGGGAGCTTTGCTCGGTGTCGGTGTACTGGCACTCGGCGCGCTGCTGCAACTGCTGCTGCGGTCGCCCACGGCGCCATCTTCGAGCTGGCAGGAGGAGGGTGCTTGATGCGCAGGAAACTCCTGTGGCGCAATGGCGCCATCGTCGTGTTGCTGGCGGCGTTGATCGGCCTTTGGCTGAACGAGCCGGCAGCCAATGGCGCCAGCGGTGGCGAAGCCAGCGGCCGGCGCATGTTGCGCACGGAACTGTACCTGGAGGCGGTGGCGCTGTCGCAGTGGGAGGACATCCTCGCCCGCGAAGTGACGCCGCGCTTCCCCGATGGCCTCAGCTGGCTCGACCTGCACGGCCAGTGGCGCGGCCCCAGCGGCGAGCCGGAGAAGTTGCCGTCGCGGCTGCTGATCCTCATCCACGCCGACAACCCCTACACCCGCCAGGCCCTGGCGCAGATCGGCGCCGACTTCAAGCAGCGCTTCGGCACCGCGGTGCTGCAGGTCAGCAGCCCGGTGCGCGCCCGCGACCCGGACTGGACGCCGCAGCGCCTGGACAATCCTCAGCTGTCGCGCTGAAGCCCGGCCTCAATCAGGTCGAGCATGTAGCGCGGCAGGGCGAAGGCCGCCTGGTGCACCTCGGGGGTGTAGTAGCGGGTCACCAGGCCGCTTTTCGCAAAGCGCTGGCGCAGGGTTTCCAGATCGGTGCGGCGGACCTTCTCGCTGTTCGACGCCCAGCCGAAGGCCATGCTGCCGCCGATGTAGGTCGGCACCGCGGCATGGAAGAAACCCCAGTCGGCAAACGAATCCGCCAGCCGTCGTGCCGTGCCGCCCAGTTCCTCCGGCTGGAGGAAGGGCACACCATTCTGCGTGGCCAGGATGCCGCTGGCGCCGAGGCGCTGCTGGCAGTTGCGGTAGAAGGCATCGCTGAACAGGCTGGCCGCCGGACCACCGGGGTCGGTGGAGTCGCAAATGATCAGGTCGAAACTCTCGCGGCTCTGCGCCAGGTACTCCAGGCCGTCGGCGTAGACCAGCCGCAGGCGCGGATCGTCCAGCGCGCCGGCCGAGTGATTCGGCAACAGCTCGCGGCACAGTTCGACCACCTGCGGGTCGATTTCCACCGCGACAATTTCCTCGATGCCGGCATGCCGCACGATCTCCCGCAGGATGCCGCCATCACCGACGCCGATCACCAGCACACGGCGCACCGCGCCATGGGCGAGGATCGGCACATGGGCGAGCATCTCGTGGTAGACGAACTCGTCGGCCTCGGTGGTCTGCACCACGCCATCCAGCGTCAGCACGCGACCGAAGCGCCGGTTGCGGAACACCTGCACCTCCTGCTGGCCGGTGTTGCCCTGGTAGATCGGATCATCGACGCTCAGCGCCTGCGCGTAACCCTCGTACAGCGTTTCGCGGAATTCGCTCATCAGAAGGAAACCTGCGCCGGTTGCGACAGCCGCAGCACGGAGAGGTCGCCAGTGATGCGCTTCCACGCCAGGCGGATCGCCTCGATATCCTGGCCGCGCGCTGCGCTGTCCTCATGCAGGATCACGATCACCTTGGTGCTCAAGCGCTCCGGCGCCGGCGCGCCATGGTCACGCCACTGGCCGTAGGCGTCATAGGCGGTAAAGCCGTCCGGGAAGCGCGGCGTCACTTCCTGGTCGAGGAACTGCCGCCAGCGCTGCTCGCTGATCTTCTCCTTGCCGTTCTCCTGGCCCAGCGCGAAATACAACTCGGTGCGCAGCCACTGCGCCTGCGCCGGCCGCGTGGGGTCGCCCTGCAGGGTGGAAGTGGAAGGGTTGGTGGTATGGACGGAGGGAGCGGGCGGAGTGGCGCAGCCGAACAGCGCCAGGGCGAGACTGGCGGCGAGCAGGTGGCGGAGCATGGGACTTCCTTGCGATGGGATGACAGTTGGACCAAACCGCCACTATAGAAGCTCGCCTGTTATTTCCTTAAATATTAAAAACGCATTCTCATATGTCTGATTTTGCGTTTCTGTAATCGGTGTCGAAGCGCTCTAGAACGTGCATCACAGCCATTCGTAAAGTTTTTGCGAGTTGGTTAGATTCAATATTCACTACGGTTCTTTGCTAAGCACTGAATGGGATATCCATGTTGCCGAAAATCACTCCAGGGATTCTCTGGAATTCGTTTAAGCGTCGTTACTGAAGCTACTGCGAACAGCGCCGCCATCATTGAACCCGAATCGCGAGAAGACGCGACAGAAGCCGCCGCTCCCCCGCCATCTTGTCCCGTCGCCGCGCCTTCCTAGAATCGGCCCCATTCGCAGCACTTCATTCCAATCGATTCAGGGAGCTCCACCATGATGAACGCCATGCAGATGCCGATGAACACCAACACCATGATGCCGATGATGGGCATGCCGATGATGATGGCGACCATGGAATGCGAGATGCTCGACGACGGCATGCTGTGCCGCATGAAGCCGGCCATGGGCATGGAAATGGCCATGTTCCGCAACAGCGCCGAGATGATGGCGATGATGATGAACTGCGGCATGCCGATGATGATGCACTGCGGCAACTTGATGATGATGGGCATGTCCCAGCCCGCCATGGCCATGATGCCGATGATGGGCATGATGAACCCGATGATGCCGATGCCGATGATGGGCATGAACATGGGCATGCCCGCCATGAAGTGCATGATGGAGTGCTCAATGCAGGGCGACATGATGCTGTGCAAGATGATGCCCATGCAGGGCATGAGCATGGACATGCTGAAGAACTGCTGCCAGCTGATGAACAAGATGATGGACTGCGGCATGCCCATGATGATGAGCTGCAACGGCATGCCGATGATGTGTTGCACCTGCTGATCGCAGGGTACTGAATGAGAAAGGCCCGGCGGGGGAACCTGCCGGGCCTTTTGTATTCGGGTGCTAAAAAAGGGTGGCTTATCTTCTACATCCTGTTGCCATCGGCATGATCCTTACTTCTTCTCTGCGGCTAAACGGATGGCCTCCAATCTACGAAAATCCGGCTCTGAACGGCCATCTGTCACAACGCTTCCATCGGGATAAGTAAACGAACTGTAGAGTCCTTTTTTGTGCACTTTGGGTTGTTCAGAGTGCACAATAAATTTCGAATGAAGAATCGGCTCAAAATAAATTTCGCGAGCTTTAGGTGCTTTATACATCCAGTAGATATCACCCTCGCCAGCTAAGTATAATGTTTTCTTATGCCCTCCAATGAATGCTTCGCTGACCCAAGGGTAGTAGCTCTCCTTTATCGTTAAGTCACCATCAACCTTTATATTTGCGCCACCTCTGGGAGACGCATTGTCATCAAAGATCACCACGACCCCGCCGCCGGCACCGAAGACAACATTCTCCCCAAAGCGCTCAGGCTCCCGGTAGGTAACGCCAAAGGTCACATTGCTCAGCTGCCACTGACAGGCTCCGCCACCATCCCTGGGAACCTTGGCTTCATAGATATCGCTTTGGCCCTGTTGCACGGGTGGAATATCCATGTTCTGGTAGCCGTCGCGTTGGTAGGGATCACCGTAGGCGCCATGGTCGGTGAAGGTGCACAGGGTTGAGCGGTACATAACTTCTATGGTCTCCGCTTTCAGCTCCGGGGGGAGCTTGATCCTGACTGTGACCTGTTCACTGTTCGCGGGTGGAGCCAAGCTCTGATCGGTGGCGCAACCGGTCAGGCTGGTAAGCATGGCGAACAGAGCAACGGAGATGCGCTGTTGTATGCGGGCATGCTTGTGCTCAGCCATTTGACACAATCTCTACTTCGTTTCTGCGGCTATACGGATAGATTCCAGCCTGCGGAAATCAGGTTTTGCGCGGGAGGCCTGCTCTACGCTCCCATCGGGATAGTTGAAAATGACAAAGTTTCCTTTCTTTTTCTCTTTAGGGCCGGTCGAATAAACCATGAATTTTGAATGCAGGACTGGCTCATATGAAACTAGCCTGGCGTTTAGCGCTTGATACATTAGGTAATAATCGTACCCATCTCCTAGCAGGCTAATATCTTTCGTATACCCACCTATGAATTCCTCATCAATCCAAGGGTAATAGCCCTCCTTGATCGTTAAATCACCGTCGACTTTTATATTTGCTCCCCCACGGGGGGAGGCGTTGTCATCAAAAATCACAACAACTCCGCCACCGGTACCGTAGACAACATTCTCCCCAAAGCGCTCAGGCTCCCGGTAGGTAACGCCAAAGGTCACATTGCTCAGCTGCCACTGACAGGCTCCGCCGCCATTCCTGGGCACCTTAGCCTCATAGATATCGCTTTGGCCCTGTTGCACAGGTTGAATATCCATATTCTGGTAGCCGTCGCGCTGGTAGGGGGCACCGTAGGCGCTATGGTCGGTGAAGGTGCACAGGGTTGAGCGGTACATAACTTCTATGGTCTCCGCTTTCAGCTCCGCGGGGACCGTGATCCGGACAGTGACTTGCTCACTGTTCGCGGGTGGCGCCAAGCGTCGATCTGATACGCAACCAGCCAAGCTGCTTAGCATGGCCAGCATGGCCAGCAGGGCGACGGAGAGGCGCAGCGGTAGGCGGGTTCGTTTGTGTTCAGCCATGGGTCATCTCCACATAGAGGTTGTCTTCGGCCACAGCTTCGAAGCGCTCCAGGGCTTCTGGGCCACCTTCACTCTGTCGCGTACAGGCGAGAGTGGTACCAACCAAGTCCAGAAAGTTGAGAAAAAACAGCTAGGGTCCAACTCAACATAATGTTGTGAGGCGCATGAGTCCTACTTCTTTTCTGCGGCTAAACGGATGGCCTCCAACTTCTGAAATCTTGGCTCGTAATCTCCATTTTCTAAAATGCTTCCGTCGGGATAAGTGAACTTGGTAAAAGCGCCTTTTTTCTTAACTCTTGGTCCGGCCGAATACACTATATATTTTGAGTGTAATGCTGGCTCAAAGTAGACGAGTCGGGCCGTTGATGCCTTGTACATAAGGTGTATATTTCGAGATCCAGTTAGGTTTACGCTTTTTCTGTAACTTCCAATGAATTCTTCGTCTATCCAAGGGTAATAATTTTCTTTGATCGTTAAGTTGCCATCAACATGTATCGAAAGGCCAAAGCTTCGTGAGGGCCGTCTATCGTCAAACATCACCACAACCCCGCCGCCGGCACCGAAGACGACATTCTCCCCAAAGCGGTCAGGCTCCCGGTAGGTAACGCCAAAGGTTACATTGCTCAGTTTCCACTGACAGGCGCCGCCGCCATCCCTGGGCACCTTGGCCTCATAGATATCGCTTTGGCCCTGTTGCACAGGTTGAATATCCATGTTCTGGTAGCCATCGCGCTGGTAGGGATCGCCGTAGGCGCCATGGTCGGTGAATGTGCACAGGGTCGAGCGGTACATGACCTCCACGGTTTCTGCTTTCAGTTCCGGGGGGACCTTGATCCGGACGGTGACCTGCTCGCTGTTCGCCGGCGGAGCCAGGCTCTGATCGGTGGCGCAACCGGTCAGGCTGGTGAGCATGGCGAACAGAGCGACGGAGATGCGCTGCGGTATGCGGATTTGCTTGTGCTCAGCCATGAGTCATTTCCACATAGAGGTTGTCTTCGGCCACTGCTTCGAATCGCTCCAAGGCATCTCGGCCACCCTCACTCTGTTGAGTGCAGGCCAATGTTGCGCCAACTAGCCCCTGCAAGCTGAGGAATAGGCGATCACGGACCAATTCGTCATCGGGCATATTTCCCTCATGCTCGACCATCTGTACTTCCAACTGACGGCGCTGTTCCTGACGCTCTTGCATGCGTGAGGGATTGATGGACTCCACTAGCTGGCCATAGATGTATGGCTGGTATTTCCCCATGAAGTGGTTGCGTATCCCCAGTAAGTTGCCGCGCTTGGCATTGCGCCCTTTGGGGAAATAGCGATCTCGGGCTTCAGGTGTGAGGGAGGCGGTGTAGCGCTGTTGTGCGACGCGAGCCTGCTCGTTATCTGTTTCGCTCAAGCTCGGTACCAGGAATAGCTTGGCCTTCACCCGCAAAGTGCGACTGATGGTGGTGTGATAAGGCGCCCCCAATCCTTCGCGACTCTTGTAGAAGGGGTTATTGGAGCCCCGCACCTGCATGTGTTGGTTCGTTTGGTAGAAGGCAGCGATTTCGCCATGGTGGCAGAACGGATCTTGTCCCTTGATTACAGGGTCGGCTAGCAGCTGACCTACTGACCAGACAGTACCCAGGGTAGTACCCAGAGGTCCGTAAAGTTTGTACAGCACGTTGTCCAGATCGGCTTCGGGCGGTACTTCTGGAATCAGGTCGGTGTCGTTGACGTGACGGAAATGCCGCACGCCCTCCAGGCAGGCCACTGCTTGCAGGGTAAAGGTGCGTGGCATGCCGTAGGTGTACAGCAGCGGACTCCAATCCTTTAAAGAGGCTGCATGGATCAGGCCTAGTGCGCCCCCTAGGCTATGGCCGCAAATAAATAGTTCTCGGTCACGAGATGCGACTCCAACTCTGCCTCCCAGAACCGTTGAAAAATTCCTTCGGGCGACCTCATAAGCGTCGCGGAACCCCAGATGTACACTCCCTCTTGGGGTCAGGTCGGCACAGGGAACCTTTGGTTCACAGTTGGCCTGCACCTCCGGTTTGACCGGGCGGAAGGTGACGTCCGTGGCCAGATCAGGGAAGGGGAAATTCATTTCAGTGCCACGCCACCCCACCAGAACTTGCGAAGTATTTATCGCATAGAAGAGCTGGGTGTCTCCTTCTGGCGGCTTGGCTTTCTTGGTGTCCAGCATTACGGCCTCGGTATAGCGCTCGCTGAAAGGCACATCAGTCACGACGCAAGGTGGGTTCGTATACCCATCTCTGACTCGAGGCGTACGCGACAAATCCAGGCATTGCTTCAAGAAGAAATCTTCCACGGACCCATATTGCTCTTCGTCATGGGTGCTATACGCCAACACACTCATCAGGCCCAGGTTGTAGGCCGTGACCAGGCTGTAGTCACGCTGGTGGTGCAGTACCAGCGACCAGGCACGAAACGGGCAGACTTCCAGCACGTGGCGACGATCCAGTTTCTTATAGGGCTGGCGATACCCCACGTCGCTTCCCAGGGTGTAGCCACTGAAGTTCTCGTCGGGGAAGTGGTAGGCCGGCAGGGGCTCACCTTCTGGCAAAGGCGGATCGAGCCGGGGAAGCCTGTCGCAGAGTTGGCCGACGCGGACGTGGTGATACTCGTGCCCCGCCGCGATTGCCTGTGCTTCGACGGGGGAATAACCCTGGCGCTGCGGGCTGTGCAGGGGCGTGGGATCACCGATGATGGGCCGCTTGGGTTCCGCTCGCTTGGCCCGCAAGCGGCGGGTTTGTAGCACTTCGGCCAGTGGGTCGGCGTCAATGAACAGAGTGATGGGAATTGGGTGCAGCCCTTCGATGCGGATCACGCCCTCAGCGTCAGCCTGCCCACGATACTCCGGCACCACTCCTGCTCGCGTGGCGTCGTTCTGTGCTCGATAGGGAAGGTGTGGCAGGGCTTTGCCGTGCTCGTCCACCAGTTGAACTTCGACCCAGTGCTGTATTTGCGGACCACACAAGACGTCCTTGTTTGGGCATAAGGTGTCCGTACGGTGAGTTCTGTCGTTTCTGTCCATCGCCACATCCTTTTGCTGATTGCCATCGCAACGGTGCTACAAGCTAAAAACGGTCGAGCACCGACCGAAGGACGATGGGAGCAGCCTGCTCAGCGGATGTCTGTCGGACTTGTCTGGGAATTCGAGGTGACTTGGCGTCGGACTGGAGGGGCTGTCTTTCCCAGCAAAGAAAAGCTCGCGCAGGTGCATGGCTGACGCCGGAATAGGCTGCGCGTATCGATCTTCAGCACTTGGTGGGGAGCGAGGGTGGACGGCGATGCTTCAGTCCAACCGCTCCGCATAGGTAGTGACCAGATACGCCACCGCCTCGCTGTCCGCCGGGTTGCGGTAGCTGTGCGGCTGGTCGGCGTAGAACAGGATGGAGTCGCCGGTGCCGAGGAGGAAGCGTTCTTCGTTGACGCTGATTTCCAGCACGCCCTGGGCGACCACCAGGTTTTCCTGGGTGCCCGGCGCATGGCCGGTGGAGTGTTCGGTGGCCAGACCCTTGAGGCGCAGTTCGTAGAATTCCACCTGGCGCGAGACGTCGAAGGGGAACAGTGCGCGGCTGACGAAGGCGCCGTCGCCGCTGACCAGGCGCTTGCTGTCGCGCGCGGGCAGTACGGCTACGCCTTCGAAGGCGCGGTCGTCGAGGAAGGCGGCGACCGAGACCTTCAGGCCCTGGGCGATCTTGCACAGCACCTTGATCGACGGGACGCTGCGCCCGGATTCGATCTGCGCGAGCATGGTACGGCTCACGCCGCAGAGCCGGGCGAGGCCGTCGAGGGAGAGGTTGCGCTTGGCGCGCAGGCGCAGCAGGTTGCTGGCGACGCGCTCGCCAATGGGGTCTTCGGGCGTGTCGGGCGCGGGATCAAACGCCACGGCGGGCAGCTCCGTGGCGAGCGGCAGGCCCATGGATCAGGCCTCGCGGCGGCCGCTGTCGCGGCTCTGCTGGACGATCTGCAAGGCGTCGTAGCCGGCACGCTGTGCGTACAGCATCCACATCAGCTCGGCCTGGCGGCGTGCCTGACGGCGCGTGCGGTGGCGGGCGAGGTCGATGATGTTGTCGGTGCGGTCCATGGCGGCTCCAGAAGGCTTTGGGACAAGCCATTAGTGGTGAGTTGGAGCTAGCCTAGCTGCGATCCTGTTAGAACCAGAAATACTGAATTAGCATTTGTTAATTACTTATTCGGCTATAAGCGGGCGCGCCGGAAAATCCGCCTGCACGGCCACGGACACGGCATCCGGCCGCCAGAATTCCTGGTCGAATTCCACCAGCAGGCCGTCCTCGGCGTAGTTCAGCCGTTCCAGCACCAGGTTGCTGGCGCCGGAGGCGAGTTGCAGCAGCTCGGCGTGATCGTCATTCACCGTGCCCAGGCGCAGGTTCAGCGTGCAGCGCGTCTGCAGCTTGCCGAAGCGCTCGCGCAGCACGGTGGTCAGCGAGCGGTCCAGGCGTGCGTCGAGCAGGTCGGGGCACCAGCTGGCGAGCAGGGTGTTGATTTCCACCAGCACCGGGCGGCCGTCGATCAGCCGGCGGCGGTGCAGGCGGAAGACGGGCTCGTCCGGCGAGGGCAGGTTCATCCGCGCGGCCAGCCAGGCGCCGGCGCGGCGGCGTTCGGCGCTCAGGCATTCGGTGAGCGGCTCGCGGCCCTGCAGGCGCACGTAGTCCATGAAGCTGACCAGACGCGTCGGGTCGTAGTCGATGCGCGGCGGGCTGAGGTACCAGCCACGGCGGTTCTCGCGGTAGATCAGGCCCTCGGTTTCCAGTTGCTGCAGGGCCTGGCGCAAGGTCACGCGGGTGCACTCGAAGCGCTCGGCGAGGTCGCGCTCGGGTGGCAGCTTCTGCCCGGCGAGGAAGCGCCCCTGGGCGATGTCCGCGGCCAACTGGTCGCGGATGCGCGCGTAGTGCGGCGGGATGGCCTGGTAGAGCATGGCGGCTCTCAGGAGTTGCCGGCCAGTGCCGGAGCGCTGGGCGGTTCGTCATGCAGTTCGCGCTGCCAGGCCAGCAGGCCGTAGATCGCCAGTACCACGAAGCCGGCGTAGAGCCCGGCGGTGAGGTACAGCGCCTTGTAGAGGAAAACCCCGGTGTAGAGCACGTCGAGGATGATCCACAGCCACCAGCTGGCGACGTATTTGCGCGCCGCCCAGAAGCTCGCCACCAGGCTGAAGGCGGTCAGCGCGGCGTCCATCCAGGGCAGGGCGGCGTCGGTGTGGGTGTGCATCGCCCAGCCCAGGGCGAAGGCGCCCACCGCACCGGCCAGGCAACTGCTGATGGCGGTGGAGAGGGGCAGGCGTTCGACGCGCACCTTGCCGTGGTCGCTGCCGCCCTTGCTCCACTGCCACCAGCCGTAGAACTGCAGGACCACGAAGACCAGTTGCAGGAGCATGTCGGAGTAGAGCTTCACGCTGAAGAAGATCCACGCATAGAGCAGCACCGCCACCACGTTCACCGGCCAGCACCAGCGGATGCGCCTTGCGGTGAGCCAGACGCCGAGCACGTTGACGATCACCGCGATGATTTCCAGAGCAGACATTCGCGCTTACCTCAGAAGTTGACGCTCGCCGTCAGGCGAGCCGTGCGCGGCGCACCCTGGAACAGGTAGCCGTCGCCGAAATATTCACCGACATCGCGCCAGTAGCGCTTGTCGAACAGGTTGTCGACGCTCAGCCGCAGCACGGTCGGGTAGTCGCCGATGCGGGTGCTGAAGCGTGCGCCGGCGTCATACAGGGTGTAGCCGCCGACTTCCACTGCGCCATCGCGGTCAGCATATTTGGCGCCGCTGTAGCGTGCCGCGCCGAGCAGCGAAAGCCCCGGTACTTCGGCCAGCGCGTAGTCCGCCTGCAGGCTCGCGCGCAGGCGCGGGACGTTGATCGCCTGGTGGCCTTCGTAGTCGTCGGTGCCACTGTTCACCACCCGCGAACGGATCGCCGCGAGGCTACCGCTCAATTGCAGCGCGGAGGTTACCCGGCCACTGGCGGACAACTCCAGCCCGCTGTTCTTCTGCTGGCCCTGCTGCACGTAGGTGAAGCTGCCGTCGCCGTTGGGCCGGGCGAACTGGTAGGCCTGGTGGATCTGGAACAGCGCGGCGCTCCAGTCGAAGCCGGGCAGCTCCTGCTTGATGCCGAACTCGACCTGGCGCGAGGAGGTGGGCGCCAGGGTGTCGCCGGCGTTGCTGGCGAACCAGGGCGCTTCGCCGCCCAGGGACAGGCCCTTGCTGTAGCTGCCGTAGATCGAGATGTCCGCGCGCGGCTTGAAGATCACCGCGCCGTTGGGCAGGAACTCCGCGCGGCGGGTATGCCGGGTGGTGTCGCCGTCGCTGTCGAAGGTGCGTTCGTCCAGGCGCACCTGGCGCCCGCCCAGCACGACCTGCCACTGCTCATTGAAGGAGATGCGGTCGCTGGCGAACAGGCCGTACTGGCGGCTGTCGAGGTGGCGGTAGCTGTGGCCGGGCTCGCCGTCGAAGGGCTCCACGGCGCCGATGCCGGTGTAGATGTTGCCGCTGCCGACCCACTCGTTGAGCTCTGGGCGGCTGTCCAGCACGCGGCGGAAGGCCGAGCTGCCGACGGTCAGCTCGTGGCGCAACCAGCCGGTGGCGAACTGGCCGTGCAGGGCGGCTTCCAGCTCGTCGTTGCGGCGGGTGTCGTCAGGGCTGCGGAAGTCGTAGAGGTCGTAGTCGCCCTCGGGGCTGAAGTAGTTGGGCACAGCGGAATCGGCGCAGCTGGCGGCGCCGTAGCAACCCCAGGGGAAGGCGCTGTAGTCGTCGATCACCACGCGGCTGCGCGAGGCGCTGAGGGTGCCGGTCCAGGCGTCGTCGAAGCGGTACTCGAAGCGCGTGTTGAGGTTCAGCGATTCGATCCGCACCGGATCGGCCCAGCTCTGGTAGCCGATGCGGTCGTGAGGATCAATGCCGTGGGGCAGCTCGCTGCCGCCAAGCAACTGGTAGCCGGGTGCCGAGGGCTGGCGACGGTTCTGGTATTCGGCGTCGAATTGCCAGAGGGCGTTGGGCGAGAGGTTCCAGTCCAGTGCCAGGGAGGCGAAGTCGCGCTGGCCGTCGGTGTGGTCGATGTAGGAGCGCAGGTCGTCGTGGGCCAGGTTGACCCGCACGCCGACGGTCTGCTCGCTATCCAGCCAGGCGCCGACGTCGGTGGCGACGTAGCGGCCGCCTTCATCGTCGCTGCCCAGCGTCACCGAGCGCACGTCCTGCGGGCGCTTGGTGACGTAGTTGATCAGCCCGCCGGGCTCGGATACGCCGCTCTGCAGGCCGGACAAGCCCTTGAGCACCTCGACCTGCTCCTTGTTCTCCAGCGCCACGTTCTGCTCGCCGGTGATGGTGCGGCCGTTGATCTTGTAGCTGCTGGCGGCGTTGAGCGAGTAGCCGCGGATTTCGAAGTTCTCGTAGTAGCCCACCGGTGCGTAGGCCTCGCCGGTAGAGGCATCGTTCTTCAGCACGTCGCTGAGCAGGCGCGCCTGCTGGTCCTTGAGCAGCGCCTGGTTGAACACCGAGATGGAGGCGGGCGTGTCGAGCAACGGTGCCTCGCCGAAGCCGCCGACCGAGGTGCGGCCGCTGGCGTAGCTCTCGGTGTCGTGGCCGATCACCGTCACGGTATCCAGGGTCGCGGTGTCTTCGGCGTGGCCGGGGCCGCTGGCCAGCAGCACGGCCAGGGTCAGCAGGCTGAGGGGAAATCGCGTGTGCGCGGGGCGCGGCAGGTACTGCATGGAACGCTCCTGAAAATCGCCGGGGCGTGCGCCGGGAATGCACGGGGCCGAGCCCCTCCCGCGCGAAACGGATGGCCTTGGATGTGAAACGTGAGTGCCCGCTAACGGGCGGTCAGGCCGGAGCTGCTCCGGTGGTCAATGGCAGCGAGGGCTCGGCGGCCCACTCCTGCAGCGAGCCGTCGTAGATCGCGACCCGGGTTTCCCCGGCCAGCGTCAGGGCCAGCGCCAGGGCGGCGGCGGAGATACCGCCGCCGCAGTACAGCAGCAGTGGCGCTTCGGCCTGTCGCAGCCCGGCAAGTGCCTCGCTCAGGGCCGCGCCGCGCCGGTAGCAGCCGTCGTCGTCGAACAGGCTGCGCGCGGGCAGGTTGGCGCTGCCGGGAATGTGCCCGCGGCGGGCGTAACGGGTGACGGCACTGCCGTCGAAGAGGGCGGCGGAGAGGGCGCAGACCAGCGTGCCTTCAGCGTCACCCGCCACGACTTTTTCAACACCCTGGCGGTCGATCCAGAAGCCGTCCCGGTACTTCGCCGGGACCGACAGCGTCCCGTTTCCCGCCTCGGAAGACTCGCCTTGTGCCAGCGGATAACCGGCGGCGATCCAGGCGCGCAGGCCACCATCCAGCACGGCTGCATCGATGCCCAGGCTGCGCAACATCCACCACAGGCGCGCCGCCCAGAAGCCGTCGCTGCGGTCGTAGATGACGATCCTTGAGTTGTCGTGGATGCCCAGTTTCTGCAAGACATCCAGCGCTGCATGTGCCTGCGGCAGGGCGAAGCTGAAAGACGCCTGCGGATCGGCCAGTTCGGTCAGCAGGTCCGCATGGCGTGCGCCGCGAATATGCCCGGCGAGCCAGTCGGCGTAGCCGCTCTTGACCCGATAGTCGCCATCGAATGCGGCGGTGGCCAGCTCCACGCTGGCATCCAGCAGGCACAGGCGCGGGTCGTCCAGTGCGGCGGCCAGCCAGTGTGCTGTGATCAGTGGTTCGCTCATCTCAATTCGCCTTCGCAGCCAGTAGGCGAATGTGCTTGAGCAGACGCTGGCCTTCGGCGTCGAGGAACCAGCGGGTGTGGCCGATCAGGTAGTTGTCGTAGGCCAGCGCAGCGCTCTCGGCCGAGCCGAGGATGCCGTGGAAGTAGATGACCTCGGACAGCGCGAAATCCGCGTGCACCAGTGGCAGCAGCGCGGCCAGGGCGAGCAGGTCGTCGCGACCCAGCGGGCGCACGCTGGTGTAGCCCTGCAGCAGGGCGTCCAGTGCATCGAGGTCGGCGACGGCGGCGCGGCCCTGGTCCAGCTCCAGCCAGGGCACCAGGTTGCGCTCGATGGCGGTGGCCAGGTCGAACAGCGCGAAGCTGCGGTCGCTCAGGCCGAAGTCCAGCACCGAGACCACCTGCGCCTGCGGGCCTTCCTCGCTCCATAGCAGGTTGGAGGCGTGCCAGTCGTTGTGCGTCCACAGCGTCGGCTGGCGTTGCAGATAGGGCAGCAGTGCGCGTTGCAGCGGCAGGTGCAGTTCGCTGAGCGTTTCCTTCCAGGGGCGCGCTTGCAGGTACTCGGCGAGGGCGGGTGCCTGGGCGAAGGTCGCTTCGATGGCGGCCAGCGGGTCCGGCGCGCCGAACAGCTTGAGGTTGCTCAGCAGCACGCCGGCAGTGCGCGAGGGCGCGGCGAAACCTTCGGCGGCGCGGTGCAGTTTCGCCAGCGCGGCGCCAGCCGCGAAGGCATGGGTGTTGTGCTGGAACGGCGTCCACGACAGCGCGTCGCGGTACAGGTCCAGCCCCTCGGCCTTCCGGTGGACTTCATAGGTCCAGCCGTCGTGCTCGATGGCGCTGCGGCCGTGCCGGTCGCGCAGCACCTGCGCCACTGGTGCAGCGCGTTGGGCCAGGTGATCGAGGAAGGCGTGCTCTTCCTTCAACCAGTCAGCCGTGCGCACGCTGGGATGGTGACGCTTGACGAACAGCGGGCCACTGGCGGTTTCCACCAGCGCGGCAGCGGAGAAAGGCCGTGGGCTGTGCCAGGTCAGGCGGGCTTCTGCGCCTGCCTGCGGGAATTCTTGCAGCAGCGCGGCGACCTCCGCTTCGGTCAGCGCCGGCCAGTCGGCTTCCACCGGCTCCAGGCCCATACCGTGGCTCAGGCGTTTGCTCATGCAGGGGTCTCCACTTGCCAGGCATTGCTGGTGGCGCCGCGCCAGACCTCCGGGTCGCGCAGCACACCGTATTCATGCAGCCACTGGGCGTAGGGCTGCAGCAGTGCTTCGCGCTGTTCGCCCCAGCGGCCCTGATGCAGCCAGCTGGGCGCGATGCGCCGCAGGGATTCTGCCAGCATCTGCTGGGGAAAGTAGGGAATGGTGCGTTCGTAGACCGGCAACGCGGCTTCCGGCTCGGCTGCCGCGGCGAGGAATCCCCGCGCGGTGACAGCGAGGAAACGCCGGGCGATCTCACCGTTGGCATCGAGCCAGTCTTCGCGCGCGCCCAGCAGATAGCTGTGGTAGGGCGGGGCGCCGATCTCGTCCACCGGCAGTACCACGCGGCGCTCATCGGCGATGGGGCTGGGCAGCAGCGCTTCCCAGGCCCAGTAGCCGCCGAAGCTGGCATCGGCGACGCCGGCGGCCAGGTCTTCCGGGCGCAATTCGCGAAAACCTGCGTCCACCAGTTCCACGGTATCGGGATCGCCGCCGTCCTGGCTCACCAGGTGGCGCACCATGGCCAGGCCGCGCGGCGTCGGGTTGAGCGCCAGGCGCTTGCCCTGCAGGTCGCGGGGGCGGCGGATGCCGCTGTCGGTGAGGGTCTGGATCGATTCCAGGCCGCGGTGATTGATCGCCGCCACGCCGAGCAGTGGCTGGCCGAGTTCACGGCGCACCAGCAGGCGATTGCTGGGGAACACGCCGAACGCGGCGGCGCCGCGCAGCAGGTGGTCGAGGGTGTCGCCGTGGTAGGGGTCGTGCACCACCAGTTCCACGTCCAGCCCCGCCTCGCGGTACCAGCCGCGTTCGCGGGCGAGGTAGAAGCCGGCCGAATTGGGCCAGGGGTGGAAGTATTCGAGCATGACCCTCAGGGCGAACATGAAGCCTTTCTCCAAAACGGCCAGCGGCCGATGACTGCGATGGGGCGTATTCCAAGGCAGAACAATTGGTATATACCAATATGAATTTCACAGGTTTTTATAACCTTAACGAATAATAACTCCTCGGCAGCGGGCGGCGGGCAGATAGCTCGCTGCCAGGTGTCGTCGTTGCGATGGATCGCTCTGGCGCGGGCGTGCGCGAGTTATGACCTCATGCGATTAAGGTATTTCTAGCCGCAGGTGCGCATGGCTAGAGTGGCGACCTCTTCCAACAGCACCGGCGCTCACATGACTGACACCCGCCAGCAACTCACCCGGCAGATCATCGACGCCGGCCGCTTCCTCTACGAGCGCGGCTGGTCGCCGGCCACCAGCAGCAACTATTCCACGCGCCTGGCGGCAGACCGCGCGCTGCTCACGGTTTCGGGCAAGCACAAGGGCCAGCTCGGCGAGGACGACGTGCTGGAAACCGATCTCGCCGGCAACAGCCTCGAGCCGGGCAAGAAGCCCTCGGCGGAAACCCTGCTGCACACCCAGCTCTACGCCTGGCGCGCGGAGATCGGTGCGGTGCTGCACACCCATTCGGTCAACGCCACGGTGCTCTCGCGCCTGACCGTGGGCTACCGCCTGGAGCTGCAAGACTACGAACTGCAGAAGGCCTTCAGCGGTGTCACCACCCATGAAGGCCGTGTCACCGTGCCGATCTTCGACAATGACCAGGACATCGCCCGCCTGGCCGCCAGGGTGCAGCCCTGGCTGGATGCGCACCCGGATTGCCCCGGTTACCTGATTCGCGGCCATGGCCTGTACACCTGGGGCGCACGGATGAGCGATGCGTTGCGCCAGGTCGAGGCGTTCGAGTTTCTCTTCGAATGCGAACTGAAGCTGCTGAGCCTGCGCGGCGGTCGAGGCTAGGACGACTCGACCTCGGCGGGGTGGAAGCCCACCACGCGATTGCGCCCGCCATTCTTTGCCTGGTACAGCGCGCTGTCGGCAGATTGCAGCAGCTCGGCCCAGTTGGCCGGGCTGAAGCGCGAGGTGCTGGCGACGCCGATGCTCAGGGTGACTACGCCCAGCGGGCCATGCTCGTGCGGTACGGCGAGGCCCTGCAGGCTGGCGCGGATGTGTTCGGCCAGTTCCAGCGCGTCGGCTTCTTCGCTGTCGCCCAGCAATATGACGAATTCCTCGCCGCCGAAACGCGCCGCGCAATCGGCCGGGCGTCGGGTCCATTCGGCGATCACCTGGGCCACGGTCCTGAGCGCCGCATCGCCGGCGGGGTGACCGTAGTGGTCGTTGTAGGCCTTGAACTTGTCGATATCCATGAGCATCACCGACAGTGCCGCACCGCTGCGCTGGTACCGCGACCACTCGTGGCCGGCGCGCAGGTCGAAGGCGCGGCGGTTGTTCAGCCCGGTCAGCGGGTCGGTGCTGGCCGCCATCTGCAACTCGGCTTCCTTGCGGTCGCGCTGGCGCATCTGGCGCAGGGCGATCAGTGCCAGGCCGATCACCGTGCCATCCAGGGCCAGGCCGAGCAGGCCGATCAGGCCGCCGCGCCAGTACCAGTCTGCATAGATCTCGGCTGCCGGCAGGGCCACGCTGAACACCAGCGGGTAGCCTTCCACGGGGCGGAAGTCATGCCAGCGTTTGACGCCGTCGCTGCCGCGGTCGAAGAAGGTTTCCTCGCCGGTAGCGAGATGGTGTTGCAGCGCTCCGGCCAGGTTGCTGGTGGGCGGCGAGTCCGGCCAACGCG
Source organism: Pseudomonas sp. GD03903 (assembly GCF_029840045.1). NCBI lineage: Bacteria > Pseudomonadati > Pseudomonadota > Gammaproteobacteria > Pseudomonadales > Pseudomonadaceae > Pseudomonas > Pseudomonas sp. GD03903. The sequence goes on along the minus strand of NZ_JAOCBT010000009.1, from coordinate 285,316 downwards.
CCAGCAGCGTGCCGTCGCGCAGGTGCAGGCTGACGCTGCCGCCTTCGCCCAGGTTGAGGCCGCTGAACAGGTCGTGGAAGTAGTTCAGCTCCAGGTTGGCGCCGACGACCCCGGCGAAGCTGCCATCGGCGCGCTCCAGCCGTCGGCTCAGGGCGATGCTGCTGCGCGCATTGCTGGAGTAGGGAATGTAGGGATGGCTGATCAGCAGCGCATTGCCCCTGGCCTCGCGCTGCGCTCGGAAGTACTCGCGGCCGGAGAGATCCAGGCGCGGGGGGATTTCCTTGCCGAAGCTGAAGGTCGCCACGCCATCGGCATTGGTAATGAATACCGAGCCCATGCCGCGGGTCGGTGCGGTGTAGTCCTTGAGCAGCGAGTCGCGCACCGTGCTCGACAGCGCCCGCACCTCGGGCTCGGCGTGGGCGTGCACCACGGCTTCCAGGGTCATGTCGTAGAGGTCGAGGTTGCGCTGGATATCGCGCTGCACCAGCAGGGCGATGTTGTGGCCATTGGCGCTGGCGACTTCCAGCGCGTCCTGGCGCATTTCCAGGATGGCCCAGAGCGACAGGGCGCTGATGGCGGCAGTCAGGCCCAGGCTGCTGGCCAGGATGGTGCTGGAGCGGTGGATCGGCATGCCGGTGTCCATACGAAGCTGCAAGTGAGGCGGCCGCGCGGTTGCGGCGCGTGCCTCAAGGCATATAGCAGCTAACGGCCAGGTTGTCCGGGCTCCAGCGCAGGCGTGGAGGTTTTTCCGGGCAAAAAAAATGCTGCCTGGATCAGGCAGCATTCATAGGTCACGCACCATTGGTGACTGGCTTCAGTCTGCCGGCGCGAGATTAAGCTTTGATGAAGGCGCGATCCTCAGTAGGTCGCCCGCACGGTCAGCATGAAGTTGCGCGGGTCGCCGTAGACGTTGCCGTAGGTCGAGGTGCCGACGGTCTGGTAGTACTTCTTGTCGAACAGGTTGTTGCCGTTGAGTGCGACGTTCCAGTGTTCGTCCAGCTGGTAGTCGACCAGGGCATTCCACACCGCGTAGCCACTTTGCTGGTAGTCGAATGGCACATCGGCCTGCGTCACCTTGCCGTTGCTGTCGTAGGTGGAGGCAGTGCCGCTGACCTTGGTCGCGCTCTGGATATCGACGCCGCCGCCGACGCGGAACTTCGACCAGTCGCCCGGCAGGCGGTAGGTGGTGAACAGCTTGGCCAGGTGCTTGGGCGTGATGGTGCTCAGCTCACCGCCGACGGTGCGGTTCTTGTTGAGGTTGAGGGTGTAGCTGGCCATGACCATCCAGTCCGGCAGCAGCTCGCCGGAGATTTCCATGTCGATGCCTTTGCTGGTCACCTCGCCACCGTTGACGTAGCAGCAGTTGCCGCCGAACAGCACGGAGGTGGCCTCGTACTGCGGGTCGAGCACGGCCTGGTCTTCGCGCTTGGTGTAGTAGAGCGCCACGCTGGTGTTCAGCTTGCCGTCGAACAGCTCGCCCTTCAGGCCGGTTTCGTAGGTCTTGCCGGTCATGGGGTCGAGGGTGCTGCCGCTGCCCAGCGGGCCGGCCATGAGGTTCTGCTGCGGTTTGAAGATTTCCGCGTAGCTGGCGTAGGCGGCCCACTCGTCGCTGAGGTCGTAAACGATGCCGCCGAACGGTGTGGTCCGGGTCGGTTCGCGCATGTCGACGCGCGACTGCACGCCCCAGGTGCCATTGGCCTGGGTCTGGTAGGTCTGGTCGAACTTGTAGCGTTGCACCCGCGCGCCGAGGATCAGGTGCAGCGGCTCGGCCAGCTGCAGGCGCAGGCTGGAGTAGAGGCCGTACTGGGTCTGGCTGTTGGGGCTGTAGTTGCGGGTAACGTCCGGGCGCTCGCCAGGGTCGTTCCAGGGCGTGGAGTTCGGGTCGAACACGTTTACCGCGCCACCGGCCGTGCTGAAGCGCGGCGTGCCCTGCCAGCGGCTGTCGATGTCCTGGTAGTCGCCGCCGACGGTGAGCTGGTGATTCAGGCCGAACAGGCTGAAGTTGCCCGAGACGTTGGCGTCCCAGAGGTCCTGCTCGCTCCACTGGGTAATCCAGGTGCCGTAGCGGGTGACGCCGGCGCCGGTGACCGGGTTCACCGAGCCCAGGGTGGTGGCGTTGTTGGTCTCGATGGTGTCGTAGATGTTGGTGTAGCTGAGGTTGAGCTTCCAGTCGTCGTTCAGGCGCTGGTCGAGCTTGGCGAAGTATTCGCGGGAAAAGCCGTCGGCGTAGGCCCAGGTGGTGGACAGCCCGGTATGGCGCGGCAGGCCCAGGTCGACGCCGTTGCTGTAGCGCGGCACGGCATTGGCGGTGCCAGTCTCGTGGACCTTGTTGAAGCGCAGGCCGGCGGTGAGCATGGTGTCATCGGTGACGTCGGCTTCCAGCACGCCGTAGAAGATCGGCTTGTCGGTGGCGCGGTTGTCGGTGAAGTACTGGCGGTCCTGGTAGGCCACTACCGCGCGCCCGCGCAGCTTGCCGTCGAAGCCCAGCGGGCCGGTGACGTCGAACTCGCTGCGGTAGTTGTCCCAGGTGCCGGCGGAGGCGCTGAACTTGAGCTGGTAGGTATCCAGCGGGCGCTTGCGCACCAAGTTGATGATGCCGCCGGGGTCGCCGGTGCCACCGAACAGCGCGGAGCTGCCGCGCAGCACTTCGACATGGTCGAACTCGGCCATGTCGTAGACGTTGGAGGAGTAGAACGAGCCGGCGGTGGTGCCCAGCGCCATGGGCGCGGCGCCGTCGAGCTGGATGTTCTGGATGGCGAAGCCGCGCGAGTAGAAGTCCTGGATGCGGAAAGTATTACTCTGCACGGTGATGCCCGGCACGGCCTTCATGGCGTCGTTGAGGTCGGCGATCTGGCGGTCATCCATCAACTGGCGGGTGAGCACCGAGACCGACTGCGGGGTTTCTTTCAGCGAGGTCGGTGTCTTCGAGCCGACGCTGGTCAGGCCCGGCGTGTAGCTGCCGCTGTTCTCGGTGGCCTGGCCCATGCCCTGGCCCATGATGGTGGTTTCGCTCATTTCCAGCGCGGCGTCGTCCTGCGGGATGAGCACCAGCTGGTAGCGCTTGCCGTTGCCCTGCGCCGTGCTGCGTTGGGCACTGAGGCCGCTGCCCATCAGCATCAGGTCCAGCGCTTCCTCGGCGCTGTAGTTGCCGCGCACGGCCTGGCTCTGGCGGTCGCGGGTCAGCTCGGCGTCGGCGGCCAGCAGCAGGCCGGTCTGTGCGGCCAGCTCGGTGAGCTGGCGGGCCAGCGGGCCGGCGGGGATGTCGAAGCTCTGCCGCTGGGCTTGCTCGGCGCCCGCGACGGCGGAGACCGAGAGCGGGCCGACGGCGGCCAGGCTCAGGGCAATGGCGAGAAACAGAGGATGTTTTTTGCTCGGGAAGTGCTGGTCTTGGCGTGACATTCCGGTTCCTTGGCGTCCGGTTATTAGGGGTGTTTCCTAGTAATCCGAAACAGAACGGAAAATCGGAACCATTCTCGAAAACTTTTTCTGGGTGCGAGTTGCCTGGGCTGGTGGGCCGCAGGGCGGTTCGCGAGCAAGCTCGCTCCTACAGGTGGGGTCGCGCTCTTCGTGGGAGCGAGCTTGCTCGCGAACCGAGGTGCCTGCTCGGCTAGCTGCGCGGTACCACCGTCAGCCACCAGTCGAATCGCCGCTGCACGCGCACCGGCAGTGCCTCTTCCAGCTGCGCCAGGGCCTGGTCGGTGTCGGCCAGCGGGAAGCTGCCCATGACGCGCAGGCGAGCTACGCTCGGGTCGACGCCGAGGTGGCCGCGCCGGTAGCCGCCCAGCTCGGCGATGAACTCGTCCAGCGGCATGTCTTCGGCCAGCAGCAGGCCACGGCTCCACGCTTCGCGGCGGGCTTCTGCGCGCGTCAGCGCACCGGCCGTAGTGGCATCGAAGATGACGCCCTGGCCCGCCTGCAGGGTGAGGCTGGCGCCGCTGTCCTGCAGGCTGGTGCGCACCGCGCCCTGGTAGACGTTGAGCTGGGTGCGTGGGCCGAGCTCGCGCACACTGAAACGGGTGCCCAGCGGTTGCAGCAGGCCGGCGCGGGTACGCACCTGGAAGGGGCGGCTGTCGCCGTGCCCGGTCTCGATCAGTACTTCTCCGGCGTACAGCAGCAGCTCGCGGCGGGTCTCGTCGAACTGCACGTCCAGCGCGCTGCCGCTGTTGAGCCAGAGTTGCGTGCCATCGCTGAGCCGTTCGCTGCGGCGCTCGCCGACCGCCGTGCGGTACTCCGCGCGCCAGGCGTGCAGGCTGTCGATGGGATTGGCCCGCCAACCCAGCCAGCCGAACAGGCCGGCACCTGCCAGCACGCTGAACTGGCTGAGCAGCCGGCGGCGCGTCTGCTTGCCGTTACGCAGGGTGGTCAGCGTCCGGTGCGCGGCGGGGCCTTGCTGCTGGATACCGGCGAAGCGCTGGCTGATCCGTTCGATGTAGCTCCAGGCCAGGCGTTGCGCCTCGCCCTGGTCCAGCCAGCGGCGCCATTGGGCGTGAAGCTCGGCGTCGTTGGGCGCCTCCTGCAGGCGCGCGAACCAGTCGGCGGCAGATTCCAGCGTGGCGTGGTCGAGGCCGGATTTCGCGCTCACTGCAGCACTCCGTCCAGCTCCGCTTCGAGCAGGGCGCAGTGGAGCATGGCCTGGGCGATGTACTTGGTCACCGTGCGCACGGATACACCCAGCTCCTCGGCGATCTCCCGGTAGCCCAGGCCGTGCAGTTGCGACAGGCTGAAGGCGGCGGCCACCCTGGGCGGCAGGCGCTCCAGCAGGTCCTGCAGCTGGCCGAGGGTTTCCAGGATGATCGCCTGGTGCTCCTGGGACGGCCAATGGCTTTCCGGCACCTGCGCCAGGGCTTCGAGCCAGGCTTTCTCCAACTGCTTGCGGCGCCAGAAGTCGACGCACAGGTGCAGCGAGATGCGGCTCAGGTAGGCACGGGCGTGCACGTCGCTGTCGAATTCGCGCGGCTGGGCCAGCAGGCGCACGAAGACGTCCTGGGCCAGCTCGGCGGCGTCGCTGGCGCTGCCCAGGCGGCGATTGATCCATTGCTGGATCCAGCCGTGGTTCTCGCGATAGAGGCTGGCTACTTGGGCACGATGGGCGCAGGCGATGGGTCGGGTCATGGGAGGCCAGGCGAGGAGAGTTGTGCAAATGCGAATTATTATCAAAATAACCGAATGCCCGGCCTCAGGGCAATCCTCGGGGCATTCTTCAGGGTAAAAGCGCTGCGCAGGGCCTCTCCTCAGGGCGCCAGGAAGGGCTGCATCTGCGCGCCGAACCAGTCCAGGAAAACCGCCAGCCGACGTGAGCGCTGGCGGCGGTTGGGGTAGAGCATCGACACCGGCATGGGCGCGGGGCGATGCTCGGGCAGGACTTCCACCAGCGCGCCGGCATCGAGCAGGTGCTGCACGTCGAACAGCGGCACCTGGATCAGCCCGAGCCCGGCGCAACAGCTGGCGATGTAACTCTCGACGTTGTTGACGATCACCCGGCTGGGCAGCTCGATGCTGTGTTCGCTGCCCTCGGCCACATACTCCCAGGGCAGCGCCTGGCCACCGGTGGACGGGCTGTAGCCGATGCACTGGTGGTTCTTGTGCAAGTCGTCCGGTTGGCGTGGCACGCCGTGCTCGGCGAGGTAGGCGGGGCTCGCGCAGTTGACCAGCAGCACCTGCCCCAGCGGTTTCACCACCAGGCTGCTGCTGGCCAGCCGGCCGAAGCGGATGACGCAATCGACGCCCTCGCTCACCGGGTCGATGAGCCGGTCGGTGGAGCCCAGCCCCAGTTGCAGGCGCGGATACTGGCGGAGAAATTCCGCCAGTGCGGGAATCAGCAGGCGCCGGGCGATGCGGCTCGGTACGTCGACGTCCAGGCGCCCGCTGATCTGCTGCGGGTGCGTCTGGAACAGTTGGTCGACTTCGTCGTACTCCTGCAGCAACTGGCGGGCCCGCTCCAGCAATTGCAGGCCGTCCGCCGTCAGGCTGACCTTGCGTGTGGTGCGGTGCAGCAGGCGCGTGCCGACCGCTGCCTCGAGTTGCTGGACGGCGGCGGACACCGAGGCGCGCGGCAGCTTGAGTACCCGCGAGGCCTGGATGAAGCTGCCCAGCTCGGCGACCTGGACGAAGATGCGGTACTGCTCGATGCGCTCCATGGCACCTCGGGGGAATCCGGGCGCCCGCCCGCAACGGTGGCTCGGGCGGGCGCTGGTGGTTGGTCCGGCAAGCTCGGTTACTTGGTGGTATAGCCGCCATTGATCAGCAGCGTCTGCCCGGTGATCCACCAGCCGTCGCTGACCAGATGGCGGATGAACGGCACCACATCCTCGATGTCGGTCAGGCCGGTCCTGGAGAAGGGCGACAAGGCCGCGGCGGTCTTGTGGTAGTTCACCGCATCCTGGCCCTCGGCGGGGTAGAAGAACGGCGTATCCATCGGGCCCGGACCCACGGCGGTAACGGAGATGCCGCGCTCGCCCAGCTCCTTGGCGGCGGCACGGGTAAAGTGCTCCACCGGCGCCTTGCCGCCGGCATAGGCGGCGTAGAAGGGCGTGAAGGCCCCCAGCAGGGAGGTGACGATGGTGCAGATCTTGCCGTTGTCGTTGAGGTGCCGACCGGCTTCCTTGATGAAGAAGAACGCCGACTTGGCGTTCACCGCCATCATCTCGTCGTACTCGGCTTCGCTGATCTCGGCCATGGGTTTCTTCAGCACCTTGCCGACGGTATTGATCGCAATGTCCGGCTTGCCGACGGCGGCGAGCGTATCGGCGAAGAGCTTCTCCACCGCGCCGGCGCGGGTGAGATCGGCCTGCAGGGCGACGGCCCTGGCGCCCAGCTCCTGCAGCGCAGCAACGGTCTTGTCCGCCTCGGCCTTGCTCGAGGCGCTGTTGTAGTGCACCGCCACGGCGGCGGCTCCCTGTGCGGCGAGGTCGCGGGCAATCAGCCCGCCGAGGTTCTTTGCTCCCCCGGCAATGAGCACCACTTTCCCCTGGATCGAATGGTCGGCCATGGTCATCAGTCCTGCTTGGTTGAAGGCACGCCTGAGTCTAGAGGGGCAGGCGGCGAAGATAATTCCGTGCTGCCGGGATGGACTGTCCAGCGCCGCTGGACAATCGCCGCTGCCCAGCGCCTTGCGCCAGGGGCGGCGCCTCGGTCAGCATGCCGGCCGCCATTCTTTGAAAAAGACACACCGCCATGCGCCGCCTGCCTTCGCTCACAGCCTTGCGCACCTTCGAATCCGCTGCCCGACATGCTCACTTTGGCCGCGCTGCTGCCGAGCTGTGCGTCACCGACAGTGCGGTCAGCCACCAGATTCGCCAGTTGGAAGAGCAACTGGGGGCGCCGCTGTTCGAGCGCCAGGGGCGCCAGGTGCGGCCCACCGCCCAGGCGCGGCGCCTGTTGCGCAGCCTGCAACAGGCTTTCGAGCTGATCGGCACGGCGTGCGATGAACTGCGCGACCCGGGTTCACAGGCGCAGTTGCACATCGCCGTGACGGTGGAGCTGGCGCAGAAGTGGTTGGTGGGCAGGCTGGCCAACTTCGCCGAACGTTATCCGCAAATCATCCTGCACCTGCACGAGCAGCCGCTGGAGGCGCCGGGGCCGGGGGCCGAAATCGACCTGGCGATCACCTACGGCACCGGTCCGGTGGACGCCAGCAGCTATTTCGTGCGGCCGCTGCCGACCCTGCAGTTCTTCCCGGTGTGCAGCCCCGGACTGTTCAACCAGTCGCCGCTCAAGCACCCGCGCGACCTGGCCCGGCACTGCCTGCTGCACGACGACCAGGACGGCAAGTCCTGGACTGCCTGGCTGACCACCCACGCCAGCGACATCCGCCCCAGCCGCCACGTCTACCTCGGCCACGCCGGGCTGACCATGGAGGCGGCGGTACGTGGCCAGGGCGTGGCTATCGGCGACAACCTCACCAGCGCCGAGGACCTGGCCAGCGGCCGGCTGGTCCGGCCGTTCGCCGCGCAGATCACTTCCCTGGGGCAGTACGCCCTGGTCTGCGAGCGCCTGCGCCTGGAGAAGCCGGCGGTGGCAGACTTCATCGAATGGTTTACCGAGCAGCTCGACGACAGGTGATGCCGCTGGATATCGCGTAGGAGCGGACTCCGTCCGCGATGGTCCCGCCCAGTTCCCTGGCACATTGGAGCGGCGGTCAGTCGATCGCGGACGGAGTCCGCTCCTACGCCGCATGGAAATTCATCGTTTGTTGAGGTAAATGATGAATCCAGTTCAGGTATTCCGCGAAATTCATCATTGGTTTCCACCGCTCCGGGCCGGCAACCTTGGGCCATTCCCCTCCCTGACTCTGGAGCGTCACGATGTCCCGTACCCACTCGACAATGCCCAAGGCAGACGGCTTTCGCCTGCCCGGCGAATTCGAACCCAAGGCCCGTTGCTGGCTGGGCTGGCCGGAGCGGCCGGACGTCTGGCGCAACGGCGGCAAGCCGGCGCAGAAGGTCTGGGTCGAGGTGGTCAGCGCCATCGCCAGCAGCGAGCCGGTGACCGTCTGCGCCTCCGCCGCGCAGTACGCCAATGCCCGGCGCATGCTCCCCGAGCAGGTTCGCGTGGTGGAAATGACCTGCAACGACACCTGGTTCCGCGATAGTGGCCCGGCTTTCCTGGTCAATGACGCGACGGGCGAGATGCGTGGCGTGGATTTCCAGTTCAACGCCTACGGCGGCCTCGATGGCGGTCTTTACTATCCTTGGGACAAGGATGACCAGATTGCGCAGAAAATCCTCGAGGTCGAGGGTTTCGACCGCTATCGTGCGTCGATCATCGCCGAGATGGGCAGTATTCGCAGCGATGGGCAGGGCACCCTGCTGACCACCGAGCAATGCCTGCTCAACCCTAATCGCAACGCTCACCTGGGCAAGCAGGAAGTCACTCGCCGACTCTGCGATTACCTGGGCGCCGAGCAGGTGATCTGGTTGCCGCGGGGCTGCAAGTTCGACGAAACCGACGGTCACGTCGATGACCTGGCCTGCTTCGTGCGGCCGGGTGTGGTGGTGATGCAGTGGACCGACGACCGCGACGACCCGCAATGGGAGATCTACCAGGAGGCCTACGACGCGCTGCGCAGCGCCCGCGACGCCCGTGGCAATCCGCTGCAGGTGCACAAGCTGCCACAGCCGCGGGTGCTGGAGTGGACCGCCGCCGAAGCCGAGGGCCTGGACCAGGTCGATGGCAGTTTCGATCGCCAGGAGGGCACGAAGATCTGCGCCTCCTACATCAATTTCTACACCGGCAACTCGGCCATCGTCATGCCGTTCTTCAACGACCCCAACGACCGCATCGCCCAGGGCGTGCTCGCCGAGCTGTTCCCGGACAAGCGCGTGATCGGCATCGACAACTCGCGGGAAATCCTCCTGGGCGGCGGCAACATCGGCTGCATCACCATGCCCCAGTACGCGGCGCCGGCGCGCCGCGGCTGAGTGGCTCGCGCTGCGCGTAATACTGTTCGCTTGAGCGTTTTGAACTGTACGAGCCCTCACCCTAACCCTCTCCCGCACGCGGGAGAGGGGACCGTTCGGCGCAGGATGAAACTACCGCGTCAGCCGGCACGGACTGCCCCCTCTCCCTGAGGGAGAGGGTTGGGGTGAGGGGGATGCATAGGTATGAACTTCTCGGAGCAAGCCAATTCTTCGCCCCAAGAAAACGCCGCAGCTCCAGCAGGAACTGCGGCGTTCTTTCTTGAGTGAAGAGTGTTCGGCCTGCTGTATCAGCCCAGGCGCAGCGGATCGCCGCCGGCCAGGGTGCGATCCATCAGGCGGATGCTGTCGCGGCCGCCGCGCTTGGACTCGTAGAGGGCGGCATCGCCTTGTTCGATCAGCGCGGCGAGGCTGGCCGGCGGCTGGTCGAAGAGGTTGGCGCCGATGCTCAGGGTAACCGCCTGGGGCGTGGCGAAGTTCTGCGTGGCGGTGCTCTGGAACTGCTCACGCAGCTTGCCGGCCAGCGCCATCACCTGTTCGCCGCGGACATTGCTCAGCAGGATGACGAACTCGTCACCGCCCAGGCGCGCCGCCACGGCCCGTTCGGGCAGCGCCGCGCGGATCATCTCGCTGAGCGCCACCAGCAGGCGGTCGCCGGCGGTGTGTCCGTGCAGATCGTTGACCTGCTTGAAGTTGTCGATGTCGATCAGCAGCAGCGCGCCGGGGCGTTCCGGGGAGATTTCCTCGAATACGCGGGGGGCGCGCATTTCCAGCGCGCGGCGGTTGTACAGGGCGGTCAGCGGGTCGCGCGCGGCGAGGCGGGCGATGCGCTTTTCGCGGCGGTAGCGTTCGGTGCCGGTCATCGACAGGGCGATCAGCATGATCGCCATCGCGCCCTCCACCAGGGAAATCTGGATGATCTCGCCACGGAAGGCGGCCAGGTCGATCAGCGTGCCGGGGATGATCACGGTCGCGCCCTTGGCCAGGTAGAAGGCGCCATGCACCAGCATCACGTAGCGCAGCTGCACCGCGCCGACGCTGAGGGATTTGCCGTGGGGCCGCAGCAGGTAGCTGGCGCGCAGTGAGAGCAGGGCGACCAGCCAGGAATTGGCCAGCAGCATGAGCTTGGACCACAGCGGGCCACCGTCGGGCAGCGCCAGCAGCGCTATCCAGATGAGCGGGACGAGCAACCAGCCGCGTGACAGCCGTGCTTCGGTGAACTTCGCCACCCCGCTGAGGAAGAACCAGTGCGCCAGCACCAGCAGGCCGTTGGCGAACCAGACGCCGACCAGCAGATAGCCGCTCATGCGCAGCAGGGCGAGGGTGGAACCGAGGGTGATGGTGGCGAAACCGGCGCTCCAGTAGAGCAGCGAGCGTTCGCGCACGCTGCGCCATTCGATGGCCAGATACAGCGCTGCGGCCGCCGCGAGGGCGACCGAAATAGTCAACATGGTGGGTGGATCGAGCGCCATTTCCTGAACCGTACTGCACTTGCGGTGAAAAAGCGTGATTGTAAGCGCCCTTGCTGGTTTTCCGGTATGTCGGCCGGGTGCTTCCGGTCGGGTTTGCACCCGTTCGGTCGCGTCTGGAAAGCGCTTCTTGCGCTTTGGTCTGATTGCCAGTGTGGCTAGTAGCCATCAGACTGCGCAAGTTCGAACGCACTCGCTGTGGGGCTGGGAGGCCCGAAGCCATGGAAAAGCCGACACGCAGGCGCTGGAGTCCGCTGTGGTTCCTGATCGTTGCCGCCAGTTACCTGATCGCCATCCTGTTCACCGTGGCCCTGGCCGGTCTGGGCTGGATTCTCTTTTCCGGTGGCCTGGACATGACCGTGGTGAAGGAGCGCCGTTACCTGTTGCTGGGCAGTGGCGGCCTGATGCTCGCCGTCTCGGCGTATATCCTGCTGATGTCGATTCCGACCAGCCTGCTCTCCACCGTGCGCCGCGAGCGCTCCTGATCCTGCTCGCCCGGACGGGCCTCCGGTTGGGCCGGCAGGCGCACGCCCGACAGCTGAGTCACCCGCTGCGTCAGAGCCCGATATCGCTACGCCGGTTGCCGGAGCCTTCGATGGGGTCTTCATCCAGGCTGAAGCCCTGGACGCCGAATTCCTTCTCCAGCGCCAGCAGGTACTGGCGCAGGGCGTGGCGCGTGGATTCCTCGCGCAGGCTGTGGTGCACGCGGCCGGCTACCTGGGCGTAGGGCAGCGGCTTGCGTTCCAGGCGTTCGTCGATGCTTACCAGGTGCCAGCCATAGCGCGACGCCAATGGTCGCTCGTGCAGTCCCGGCGGCAGGCGCTGCAGGGCCTGGTCCAGCTCGGCGACGGTCTGCCCGGAGGTCAGCCAGCCCAGCTCGCCGCCTTGATCCTTCGACGGGCAGGCGGAATGCCGCTGGGCCAGTTCGGTGAAGCGCTCCGGGTGCTCGCCGAGTTCCCGCAGCAGCTTTTCGCCCAGGCGGTAATGCGCGTCGCGGGCCTTGGCGTCCTCGGGGGCGGCGGGCAGCAGGATGTGCCGCACGCGCAGGCGGGTGGGTTCGCAGAAGCGTTCGGGGTGGGTGTCGAAGTAGCGCCGGCAGCTGGCTTCGTCCGGCTCCGGGACGTTCAGTTCGCGCTCCAGCAGCGTCGCCACCGCCTGGTCTTCATCCTCGTTGCTCGCCGTCAGGCCGAGCATGGCCGCGCGCTGCGCCAGCAGTTCGCGCACGATCAGGGCGCGCACGGCGCTGCGCTGCGCCTCGGCGAGGGAGGCGGAGGGATGGAAGGGCGTTTCCCTGGCGATGTCCGCCTCGGTCAGTTCGGTGTCGCCGACACGGATCACCGGGATCGGCGTATCGGGGAGGTTCTCGACGGCAATCATGTCCATCTGCGTACTTCCTTAGCCGCGGCGGCGGACGATCTGGTAGTTACGGCCGAAGTAGCCCAGCGGGATGCTCCACACGTGCACCAGGCGGGTGAAGGGGAACAGCAGGATGATGGTCAGGCCGATGAAGATGTGCAGCTTGAAGATCAGCGGCGCTTCCATCACGAAGCCGGCCGCGTCGCCGCGGAAGAACACGATGGCCTGCGCCCAGTTGGCCAGCGCCAGCATCATGCCGCCGTCCAGGTGGTCCAGCGAGGCGAAGATGGTGGTCAGGCCGAGGCACGCCTGCAGCAGGAGCAGGGCGATGATCAGGTTGTCCATCACGCTGGAGGAAGCGCGCACGCGCGGATTGAACAGCCGGCGCCAGAGCAGCATGGCGCCGCCGATCACGCAGAGCACCCCGGCGATGCCGCCGAAGATGATCGCCATCAGCTGCTTGTGCCCGGCCGAGAGGAACGGTGCATAGACCCAGTGCGGGGTCAGCAGGCCGACCAGGTGGCCGAAGAAGATCGCCAGGATGCCGATGTGGAACAGGTTGCTCGCCAGCCGCATGTGCCTGGTCGAGAGCATCTGGCTGGAGCCGGTCTTCCAGGTGTACTGGCCGTAGTCGTAGCGCATCAGGCTGCCGATCAGGAACACGCTGCCGGCGAGGTAGGGGTAGATGCCGTAGATGAAGTGGAGCAGGTAATCCTCGAACATGATGGGCCTCCGTTCATTCTTTGCCGGGTTCAGGGACGCTCTGGCGGCATGATCTGCACGACCTGGGGCAGCGCCTCGTACTTGCGCTCGGCCAGGCGTCGCCCTTCGGCGGACTGCAGGCTGCAGTCCTTGTCGGTTTCGGCGTTGAAGCGCACGGCCTCTTCCTCCCACACCGCATCCAGCGCCTGCGGCGTGTTGTCCGGCTCCTCCGCGGCGGCCACCGGGCGCTGTTCGTCGATCGCCGCGCTGGCGCCGATCAGTGCGAGCAGGGCACGCGGCACCAGCGCGTAGCGGGTGTCGCGTTCTTCCAGGCGGGCGGCGAGCAGGGCGAGGATGTGCTGGATGTCGCCCAGCCACTGGCCGATTTCCTCGTGGCTGCGGGTCGACAGGTATTCCAGGAACAGCGGCAGGTAGTCCGGCAGCTCGCGGGCGTCGAGCTGGAAGCCGGCGGCCTCGTATTCGGCCAGCAGGTTGACCATCGCCTGGCCGCGATCGCGGGACTCGCCGTGCACGTGCTCGAACAGCAGCAGCGAGGTGGCGCGGCCGCGGTCGAACAGTTCGACGTAGGCTTCTTCCAGGTCGAGCAGTTCGCCGCCCGCCAGTTCCCGGCACCATTGCGCGAGCTCGGCGCGCAGCGCCAGCGGCAGGCGATCCTCGGCGTCGAGAATCGCCACCGCTTCGACGCTGGCGGCCTGCAGTTCGGCGCTGGGGTAGTCGAGCAGGCGCGCCAGCACGCGCAGGCTGAGCAGGCCGACGACGGGGCCCTGGTGGGCGTCGCGGATCGCCTCGTAGTTACCCATGGCGGCTGTCCTCCACCGGGTCGAAGGTCTCGACCGGCTTGACCAGCGTGGTGGTGTTCTTGCGTCCGCCGAACAGGCTGACCTGGCTGTTGCCGCCGCCATTGCAGCCGTCGCCGAAGGTGAAGCCGCAGCCGCTGCGTTCGGCATAGGCCTCGGGGATGTGCTCGCGGTGGCCGGTGGGGATGACGAAGCGATCCTCGTAGTTGGCGATGGCCAGGTAGCGGTACATCTCCTCGACCTGGTTCTGGGTCAGGCCGACCTGCTGCAGCACCTCGGTATTGAGCTCCTTGTCGACGTGCTTGGCGCGCATGTACACGCGCATCGCCATCAGCCGTTTCAGCGCCAGTACCACCGGCGCCTCTTCTCCGGCGGTGAGCATGTTGGCCAGGTAGCGCACCGGGATGCGCAGCGATTCGACCTTGGGCAGTACGCCGTCGAACTCCACGTGTCCGGCTTCGGCGGCGGACTGGATCGGCGACAGCGGCGGCACGTACCAGACCATCGGCAGGGTGCGGTATTCCGGGTGCAGCGGCAGGGCCAGCTGCCAGTCGATGGCCAGCTTGTACACGGGGGAGGCCTGGGCGGCGGCGATCACGTTGTCGGGGATGCCGTCCTTGCGCGCCTGGGCAATCACCGCCGGGTCGTGCGGGTCGAGGAAGATTTCGCACTGGCGGTGGTAGAGGTCGCGGTCGTCCTTGGAGGCGGCCACTTCCTCGATACGGTCGGCGTCGTAGAGCAGCACGCCGAGGTAGCGGATACGCCCCACGCAGGTTTCCGAGCAGACGGTGGGCTGGCCGGACTCGATGCGCGGGTAGCAGAAGATGCACTTCTCCGACTTACCGCTTTTCCAGTTGTAGTAGATCTTCTTGTACGGACAGCCGCTGATGCACATGCGCCAGCCGCGGCATTTGTCCTGGTCGATCAGCACGATGCCGTCTTCCTCGCGCTTGTAGATCGCGCCGCTCGGGCACGAGGCCACGCACGCCGGGTTCAGGCAGTGCTCGCAGAGGCGCGGCAGGTACATCATGAAGGTGTTTTCGAACTGGCCGTAGATGTCCGCCTGGATCTGGTCGAAGTTGACGTCCTTGCGCCGCTTGGCGAACTCGGTGCCGAGGATTTCTTCCCAGTTCGGGCCCCATTCGATCTTGTCCATGCGCTGCCCGGAGATCAGCGAGCGCGGCCGTGCCACCGGCTGGTGTTCGCTCTGCTTGGCGCTGTGCAGGTGCTGGTAGTCGAAGGTGAAGGGTTCGTAGTAGTCGTCGATCTCCGGCAGGTCCGGGTTGGCGAAGATGTTCGCCAGTACCCGCCACTTGCCGCCGATGCGCGGGTTGATCGAACCGTCGGCGTTACGCACCCAGCCGCCGTTCCATTTCTTCTGGTTCTCCCACTCCTTGGGGTAGCCGATGCCGGGCTTGGTCTCGACGTTGTTGTACCAGGCGTACTCGATGCCTTCGCGACTGGTCCAGACGTTCTTGCAGGTGACCGAGCAGGTATGGCAGCCGATGCACTTGTCGAGGTTCAGGACCATCCCGACCTGGGAACGAATCTTCATTTCACGGCCTCCTGCTGGTAGTCGTTGCCTTCGCCGTCGAGCCAGTCGATACGCTGCATCTTGCGCACGATGACGAACTCGTCGCGGTTGGAACCCACGGTGCCGTAGTAGTTGAAGCCGTAGGAGAGCTGCGCGTAGCCGCCGATCATGTGGGTCGGCTTGGGGCAGACCCGGGTGACCGAGTTGTGGATGCCGCCGCGGGTGCCGGTCATCTCCGAACCCGGAATGTTCAGGATGCGTTCCTGGGCGTGGTACATCATCGCCATGCCCGGGCGCACGCGCTGGCTCACCACCGCACGGGCGGCAATCGCGCCGTTGGCGTTGTACAGCTCGATCCAGTCGTTGTCCTCGACGCCGATGGCGCGTGCGTCGTCCTCGGAGAGCCAGACGATCGGCCCGCCGCGCGACAGGGTCTGCATCAGCAGGTTGTCGCTGTAGGTGGAGTGGATGCCCCACTTCTGGTGCGGGGTCAGCCAGTTCAGGGCGATCTCCGGGTTGCCGTTGCTCTTCGGCGCGGCGACGCTGGTGGCGGCCTTGGTGTCGATGGGCGGGCGATAGACCATCAGGCTTTCACCGAAGGCGCGCATCCACGGATGGTCCTGGTAGAACTGCTGACGGCCGGTGACGGTGCGCCACGGGATCAGCTCGTGGACGTTGGTGTAGCAGGCGTTGTAGCTCACGTGTTCGTCTTCCAGGCCCGACCAGGTGGGGCTGGAGATGATCTTGCGCGGCTGCGCGACGAGGTCGCGGAAGCGGATCTTCTCTTCTTCCTTGGGCCGCGCCAGGTGCGTGTGGTCGCGTCCGGTGATCTTCGACAGCGCCGCCCAGGCCTTCACCGCCACCTGGCCGTTGGTCTCCGGCGCCAGGGCGAGGATCATCTCGGCGGCGTCGATGGCCGAGTCGATCTTCGGCCGGCCTTCGGCGGAGCCTTCGAGCTTGCGGTAGTTGAGCTTGCCGAGCAGGTCGACCTCGCTTTCGGTGTTCCAGGCGATGCCCTTGCCGCCGTTGCCGATGGTGTCCAGCAGGGGGCCGACGGAGCTGAAGCGTTCGTAGGTTTCCGGGTAGTTGCGCTTGACCTCGATGAGCGAGGGCATGGTCTTGCCGGGGATCGGTTCGCACTCGCCTTTCTTCCAGTCCAGCACCTGCGGCTGGGCCAGTTCGCCGGGGCTGTCGTGCTGCAGGGGCAGGGTGACCAGGTCGGTCTCTTCGCCCAGGTGGCCGACGCACAGGCGGGCGAAGGCGCGGGCGATGCCGTCGTAGATCTGCCAGTCGCTGCGCGCTTCCCAGGCCGGATCGGTGGCGGCGGTCAGCGGGTGGATGAAGGGGTGCATGTCGGACGTGTTGAGGTCGTCCTTCTCGTACCAGGTGGCGGTGGGCAGCACCACGTCCGAATACAGGCAGGTGGTGGACATGCGGAAGTCCAGGGTGGTCAGCAGGTCGAGCTTGCCTTCGATGGGCTCGTCCTTCCAGACGACTTCCTCGGGCTTCCTGCCGGTCTCGCCGAGGTCCTTGCCGAGCAGGCCGTTTTTGGTTCCCAGCAGGTACTTGAGCATGTACTCGTGGCCCTTGCCGGAGGAACCGAGCAGGTTGGAGCGCCAGACGAACAGATTGCGCGGATGGTTCTGCGGGTTGTCCGGGTCCTCGCTGGCAAAACGCAGCTGGCCGCTCTTCAACTGCTCGACGGTGTAGTCCACCGTGCTCTTGCCGGCAGCCTGGGCGGCGGCGGCCAGGCGCAGCGGGTTGATCCCCAGTTGCGGTGCGGAGGGCAGCCAGCCCATGCGCTCGGCGCGCACGTTGAAGTCCACCAGGCTGCCGCTGAAGTCCTGCGGGCGCGCCAGCGGGGAGAGCAGTTCCTTCACCTCCAGCTTCTCGTAGCGCCACTGGCTGGAGTGGTTGTAGAAGAACGAGGTGCCGTTCATGTGGCGCGGCGGGCGGTGCCAGTCGAGCGCGAAGGCCAGCGGCGTCCAGCCGGTCTGCGGGCGCAGCTTTTCCTGGCCGACATAGTGCGACCAGCCGCCACCGCTCTTGCCGATGCAACCGCAGAGGATGAGCATGTTGATCAGCCCGCGGTAGTTCATGTCCATGTGGTACCAGTGGTTCATCCCGGCACCGACGATGATCATGGAGCGGCCGTGGGTCTTGTCGGCGTTGCTGGCGAACTCGCGGGCAATGCGGATCATCTGCGCCGCCGGGACACCGGTGATCGCCTCCTGCCAGGCCGGGGTGTAGGGCTTCATCTGCCCGTAGTCGCTGGCGCCATCGTCCTCGCCCGTGCCGCCGATGGTGGCTTGCAGGCCGCGGTCAATACCGTAGTTGGCGGCGCTGAGGTCGAACACGGTGGCTACCAGCACCTCGCGGCCATCGGCCAGTTGCAGGCGCTTGGCCGGTACGTGGTGGTAGATGACGTCGCGCACCTTCACGTTGGGGAAGTGCTGGCGCTCGATGCCGCCGAAGTAGGGGAAGGCGACGCGCGCCACTTCATCGTGATGGCCGAGCTGCGACAGGCGCAGGCTGACTTCCTGGCCATCGGCGTCGACCTGCTCGAGGTTCCACTGGCCACTCTGGCCCCAGCGGAAACCGATGGAGCCGCGCGGTACGACAAGGCGCTCGCCGCTTTCGTCCCAGGCCACGGTCTTCCATTCGGGGTTGTTGGCCTGTGCCAGGTTGCCGTCGAAATCGCTGGCGCGCAGCTGCTTGCCCGGCACCAGGCTGCCGTCGTCGCGCTGTTCCAGCTCCACCAGGATCGGCATGTCGGTGTAGCGGCGGATGTAGTCGGTGAAGTAGGCGCTGGGTTTCTCCAGGTGGAATTCCTTGAAGATCACATGGCCCATGGCGATGGCCAGCGCGGAGTCGGTGCCCTGCTTGGCGCTCATCCACTCGTCGCAGAGCTTGGAAATCTCCGCATAGTCCGGGGTGATGGCGATGGTCTTGGTGCCCTTGTAGCGCACCTCGGTGAAGAAGTGCGCGTCGGGAGTACGCGTCTGCGGGACGTTGGAACCCCAGGCGATGATGTAGCCGGAGTTGTACCAGTCGGCGGACTCGGGCACGTCGGTCTGCTCGCCCCACACCTGCGGCGAGGCGGGCGGCAGGTCGCAGTACCAGTCGTAGAAGGACAGGCAGACGCCGCCGATCAGCGACAGGTAGCGGGTGCCCGAGGCATAGGAAACCATCGACATCGCCGGGATCGGCGAGAAGCCGACGACGCGGTCCGGGCCGTAGGTCTTCACGGTGTAGACGTTGGCGGCGGCGACCAGGGTCTGCATCTCGTCCCAGTCGGCGCGGACGAAGCCGCCACGGCCACGGATGGACTTGTACTGCCTGGCCTTCTGCGGGTCCTCGACGATGCTCGCCCAGGCCAGCACCGGGTCCTTGTGGGTCGCCAGTGCCTCGCGCCAGAGCTGCACCAGCGCCTTGCGCACCATGGGGTATTTCAGCCGGTTGGCGCTGTACAGGTACCAGGAATAGCTGGCGCCGCGCGGGCAGCCGCGCGGCTCATGGTTGGGCAGGTCGGGGCGGGTGCGCGGGTAGTCGGTCTGCTGGGTTTCCCAGGTCACCAGGCCGTTCTTCACGTAGATCTTCCAGCTGCAGGAGCCGGTGCAGTTCACCCCGTGGGTCGAGCGGGCGATCTTGTCGAACTGCCAGCGCTGGCGGTAGCCGTCTTCCCAATCGCGGCACTCATCGCGGGTTTCGCCATGGCCGCCGGCGAACTCCGGTGGGCGCTTGACCAGGTAGCGCAGGCGGTCGATGAAGAAGCTCATGTTTCTCCTCCTAGGCAGAGCGCGCGGCCAGAGCTGGCAGCGCGCCGCTAACGCAACTCTTTAGCAACGCACTTCGGCATTGCTGCGGGTGTAGAAGAACCAGGTCAGCGCGATACACAGCCCATAGAACACGATGAACCCGTAGAGAGCCCATTCCGGGCCCCCGGTGAGGTCGAACGAACTGCCGAACGATTTCGGAATGAAGAAGCCGCCGTAGGCCGCCACCGCCGAGATGAAGCCCACCGCGGCGGCGGACTCCTTCTCGCTCTGCAGCCCCTGCTGCTCGGCAGGCAGGCTGGGGAACAGGCGCGGCGTCATGGTGCGGAAGATCGCCGGGATCATCTGCGTGGTGCTGGCATTGCCCACGCCGGAGAAGAAGAACAGCAGCAGGAACATCACCAGGAAGCCCCAGAACGCCCCGGGCTGGTCCTTGCCGGCGATGAAGAACAGCACGCCGCCGACGCACGCGGCCATGGCGACGAACACCCAGAGGCTGATTCGTCCGCCACCGAAGCGGTCCGCCAGGCCACCGGTGAAGGCGCGGGCGAGGGCGCCGATCAGTGGGCCGAGGAAGGCGAACTTGAGCACGTCGACACCGGGGAACAGGTGCCCGGCGAGCAGCGGGAAACCGGCGGAGAAGCCGATGAAGCTGCCGAAGGTGCCGGTATAGAGCACGCTCATCAGCCAGGTGTGCTTGCGCTTGAAGATCGCCATCTGGTCGGCGAACGAGGACTTGGCGCTGGCGATGTCGTTCATGCCGAACCAGGCGGCGATGGTCGCGACGATGATGAACGGTACCCAGATGAACCCGGCGTTTTGCAGCCACAGCGGCGTGCCGCTGCTGGTGGTTTGCGGCTCGCCGCCGAGGCCGCCGAACACCGCGAAGGTGATGCACAGCGGTACGGCAAACTGCATGACGCTCACGCCCAGGTTGCCCAGCCCGGCGTTCAGGCCCATGGCGGCGCCCTTGGCCTGTTTGGGGAAGAAGAACGAGATGTTCGCCATGCTCGAGGAGAAGTTGCCGCCCCCCAGGCCGCAGAGCAGCGCGAGGATCAGCATCACCAGGTAGGAGGTGTTGGGGTTCTGCACGGCAAAGCCGATCCACAGCGCCGGCACCAGCAGCGAGGCGGTGGACAGCGCCGTCCAGCGCCGGCCGCCGAAGATCGGCACCATGAAGCTGTAGAAAATGCGCAGGGTAGCCCCGGACAGGCCGGGCAGGGCGGCCAGCCAGAACAGCTGGTTGGCGCTGTAGTTGAAGCCGGCCAGCGGCAGCTTGGCCACCACCACCGACCAGACCATCCAGATGGCGAAGGCCAGCAGCAGGCAGGGAATCGAGATCCACAGGTTGCGGGTGGCGATGCGCTTGCCGGTCTGTTCCCAGAAGGTCGGGTCTTCCGGATGCCATTCGCGCAGCACAAAGCTGCTCGGCGTGGACAGCTCCGGCAGGTCGCGGGAAGGATTGCTCTGCGCCCATTCCACGCGCTCGGCCATGCGGATCGAATAGTGCATCCAGGCCAGCGCGCCGGCGGCGATCAGGAACAGCAGCATGAAGCAGCTTTGCCAGATGCCGACCACGTCGTTGAGCATGCCGAAGGTCAGCGGCAGGAGGAAGCCGCCCAGCCCGCCCATCATCCCCACCAGCCCGCCGACCACGCCGACGTGTTGCGGATAGTAGGTGGGGATGTGCTTGAACACCGCCGCCTTGCCCAGGGACATGAAGAAGCCCAGCACGATGATGATCGCGGCGAAGCCGATCAGCCCCAGGTGCATGGCGAACTCCACTTCGCCGCGCACGCCGGTGACGACATAGCGGGTGGGTGGATAGCTGAGCAGGAAGGTGCAGATCACCGACAGGCTCAACGTCCAGTACATCACCCGGCGCGCGCCGTAGCGGTCGGACAGCCAGCCGCCGAGGATGCGGAACAGCGAGGCCGGCACGGTGTACAGCGCGGCGACGAAACCGGCGGCGGCCAGCCCCAGGCCGTACACCTCCATCAGGTAGTGCGGCAGCCACAGCGCCAGCGCGACGAAGGCACCGAAGACGAAGAAGTAGTAGAGCGAGAAGCGCCACACGCGTAGCTCGGCCAGCGGCGCGAGTTGTTCCGCCAGCGGGATGGCCTTGGCCTGGCGGGTCGCGGCCTGCGGGTCGGTCTTGGCCAGCAGGATGAACAGGATGCCCATGGCCCCGAGCACCAGCGCATAGACCAGCGCGGCGCCGCGCCAGCCCAGGGCCAGCATCAGCAGCGGGGCGGCGAGGTTGGTCAGGCCCGCGCCGACGTTACCGGCGCCGAAGATGCCCAGCGCGGTGCCCTGCTGGCCGGGCTCGAACCAGGTGGCGGTGTAGGCGGTGCCGACGATGAAGCCGCCGCCGGCCAGGCCGACGCCGAGCGCGGCGACCAGCAGCATGGGGAAGCTGTTGGCGAAGGTCAGCAGGTAGACGCAGACGGCCGAGACCAGCATCAGCAGGCCGAACACCCAGCGGCCACCGTAGCGGTCGGTCCACAGGCCGAGGAAGATGCGCGAGATCGAGCCGGTCAGTACCGGCGTCGCCATCAGCAGGCCGAGCTGGGTATCGCTGAGGTCGAATTCGTTCTTGATCTGCAGGCCGAGGATGGAGAACAGCGTCCAGACGGCGAAGCACAGGGTAAAGGCCAGGGTCGACAGGCCGAGCGCGCGATAGCGGTCGCCGGCTGGATTTGAAGTAGCCATTCTGCACGCAGTCCCTTGAAGGTACCGTCAGCAACGGTTTGTTCCATCCAGCCGTAACCACGCCGGGTCAGGTCAGTTAACGCCTGCGCTCGCTCGCGTTGTCATTAGCCGAATCACGGTAAGGCATAGGGTGTTTCTGGTTGTCTTGGCACTCAGCGGTGCTGTAGCGGCTCAGCCTAGACGCAGATCAGGCGGATTACCAAAACGCGGCGGCATCTTGTGGTGAACGTGCAGGACTTTGCTTTTCGGTGTATGGAAAAGTAAATAACGATGGCCATTGGTTTGCCATTGCGCGGCAGGCAGCAGATCGCCAATCGGCAAGCGTTGTAGGAGTGCAGGGATTTTTCCTGCGCAGCTGAACTTCTTGATCCCGCGCAGGAGGCGCGTAACGTGAGCGGAGTATCGTGCGGCGGCGACTCGCAGCGACAGACTGCCAGCGCCTCAGGAGCCCGTGTCATGCCCGAATCGATGAGTTTCAACCGCGCGCTGGTGGAGAAGTACGACCGTCCCGGCCCGCGCTATACCTCTTATCCCACCGCGCCGCAGTTCCATGGCGCCTTCGCCGCCGACGACTATCGCGCGGCCGCCCAGCGCAGCAACCATCGCGGCAACGAGAGCGCGGCCAAGCCGCTCTCGGTGTACATCCATATCCCGTTCTGCAAGAGCCTCTGCTACTACTGCGCGTGCAACAAGATCATTACCCAGAAGACCCACCGCGCCGTGGAGTACCTGGAGTACCTCAAGCGCGAGATCGCCATGCAGGCGGCCCTGTTCGACGGCACGCGCAAGCTCACCCAGCTGCACCTGGGCGGCGGCACGCCGACCTACCTGACCAGCGAGCAGCTCAGCGAGGTGATGGGCAGCCTGCGCGAGCACTTCAACCTCGACGAGAGCGACGCCCACGAGTTTTCCATCGAAGTCGATCCGCGCACCATCAGCCGCGAGCGCATCGCCGAGTTGCGCGCGCAGGGCTTCAATCGCCTGAGCTTCGGCGTGCAGGATTTCGACGAGAAGGTGCAGGAAGCGGTCAACCGCGTGCAGAGCGAGCAACAGGTCTTCGACCTGGTGCAGGCAGCCCGCGAGGCGAAGTTCAAGTCGGTCTCCGTGGACCTGATCTACGGCCTGCCGCTGCAGACCGTGGCCAGCTTCGACACCACCCTCGGCAAGATCATCGCCTTGCGCCCCGATCGCATCGCCGCCTACAGCTATGCCCACCTGCCCGAGCGGGTTCGCGCGCAACGGCTGATCCGCCGCGAAGACATGCCGCCGCCGGAGCGCAAGCTCGAATTGCTGGAGCTGACCATCCGCCGCCTGACCGCGGCGGGCTACGTCTATATCGGCATGGACCACTTCGCCCTGCCCGACGACGAGCTCAGCGTGGCGCGCAGCAACGGCACCCTGCAGCGCAACTTCCAGGGCTACTCGACCCACGCCGACTGCGATCTGATCGCCCTCGGCGTGTCGTCCATCAGCAAGGTCGGCGACACCTACGGGCAGAACGTGAAGGAGCTGTCGCAGTACTACGCGCGGATCGACCAAGGCCTGCTGCCGGTGCATCGGGGCTACCAGCTGACCGACGACGACCGCCTGCGCCGCGAGGTGATCAGCGCGCTGATGTGCCATGGCCGGGTGGACTACGCAGCGCTGGAGCAGCGCCACGGCATTCGCTTCCGCGACTACTTCGAGAGCTCGCTGCGGCAACTCCAGGAACAGGTCGGCGATGGCCTGGTCGAGCTGCGCGACGATGCGCTGGTACTGCTGCCGCAGGGCCAGTTGATTATGCGCAGCGTGGCCATGGCCTTCGATGCCTACCTGGGCGGCGGGCAGCAGGAGCGCTACTCGCGCACCATCTGATTGCCACGGCGCAACGATAACGGCCCACCAGGAAGGTGGGCCGTTGTTTTTTCAGCGTTCAGCGGCGATCCACCCACACCGTCTGCGCGTTGCAGAACTCGCGCACGCCGAAGTGCGACAGCTCGCGGCCGAAGCCGCTCTTCTTCACGCCACCGAAACCGACACGGGCATCGCTGGCGCTGTAGCCGTTGATGAACACGCCGCCGACATCCAGTTCGGCGGTCATCTGCCGGGCACGGGCGAGGTCGGCGGTGAACACCGTGGCGGTCAGGCCGAAATCACTGTCATTGGCCAGTTCCAGCGCATGCCGGGCATCCTTCGCACGGATGATCGAGGCCACCGGGCCGAACAGTTCCTCGCGGAAGGAGGTCATTGCCGGCGTCACGTCCGCCAGCACGGTGGGCTGGTAGAAGTTGCCTACGCCGTCGACCTTGCCGCCGCCCAGCAGCAGGCTGGCGCCTTCGGCCAGGGTACGTTGCACCTGGTCGTCCAGTTCGTCACGCAGGTCGAAGCGGGCCATGGGGCCGACGTAGGTCTGCACCTGGGTCGGGTCGCCCATCACCAGTTCACGGGTGGCGGCAACGAAGCGTTCGGTGAAGGCGTCGGCGATGCTGTCCTCGATGATGAAGCGCTTGGCCGCCGCGCAGACCTGCCCGGAGTTCTGGAAGCGCCCGGCAACGGCGGCCTTGACCGCCATATCGAGGTCGGCGTCGGCGAGCACGATGAAGGCGTCCGAGCCGCCCAGTTCCAGCACGCACTTCTTCAGCGCAGCGCCGGCCTGGGCGCCGATGGCCGAGCCGGCGCGCACGCTGCCGGTCACGGTGACGGCGGCGATGCGCTCGTCGCGGATGGCCTGGGAGACCAGGTCGTTGCCGACGTTGATCACCTCGAACACGCCCGCCGGGAAGTCTGCCTGCTGGAACGCCTGCAGCATCCGGTAGGCGCTGCCCATGACGTTCGGCGCGTGCTTGAGCACATAGGTGTTGCCCGCCAGCAGGGCCGGCACGGCGCCGCGCAGCACCTGCCAGATCGGGAAGTTCCACGGCATCACCGCGAGGATCGGGCCCAGCGGGCGGTACTCGATCCAGGCGCGCTCGTGCTCCACGCTGGTCGGTTCCGGGGCGAGCATCTGCGGGCCGTTGGCGGCGTACCAGTCGCACAGGCCGGCGCACTTTTCCACTTCGCCGCGGGCCTGGACGATGGGCTTGCCCATCTCCGCGGTAATGCTCGCGGCGAGCTCCTCGGCGTTGGCGCGCAGGGCCTGGCCGAGGCGCACCAGGGCGGCGGCACGTTGCTCCAGCGGGGTGCGCCTCCAGGTCGCGTAGCCCTGTGTCGCACGGGCCAGGGACTGCTCCAGCGTGGCGGCGGTTTCGAACGCGTAGCTGTCGATCACCTCGCCGGTGGCGGGGTTGCGGGAGATCGCGTGGGTCTGCGGGGTGATGCTCATGGCTCGCTCCTGGACGGTGGAATGGGAGGGGAGTGAGGCCAGTGTCGCGTTGAACCATGCTTATGAAAACTGAATAATAATGACGATTACGCTCTCGTTTGGAGAATGAAATGGACCTGGTCCAGCTGGAAATCTTCTGCGCCGTGGCTGCCCACAAGAGTATTGCCGCCGCCGCCCAGGCCATGCACCGCGTGCCGTCCAACCTGACCACGCGGATCAAGCAACTGGAAGCGGACCTGGACGCCGAGCTGTTCATCCGCGAGAACAACCGCCTGCGCCTGTCGCTGGCCGGGCACGACTTCCTCGTCTATGCCACGCGCATCCTCGGCCTGGTGGACGAGGCGCGGGTGGTGGTCTCGGGCAAGGAACCCAGCGGGCGCTTCCCCATCGGTTCGCTGGAGAGCACGGCGGCGGTGCGCATCCCGCGCTTGCTGGCGCACTACCACCAGCAGTACCCCAGAGTGGAGCTGGACCTGTCCACCGGACCTTCGGGCGAGATGATCGACGGAGTGATCGCCGGCGAATTGATTGCCGCGTTCGTCGACGGGCCGATCAGGCACCCGGCGCTGGAGGGCGTGCCGGTATTCGACGAGGACATGCTGGTGGTCGCGCCGTCGCACCATGCGCCGATCCGCCGTGGCCGCGATGCCGATGGCGAGATGATCTACGTGTTCCGCGACAACTGCTCCTACCGCCACCATTTCGAACGCTGGTTCGCCGCCGACGGCGCTGCCCCCGGCGCCATCCGCGAGTTGGAGTCCTACCACAGCATGCTCGCCTGCGTGAGCGCCGGCGGCGGCCTGGCGGTGATGCCGCGCAGCATGCTGAGCAACATGCCCGGCAGCGCCTCGGTGAGTGCCTGGCCCATGGGCGGCGACTTCGCCCGCCTGAATACCTGGCTGATCTGGCGCAGCGATTCGCGTTCGCGCTCGCTGGAACTGTTCCGCCAACTGGTCGATGAACAGGCGGCGCTGCTCGACATGGCCGGAATCCCCGCCGCCCAGCTCTAGTGCCGGGGCTGCTGGGTGAAGGTCCGGCGGGTGTCCACCGGGCCGATGCGCTCCAGGGTCCGGCGGCCCAGCAGCAGGGGGTAGAGCATGTCCTTGCGGTCGCGCAGGGAGAACTCCTCGACCAGCATCTGCTGGCCGATGCCCACCTGCATGGTCACCACCGGGCGGTGATCGACTCCACCCGCGCCACGCAGCCTTACCCGGCGCACCAGCGGGCGTTCGAACTCCTGGCTGAAGGGCTCGCCGGTTTCGCGGCTCCTGCCGACCATGCGAAACCTGACCCATTGCTGTGAGCCGCGGCGAAAGTAGCGAATGTCCCGCGCGTCCATGGAGGAGGTGAGGGCGCCGGTATCGAGCTTGGCCTTCAGCGCGATGGCGCCAGGGTAGATGCGGACTTCCTCGATCCAGCCGGTCACCGGGCGTTGCTCGGAGCGGGCTTTCAGCGAGGCCACGAACGTCAGGACCAGCATGGCGAGCGAAAGGGAATTCAACTCCATGGCCATTCTCCGGAGGTCGGGCGGCGGACGACTCGATAGTTGAGCCCGGAAAGTTATGGCGGCGTTAAATACTTGTCAGCGGAATGTATCGCTGGTGGCTGATAGCCATTATTGCCGACGAGTGGATGCCCTGAGGGGCGATCGAGGGACATCGCAGCGCCTTCGCTGGTCTTTCGGGCTCCTGCACCGGCCGCTTTGCCGCAACACCCGCGTGACGCCCGTGGTGTGCCTGGCCTGGGCCAGTGGCGCTAGGCGCTGGCCGAGGCCTGGTAGCTGCTCGGCACCACGCCGAGACGGCGGCGGAACATGCTGGAGAAGGCGCTCGGGCTGTCGTAGCCCAGCTCCAGCGCCACCCGGGTGACCGGCTGGCCCGCCGCGAGCCGGGTGACGGCGGCCAGCAGGCAGGCCTGCTGGCGCCAGGCGCCGAAGGAGAGGCCGGTCTGCTGGCGGAACAGGCGGCTGAAGGTGCGCGTGCTGCAATGCAGCTCGGCGGCCCAGAGGTCCGCCGTGACCGCGATCTGCGGGGTGCGCAGGAATTCCCGGCACAGTTCTGCCAGGCGCGGGTGCGCCGGCAGCGGGGCGAACAGCGGCAGGCTTGGCGCCTGGCGCAGCTCGTGGAGCAGCAGGCGGATCAGGTCGCCGTCGCGGCCGCCCTCGTCGTGCAGTGCCGACACTTCGACGCTGGCCAGCAGCAGCTGATGCAGCAGCGGCGAGACGCTCAGCGCCTGGCACAGCCGGGTGTCGCGCACCGGCAGCAGCGGGTCGATGTACAGGCTGCGCGTGCTGACCCCGCGCATCAGCACCCGGTGCTGCTTGCCGGCGGGAATCCACACGCCGCTGTAGGGCGGGATCACCCAGGCGCCGTCCTCGGTTTCCACCTCCATCAGTCCGCTCATGCCGTAGAGGAACTGCGCGCGACGGTGGGAGTGGGGCTTGAGCAAGGTGCCGAGCGGATAGTCGGTGCCGATCGCCAATACGGCGCGGTCGACGTCATCGACGCTGGCGAGGGGAATGTTGAGCATGGCGACGGATCTGGCTGGTTCGCGATGATTATTCTTCAATCGGCGTGAAATGGCCAATAGCCCGAGGTCGACCGGGGCGACGCGCGTTGCGCAAAGGAAATTGCCGTAGGATCAGCCGGACACGACTTGCCAGGAGGCGACTATGGGTATCCGAGGAAACGACCGTCAGATCGACAACATCGAGTTCAACGTCAGCGACATCGCGCGCAGCAAGGCCTTCTACGGCAGCGCCTTCGGCTGGCGTTTCACCGACTACGGCCCCACCTACAGCGAATTCAGCGACGGGCGCCTCACCGGTGGCTTCACCACGGGCGAGCCGGTACGTCCCGGCGGCCCGCTGGTGATCCTCTACGCCGAAGACCTGGAACAGACCCAGGCGCGCCTGGAGGCTGCCGGCGCCAACATCAGCCGCGCGACCTTCGCCTTCCCCGGCGGCCGGCGCTTCCACTTCATCGATCCGGACGGCTACGAGCTGGCGGTGTGGTCGGCGGACTGAGCCCGGACCTGCTCGATGTAGCGCCGCACCAGCGGCGACTTCTCGAAGCGTCGGTGCAGCAGCGACAGCCAGGAGCGCGGCGTGCAGTCGGCCAGTGGGCGGTAGTTCACCTGTGGCAGCTGCACCCGGCGTACCACCGACTCCGGGACGATGGCGATGCCCCGGCCAAGGGATACCAGCGCGATCACCGCGACCAGGCTGCCCGGCTGCTGGCCCAGGCGCGGGGAAAAGCCGCCGGCGCTGGCGACTTCCAGGGTGCCGGAAATCTGCTCGGGGAGGATGAAGGTTTCCTCGCTCAGCCGTGCGGCGCGAATCTCCGGCAGCTCGTTGAGGCGCGAGGCAGCGGGCAGGGCGAGGACGAAGCCTTCCTCCTGAAGCGCTATGGCTTGCAGTTCTTCCGGCAGGTTCATCGGTGAACGCACGTAGGCGAGGTCGAGCGCGCCGTCGCGCACCTGCGCCGGCAGTTGCGCCATGGGCGCTTCGCTGATGTCCAGATCCACGGCCGGCAGGGCGCGGGTGAACTGCTCGACATGCTGTTGCAGCACGCCGGAATAGGCCGCCGAGGCCACGTAGCCCAGGCGCAGATGCCCGGTTTCGCCCCGGGCGGCGCGCTGCGCACCCAGTTGCGCCGCATCGAACTGGCGCACCGCCAGTTCGGCTTCGCTCAGCAGGGCTTCACCAGCGGCAGTCAGGCGCACCTCGCGCTGGCTGCGCTGGAACAGCAGCACGCCCAGTTCCTTCTCCATGTCCTGGATCTGTCGGCTCAGGGTCGGCGGGGCGATGCCCAGTTGCTCGGCCGCGCGGGTGAAGTGGCCGTGGCGGGCAACGCTGAGGAAGTAGCGGAAATGACGGATTTCCATGTTTGTTAGTCGCTGGCTAATGACGAAGGCCGCCGTGGCTAACAAGCCCGGCGCGCGCGGGCGTTACCGTGGGGGCAACACTACAAGGCTGGCGCGGCGAGGGCAAAACCCGGCGTGTCGGCCCGCGCTGGAAGCCCTGCCATGTCCGACCCTGCCAATCGCCCACGAGCCTCTGCCCGCTTCACCCTGCTGACCGCCTCGGCGGTGTGCGCGCTGATCATCCTCGACACCAATATCGTCGCTGTTTCGCTGCCGAGCATCGCCCGCGACCTGTCCGGCTCCTTCGCCGACATCGAGTGGGTGGTCAGCGCCTACCTGCTGGCCTTCGCCGCCTGCCTGCTGCCCGCCGGCAGCCTGGCCGACCGCTTCGGCCGGCGGCGCATGCTGCTGCTCGGGCTGGTGCTGTTCGGCGCGGCCTCACTGGCTTGCGGGGCGGCGCCGAGCCTGTTGTTCCTGGACATTGCCCGTGCGGCCAAGGGCGTCGGTGCGGCGCTGCTGCTGACCTCGGCGCTGGCCGCCATCGGCCACCGCTTCCACGAGCCCGAAGAGCGTCTGCGGGCCTGGGCCTTCTGGGGCGCGTGCATGGGCGCCACCATCACCTTCGCGCCGCTGCTGGGCGGGGTGATCTCCGCGACGCTGGGCTGGCGCTGGATCTTCTACCTGAACCTGCCGCTGGTGGTGTTGCTGGGCGCCATGGTGCTGCGCAGCGTCGAGGAATCCCGCGACAGTGCCGCCGCGCGGCTTGACCCACTGGGCAGCCTGACCTTTGCCGGTGGCCTGGGTTACCTGATCTGGGCGCTGATCGACGCCAACCGCGTCGGCTGGGACAGCCCGCCGACCCTCGCGCGCCTGCTGCTCGGCGGCGGCCTGCTGGGCCTCTTCGTGATGGTGGAGCGCAGCCAGGCGCGGCCGATGGTCGACCTGCGGCTGATGCGCAGCGGGCGCTTCATCGGCGCCTTGCTCGGCATGTTCGCCTACGCCGCCTGCGCCCAGGTGATGATGACGCTGCTGCCGCTGTACCTGCAGAACGGCCTGCAACTGTCCGCGGTGGCGGCGGGTGCGGGGATGCTGCCCTTCGCCCTGTCGATGTTGCTGACGCCGCGCTGGGGCATGCGCCTGAGCGCGCGTTTCAGCCCGGCGCAGGTCTTTGCAGCCGGGCTGGTACTGGTGGGCATGGGCAATCTGCTCTGCGCGCTGGCAGCCGGGCAGGGTGGTTACCTGGCCTTCGCCCTGGCCAGCCTGGTGCTGGGTGCCGGAGCGGGGCTGCTCAATGGCGATACGCAGAAGAACATCATGGCCTGCGTACCCCGCGAGCGTACCGGCATGGCCTCGGGCCTGAGCACCACCACGCGCTTCGCCGCCATCGTGCTGGCCATCGGCATTCTCGGTGGCGTGCTGTCCGCACGCAGCGCCCAATTGCTGCGAGATGTGCTGGCAACGGCGGCGCCCGCGCAACTGGACAAGGCTGCCGAGATGGCGACCCGTGCAGCGGCTGGCGACTTCAATGCCGCGCTTGCGGTGGTGGACCCGGCACTGCGCGATGTGCTCGCGCCTACTGTGCGCCAGGCCTTCATCGGCGGGTTCGAGAGTGTGCTGCTGGTGGCGGGCATCGCCGCCCTGGTGCTCGCCGTGCTGGTGGGCACGCTGCTCGATCGGCCGATGCCGGTCCATGAGCCGGTGCCGGCCTGAAACGGCCGTTTGTCCGCTACCCGGCGGCAGGGCGGGGGTTGCCGGAACTGTCATTCGCCCGGCCGGGTCAGCAATCAGGGAGAGGGCGCGTTGTGCGCCTCGTCGCTGCCATCCAGCGCTGACGGGCCGGCCACGGCCAGGGGGAGAACCGCATGCAGCAGTCAGTCGAGCCGGAGTTCATGGCTCCCAGTGAATACCTGACTTCCAGAGGCATCGCCGTGCTGATGTCGCCGCGTTACATCGCCCCCGGCAAAGTGGCTGAGGTGCTGCTGTCGCTGGCCAAGGTGCCGGCCGGCGTGTCGCCGCTGGACGTGGTGGTCGGCCCGTGGGAATCCCACGAAGAGGCGTTCCAGGCGTCCCATGATGCGGCCGAGCGCTGGGTCCGGCACCTCGAAGGCGCCTGATCGCCGGGCCGAAGTCATCAGCAATGGCGCTGGCGGTCGGCCTCGGTGATCGGGCGGATGACCCGTGCCGGATTGCCCGCTGCCAGCACGCCTTCGGGGATGTCGCGAGTCACCACGGCGCCGGCGCCGATCACGCTGTTCGCGCCGATGCTCACGCCGGGCAGGATGTTCACCCCCGCGCCGATCCACACGTTGTCGCCAATGCTCACCGGGTGCGCGTACTCCAGGCCCTGGTTGCGGCGCTCGGCGTCCAGTGGGTGGCCGGCGGTGTAGATACCGACGTTGGGCGCGATGAACACGTCATTGCCAATGCTGACCTTCGCGCCATCGAGGATCACCAGGTTGACGTTGGCGTAGAAGCGCGCGCCGATCTTGATGTTGAAGCCGTAGTCGCAGTGCAGCGGGCCTTCGATGACGAAACCCTCGCCAATGCTGCCAAACAGCCCTGTGAGAATCGCCTCGCGGCGCGCCCGGTCGTCCGGGTGGCTGTGGTTGAAGTCGAAGAGTCTCGCCTTGGCCTCGGCGCGCTGGCGCAGCACCTGCGGGTCGTGGTTGGCGTCGTAGAGCAGCCCGGCGGCAGCTTTTTCCAGCTCGTTCATCTGGGTTGATTCCTGGCGGCCTGGAAGGTCTTCGACGCGCAGCGAGTGCGCCGGTTCCCATGCTGATGAATGCCACGCGGGCCTCTGCGTCGGCAGGTCAAAGGTGTGCGTCGCTGGTTTGTAGTGAATGCTACAAAAAATACGTATTGAAAGTTTCTGAAGCGCATTATACAAATATCGCCACAACAAGAGGCGCACGCATGCTCACACTCAAGGATCGCCTGAACACCCCGGAAGTCGAGCTCACCAAGGCCGAGCGCAAAGTCCTCCGCGCGTTGCTCGACGACTACCCGCGCAGCGGCCTCGGGCCGATGTCGCGCCTCGCGCGCCAGGCCGGCGTCAGCGATCCGAGCATCCTGCGCCTGGTGAAGAAACTCGGCTTCAGCGGCTACAGCGACTTCCAGAATGCCCTGATGGCCGAGGTGGATGACCGCCTGCGCTCGCCGCGCACCCTGCTCGCCGGGCGCCGAGAAGGCATGAGCCGCGACGACGTCTGGTCCAATTATCTCAGCGACGCCAGCGAAGGCATCCAGCGCACCCTGGCCCTGACCCAGGCCGACGACGTGCGCCTGCTCGGCGACTGGCTGCTCGACCCCAAGCTGCGCGTGCTTTGCCACGGCGGCCGCTTCAGCCGCTTCCTCGCCGGTTACCTGGTGGCGCACCTGCGCATGCTGCGCAGCGGCTGCCTGCTGCTGGACGACGGCGCCGCACTGCCCGACCAGTTGGGCGACATCGACCGCCAGACGCTGGTGGTGGTGTTCGACTACCGCCGCTACCAGGCCCAGGCGCTGGGCGTGACCCGTGCGGCCAAGGCCCGTGGCGCACGGGTAGTGCTGTTCACCGAC
Source organism: Pseudomonas sp. GD03903 (assembly GCF_029840045.1). Taxonomy (NCBI): domain Bacteria; kingdom Pseudomonadati; phylum Pseudomonadota; class Gammaproteobacteria; order Pseudomonadales; family Pseudomonadaceae; genus Pseudomonas; species Pseudomonas sp. GD03903. Next base: position 252,810 of record NZ_JAOCBT010000009.1, on the reverse strand, counting down.
ATCTACGACTCGCCGCTGCGCGAGTTCGCCGACCTGATCATCAGCGCCCCGGTGGAGTCCCCGTCGCCCTTCGACACCCTGGTGCCGACCATGGCCCAGGTCGAAGCGCTGATTGCCAGCCTGGTAGCGCGCATGGACGGCCAGCTCGACGAACGCCTGGAAGGCATCGACCACCTGAGAGCTGCCTTCGGCAGCCATATCCTCGAGGAATGACCGTGTTCAGCTTGCCCCATCAATCGCCCCGTGACCTGCCGTTCACCCGCGGCCAGACCGCCATCCTGTTCGTCGACATGCAGAACGCCTGGGTCATTCCCGGCCGCGATGCGCATGTCGATCCGCAGACGCACCGCTACTTCTACGAGCGCGTCGAGGCAAGCGTGATACCCAATCAGCAACGCCTGCTGGCGGCCATGCGCGAGGTGGGCGGGGAAGTGCTGCACACCATTATCGAGAGCCTCACCGCCGATGGCCGCGACCGCTCGCTGGACCACAAGCTCTCCGACATGCACCTGCCCAAGGGCAGCCCGGATGCCCAGGTGATCGACGCCCTGGCGCCGCGGGAAAACGAGATCGTCCTGCCGAAGACGTCCTCGGGCGTCTTCAACTCCACCGCCATCGACTACGTGCTGCGCAACCTCAACACCCGCCACCTGATCATCTGCGGCGTGGTAACCGACCAGTGCGTGGACATGGCCGTACGCGACGCCGCCGACCGTGGCTACCTCGTCACCCTGGTCGAAGACGCCTGCGCCACCCACACCGCCGAACGCCACCAGGCCTGCCTGGAAGCGATCAAGGGCTACTGCTGGATCGCCGACACCGACAGCGTGCTGGCCCGCATCGCCGCGCTGGCCTGAGGCCGGGAGAACGCCATGAGTCAGAACAATAACAATCCCGCTCCGATGCGCCTGACCAGCTTCGTCACCACCGACCTCTGCGGCATCACCCGCGGCCGCTCGCTTCCCGAATCGGAAGTCGCCGAACAATTGGCCACCGGCTGCGGCTGGGTACCCGCCAACAGCGCGCTGACACCGCAGGATGTCATCGCCGACGACAACCCCTGGGGCAGCCATGGCGACCTGCGCCTGCTGCCCGACCCGAGCAGCCGGGTGCGCCTGGAAAACGGCCCCGATTCCCAGGCCGCGCCGCTGGATTACCTGCACGGCGATCTGGTGACGACTGCGGGTGCGCCGTGGTCGGTCTGCCCGCGCACGCTGCTGCGCGAAGAGATCGCCCGTTACCGCGAACTGGGCCTGCAGGTCACCGCCGCCTTCGAACACGAATTCAACCTGCTCGGCCTGCCGGACGAGCATGCCGCCGCCTTTTCCCTGCAGGCGCAGCGGCAGACCGGCAACTTCGGCGGTTGGCTGATGAGCGCGCTGGAGCAGATCGGCGCCGAGCCGGAAATGTTCCTGCCCGAGTACGGCCGCAACCAGTACGAGGTCACCTGCCGGCCGACCCAGGGCGTTGCCGCGGCGGACCGCGCGGTGAACGTCCGCGAAGTCACCCGTGAGATCGCCCGCCAGTTCGGCTGGCGCAGCAGCTTCACGCCGCTGCTGGCGCCCGGCGCCGTGACCAACGGCGTGCACCTGCACCTGAGCCTGCAACGCCTGGATGGCACGCCGGTGTTCTACGACGAGGCCGCGCCGACCAACCTGTCCAGGCTCGCCGAGCACTGGGCCGCCGGCGTGCTGCGCCACCTGCCGGCGCTGTGCGCGCTGACCGCACCGACGGCGGTGTCCTACCTGCGGCTGAAACCGCACCACTGGAGCGCCGCCTATGCCTGCCTGGGGCTGCGCAACCGCGAAGCGGCGCTGCGTATCTGCCCGGTGGTGGAGATCGGCGGCAAGCCCAAGGCGCGCCAGTTCAACCTGGAATTCCGCCCCATGGACGCCACCGCCAGCCCGCACCTGGCCATGGCTGCGGTGCTGATCGCCGGGCGCCTGGGCATGCAGCAGGAGCTGCCGCTGTCGGCGGTCACCGATGTCGACCCGCACAGCCTCAGCGATGCGCAGCGCGAGGAACTGGGCATCAAGTCCCTGCCCGGTTCGCTGGAGGAGGCCCAGCGCCTGCTGCTCGCCGACAGCGAACTCTGCGCCCAGCTGCCGCCGGCCCTGCTGCAGACCTACGTCGCCATGAAGCGCCAGGAACTGGCCCTGACCCGTGAACTCAGCGAAGAACAACTCTGTGAATCCTATGCAAAGTTCTACTGAATCCGGCCTTTACCGGCGCCCGCCGTTCGAGATCGTCAACCCGCAGGGCAAGAGCCCGGTGCTGCTGGTCTGCGAGCACGCCAGCCGCTACATCCCCGAGGAGCTGGCGCAGCTGGGCCTGGACGACGCAGCGGCCGCCGAACACATCGCCTGGGACATCGGCGCGCTGGAGCTGGCCCGCGAGCTGTCGGCGCGCCTGGACGCCACGCTGCTGGTGGCCAACTACTCACGCCTGCTGATCGACCTCAACCGGCCGCTGTCCGCTCCGGATGCGATTCCCGAGCACAGCGAGATCTACCCGATTCCCGGCAACCGCAACCTGAGCGCGGCGGCCCGGCAGGAGAGGGTGGCGCGGCTGTTCGAGCCGTTCCACCAGCAGCTGACTGCACTGCTCGACGAGCGCTTGGCCGCCGCCCGGCCGACTCGTCTGGTAGGTGTGCACAGCTTCACCCCGAGCTATCGCGGCGAGCCTCGCCCGTGGGTCGCCGGGGTGCTCTACGCCAAGGCCGAAGCCTATGCCCGGCGCATGGTGGCGGGGCTGCGGGAGAGCGGCGAAGAGATCGGCGCCAACCAGCCGTATGTGATCGACCCGCTGGAGGACATGACCGTCCCGGTACATGGCGACGAACGCGGCGTGGACGCCGTGCTGATCGAAATCCGCAATGACGGACTGCGGACCCCGCAAGGGGTGGAAGCCTGGGCGACACGCCTGGCTCCCTGGCTCTGAGAGCCTGTTTACGACCTGCTGCGCGTCGGCCGCAGGGCGTTGATAAGCGCCCTCAGATGCTCATTTACGGCTCGTAAATCCCGCTCTTCGGGCGATTTTCGCCTGCTACGGCGCTAGCTCGCGAGGTAGTAGGCAGGCTCTGAGGACCCAAGCCCGGCCGGCCATTTGATGGCGAGCGTGCTGCAGCGGCCGGGCAGGTTCTGAAAACAACAACAATTCAGCGCATGAGCGCCGAACCCTTACAGCTGCCGTTCCCAGAGGAAGTGCCCCGTGGCTATCGAACAGTTCGGATACAAGCAACAACTCCGCCGCAGCCTGACGCTCGGCGACCTGGTGATCTACGGGATGATCTTCATGATCCCGATCGCTCCCTTCGGCGTTTACGGCTGGGTCCACGCCGATGCCCACGGCATGGTGCCGATGGCGTATCTGGTGGGCATGGTGGCGATGCTCTTCACCGCGCTCAGCTACGGCGCGATGTCCCGCGCGTTTCCCATCGCCGGCTCGGTGTACTCCTACGCCCAGCGCGGCATCCACCCCAACGTCGGCTTCATCGCCGGTTGGGTCCTGCTGCTGGACTACCTGCTGATCCCGCCGCTGCTCTACGTGTTCAGCGCGCTGGCGCTGAACCACCTGTTCCCGGCGATTCCCAAGCTCGCTTTCATGCTGATCTTCCTGGTGTCCGCCACGCTCATCAACCTGCGCGGCATCACCCTGGCGGCCCGCTTCAACCTGCTGTTCCTGATCGCCGAACTGGTGGTCCTGGCGATCTTCCTGGTGGTTGGCTACCAGGCGCTGGAGGGTGGCATGGGCAACGGCCGGCTGACCCTGGAACCGCTGCTGCAACCGGAGCATTTCAACCTCGGCCTGGTGATGAAGGCGGTGTCCATCGCGGTGCTGTCGTTCCTCGGCTTCGACGCGATCTCCACCCTCGCCGAAGAGGTCAAGGGCGATCCGGCCAAGCAGATCGGCCGCGCCTCGCTGATCGCGCTGTTCGTCATGGGCGCCATCTTCATCGTGCAGACCTGGCTGGCCACCGACCTCGCCGCCGGCATGACCTTCAAGTCGGCGGACACCGCCTTCTACGAGATCGCCGAAGCGGCCGGCGGCAGCTGGCTGTCGACGTTGACCGCGGTGGCCACTGCGCTGGCCTGGGGCGTAACCGTGTCGATCACCTCGCAGGCTGCGGTTTCCCGTCTGCTCTACTCCATGGCTCGCGACGGCAAGCTGCCGCGCGTGCTGGCCAAGGTGCATCCGAAGTACCAGACCCCGCACATCAGCCTGTACCTGGTGGGCGTGTTGTCGCTGGGCATCGGCATCTATTTCCTCGACTCGCCGGACGTGCTCACCTCGCTGGTCAACTTTGGCGCGCTGACCGGTTTCTGCCTGCTGCACATCGCGGTGATCAACCACTACTTCATTCGCCAGAAGAGCGGCCGGGTGCTGCGCCACCTGGTGTTCCCGCTGGTGGGCCTGGTGATCATCGCCTACGTGCTGTTCAGCATGAGTCGTGAAGCGCAGGAGCTGGGGGTGGGCTGGATCGCCATCGGCCTGGTGTACCTCGCGGTGCTCAGCCGGCGCGGCAACGGCAGCGACCTGGCGCGGGAAATCTGAGCGGGTGCGCCGTGCTGTCGCAGACGGCCCGGCGCACTTTGACAGACGGCGGGGCGTGCCCCATAAAGATACGGGTCGGTGGCGGGCAGTGCCTGCCCCGACTGCTTTCGCCGGGGCAGGGAAGCCGGCACGACTGACCAATCATCGCGAAGCATCATGAGCAGGAAAGATCAGGACAGCCCCTTCACCCTGGACCGCATCGACGAGGAGATCATCCGGATCCTCCGTCACCAGGGGCGCATCACCTACGGCAAGCTGTCCGCCCTTGTGCACCTCACCCCGCGCCCCTGCCAGGAGCGCGTCCGCAAGCTGGAGCGACACGGCATCATCCGTGGCTACGGCGCCGTCATCGACGAGCAGAAGATTTCCGCCGGGCTCTCGCTGCTGGTACTGGTCGCACTGTCGAACCAGAGCGGCCGCAGCGCGCAGAAGGCCTTCGAGGCCCGCGTCATCGCCTGCCCGGAAGTGCTGCACTGCCAACTGATCAGCGGCACCTTCGACTACAGCGTGCGCATGCGCTGCCGGGACATGGAGCACTACCGCGCGCTGACCGAAACCTGGTTGAACGACGAGAGCCTGCACATCGACAAGCTGGTCGCCCACCCTGAGCTGACGACCATCAAGGAATCCGCCAGCTAGCCCTTCGGTGCCCCCTCCGGCGGCACCAGTTCCTCACGTTTCCCGCCTGCAATAGCGGCCTGTCGAAGGCTGCGAAACGCACAGCCGAATCGGCTGTTGCCGCTCGCCAATACAGCCGGATCGGCCGGCGCGGGCCCGTATTACAGCCGGGTTTTCACCACGGCGAGTGGGAAAATCGTCTTGCCCCTCTCTGACGTGCAGACCTGTTCCAGGGCCTCTGCAACCTTGTTGTGCCCGCTGTTCGAGACACGGCGGAGGCGGGCTGCAGTCCAATCAGAAGACGCCAATCACAACAATCGGAGGTCCCACCATGACCCGCTTCGTCGACGTCCCCACGATGTCCCAACTGGTCCAGCAGATCGGTGTCGCCCGCTTCATCGGCGAACTCGCCGACACCATCGCGCAGGATTTCGTGCGCTGGGAGTCCTTCGACAAATCCGCCCGCGTCGCCAACCACTCCGAGATCGGCGTCATCGAACTGATGCCGGTGTCCGACACCGCCCGCTATGCCTTCAAGTACGTCAACGGCCACCCGCAGAACACCCAGCGCGGACTGTTCACCGTGATGGCCTTCGGCGTGCTGGCCGATGTCGAGACAGGTTATCCGGTGCTGCTCTCCGAGCTGACCGTGGCCACCGCGCTGCGCACCTGCGCTACCTCGCTGATGGCCGCCCGCGCACTGGCGCGTCCGGACTCGCGACGCATGGCGCTGATCGGCAACGGCGCGCAGAGCGAGTTCCAGGCGCTGGCCTTCCACCACCACCTGGGTATCGAGGAAATCGCCGTCTACGACATCGATCCACAGGCCACTGAAAAACTGATCCGCAACCTGGCGGATTTCCCCAACCTGAAGATCATCCGCGCCGGCTCCACCGCCGAAGCGGTGCGCGGCGCCGACATCGTCACCACGGTGACCGCCGACAAGGCCTACGCGACCATCCTCACCCCGGAGATGATCGAGCCGGGCATGCACATCAACGGCGTGGGTGGTGACTGCCCGGGCAAGACCGAGCTGCACGCCGACGTCCTGCGCGCCGGCAAGGTGTTTGTCGAGTACGAGCCGCAATCGCGCGTCGAGGGCGAAATCCAGCAGATGCCGGCGGACTTCCCGGTAACCGACCTGTGGCGGGTACTGGCCGGCCAGGTGGGCGGGCGTGATAGCGCCGAGCAGGTGACCATCTTCGACTCGGTCGGCTTCGCTCTCGAAGACTACTCGGCACTGCGCTACGTGAACGAGCAGGCCAGCCGCCTGGACCTCGGCGAGCGCATCGACCTGGTGCCGTGGAGCGAGGACGAGGACAACGATCCCAAGGACCTGTTCCGCTACACCCGCTCCGGCAAGGCGCGCAAAGGGCTGAGGCGCATCGCCTGACGCTCAGCGCGCCTCATCGGGAATCGCCAGCGGCGGCCGGCTGAGGTCGCTGGCGCTCTGCGTGGTGGCGGCGACGCGGGCCTTGAGCCATTGGCTGAAGGCCTTCACCACCGGGCGCTCGGCCTTCACCGGATCGGTCACCAGGAAGTAGCCGCGGCTGGACTGGATGGTGATGTCGAATGGGCGCACCAGCAGGCCGCGCGCCAGGGCATCGCCACTGAGCAGGTTGTCGCCGATGGCCACGCCCTGGGCGGCAATGCAGGCGGCGATGGTGCAGGGCGCATCGGCGAACAGTACGCCGGAGCGGTGATCGATGGCGCTCGCGCCCACGGCGCCCAGCCACAGGCGCCAATCGGCGAAATCATTCATGTGCAGCAGCGTGTAGTGGGCCAGGTCCGCCGGCTGCGTAAGGCCGCCGCGCGAGTGGATCAGGCGCGGGCTGCACACCGGGAAGAAGTGCAGGGCGACCAGTTGCTCCACGGTCTGGTTCGGCCAGTCGCCGCTGCCGTAGGCGATGAACAGGTCGGCATCGCTGGCGCTGGTGTCTTGCGGCACGCGCGGCGTCACCACGTGCAACTGCACCTGCGGGTACTGCGCGAGAAAATCCCCCAGGTGCTGGCACAGCCAGTAGGTGGCGAAGCCGGGGTTGCAACTCACGCACAGCGGCCCGCTGACCTGCTGCTCGTCGAAGCTGCTGCCGGCCAGTTGCACCTCCGCGAGGATGCGCTGCACGTCGCGCGCATACCTCTCGCCCCGATAGGTCAGGCGGATGCCGCGCCCGGTGCGTTCGGTCAGGGCGAAGCCCAGGCGTTCCTCCAGCGTGGCGATGCGGTGGCTGACCGCGCTGCGGGTGAGGTTCAGCTCCGTGGCGGCGGCGGACACGCTGCCCAGCCGGGCCACGGCATCCAGCGCGCGCAGGGCGGTCATCGAAGGAAAGTGCATGGGCGGTCCAATTCTCGATTGGTGAAACTATCCGGACATGGGGTGGCGAAATCCTGCGCTTGTTGCAAATTCCGCTTCACCAATACTAGGCCACACGACAACAACAACAGGCAACGATGAGGAAGCCGCCATGTCGAAATTCAAGGCCTACGTCCAGCAGTGGATCGACGAGCACCGCCAGCAGTTGTCCGACTGGCACCAGGTGATCTGGCATTTCGCTGAGCCGGCCTTCCGCGAGTACAAGTCCTGTGCCTGGTACGTGGAGCTGCTGCGCCGCGAAGGCTTTACGGTGGAAGAGGGCAGTGGCGGCATGCCTACCGCCTTCGTCGCCACCTTCAGCAACGGCGAAGGACCCATCCTCGCCACCTATGCCGAATACGATGCGGTGCCCGGCAACTGCCAGGCGGCGGCGACCAGGCCGATGCCGCGCGAGGGCCTGTCGAAGTACGCGCCCGGCCATACCGACCCGCATTCCGCGCTGGGCATCAGCGCCCTGGGCGGCGTGCTGGCGGCCAAGGCGGCGATGCTGGAATTCGGCATCGCCGGCACCATCAGGTTCTTCGGCGAGCCGGCGGAAAAGCTGCGCGCCTCCAAGCCGGTGCACGCCGCCAAGGGCTACTACGACGACCTCGACGCCGCCGTCAGCTTCCACCCCACCTACATGCTGCCGCTGAACAACACCACCACCTGGGACACCCACTGCGGTATCGCCTATTCGTACATCTACACCTTCACCTGCGAAGACCCGCAGAACTGGATTGCCGCCGACCGCTACAGCCCGATCCCGCAGAACCACCTCGCGGCCCGCGCGCCGGGCGCCAACGATGCGCTGGTGCACTTCTACACGCTGAACGAAAGCCTGCGCCGCTCGACGCTGCCGTTCACCGGGCTGTGGAGCTTCAACGAGGCGATCCTCACTGCCGGCCAGGCCACCGCCGACAACCTGCCGCCGCACATCTCGCAGATCCAGTACCTGCTGCGCTGCGACTCCATCGAGCAGGCCGAGACCATCTCCACGGTGATGGACAACAACGCCGCCGCCGCGGCCATGGCCACCGGCTGCCAGTGGAAGAAGACCTGGGTCTGCAAGTCCCGTGGCGGGTTGGCCAACCACGCAATGGCGCAGGCCTGCTACGACAACCTCGCCGCCATCGGCGCGCCGACCTGGGGCGAAAAGGCCATCGCGGTGGCGCGGGAAATCCAGGCGAACCTCGGCCTCGATCCCATGGACGAACCCTTCCTGCCGGCTACCCAGGCACTGATCGAGCCGCAGGAATGCGAGCGGCAGATGCGCCTGCAGATGCCGGCGTGGCAGAAGTACCTGACCTCCGACGACTACCCGGAATACACCTGGCACTGCCCGACCGTGCGCCTCTACGTGGCGCGGCCGATGCTCAGTGCGCCGGCCGGCTTCACCTATCCGGACTGGGTGTCCAACGCCCTGGGCGGCATCCGCGAAACCATCGACCCGATGATCGACGTGGCGTCGAAAACCATCGGCAGCACCTTGATCGAGCTGTTCACCGATGCCGATCTGCTGGCCGAGGCGACTGCTGAGTTCAACCAGCGCACCGGCGGCGGCATCGGCGGCGAACAGTGGCAGGCGCCGTTGCTGCCGAAGGACTTCAAGGTCCCGCACCGCTTCCGCTGGCCGGAGTACATCCGCACGGTGCGTGGCGAGGAGTGGTGGATTCCGGCGCGGGAAGACGAGTGATCCCGAGTTCCCAAATCCTTCGGGAAATGCACACGTAGGATGGGTGGAGCCTGCGATACCCATGCTGTATCGCAGGCACGGATTGCTGGGTATCGCTGCGCTCCACCCATCCTACGTTGTGTTCCCTCATGCTTTGCTGTTGGTTGTTGGACAGTTCCGTAGGGCGCATAACGCGCCAGCGTTATCCGTCGTTATGGAATCGGCGCATAACCCGTTCCGGGTTATGCGCCCTGCGCGGTTGTAATTTGGCGCGAGTGGGGGTTCAGTTCGCGAGCAAGCTCGCTCCTGCAATTGAACCCGAGCCAGCCTGTAGGAGCGAGCTTGCTCGCGAACAGCGCCTATCGGATGCGTTTGATCCAACGCACCAGCGCCGCGCCGAACTCCACGGCGCGCGAGCGCGATGGGCAGCCCGGCGTCGAGATCAGCTGCGGCAGCAGGAAGCCCACCTCCGCCTCGCTGGGCCCGCAGAAACCGGTTTCGGCCGATTCGGCGAACTCCTCGTGCCAACGCGGAAAGCGCGCGCTGCCATCCTCGAATGAGTTCAGTGTGTTCATCATCGACTCGCCTCCCTAAAGGTCCAGCACCAGCGGTTGCACGCCGTTTTCGTCCTGCGCCGGGATGGCGCAGCAGATCAGTGCGCTGCCGGCTTCGGGCAGCTCCGCCGGCGGGTTGGGGTAGTGCACCTGGCCGCTGACGATCTTCGTCCGGCATGTGCCGCAGGAGCCGCCGCGGCAGCTGAAGTCGGGCGACAGTCCGCGCGCTTCGGCCAGCTCCAGCAGGCTGCCGCTGTCGGGTTTCCAGCGGGCTTCCTTGGCCGAGCCGGCGAAGTACACCGGCACCGGCTCGGTGGCGGCAGGCGGCTGCACCAGCGCGGGTGCCTGACTGTCGCCCCGGCGCTTGAGCGTCGAGGGGCCGAAGGTCTCAGCGTGGATGCGCGCGTCGGCAATGTTCAGGCCGCGCAGGCCATCGTAGATCGCCTGGGTGAACTCCCCGGGGCCGCAAACATAGAAGTCGTAATCGTCCAGCGGCAGCCGCGCCTTGAGCGCCTCGATGTCCAGGCGCCCGACCTGTTCGAAGTCGCGGCCGAGCACGGCCTGCGCTTCGGGGCGGCTGAGCGTGCGGTGGACTTGCAGTTGTGGCGTGCGCTGGCGCAGTTCGGCGATCTCGCGCTGGAACGGCAACTGGTCCAGCGTCCGTGCGGACTGGAACAGATGCACACGCCGCGCCGCGCCGGCCGCCAGTTCACGCAGCATCGAGAGTAGCGGGGTGATGCCGACACCCGCGCCGATCAGCACGACCGGGCGCGGACTGTCGCTGTTCAGGGTGAAGCTGCCCATGGGCGCGCGGACCTGCAGATGGTCACCGATACCCACCTGCTCATGCAGATGACGGGACGCCGGGCCCTGCGTCTTCACGCTGATGCGCAGCTCGCCGTCCGACGGCGCGCTGGACAGGCTGTAGGTGCGGATCAGCGCCTGTTCGCCGACTACCAGGCGTACCGGCAGATGCTGGCCTGGCGCGAAATTCACGGCGGCACCGGCCGGCGGTTGCAGGTAGAACGAGCGAATGTCCGCGCTTTCCTGCTCCACGCGCAGCACTCGCCAGTCCTGCCACTGCTGGCGCTGCTCGCGCTCCCGCAGCTTGGCGTCGGCCTCGGCCCAGGTGCCGGTCATCAGGCTGGTGGGCGAGTACTCGCGGAAGCTCCAGCGCAGCGCCAGGGCGCTGCGGCGTAGCACGGCGTGTTCGACGTCCAGCGTCCACAGGCGCTCGGCGCCCTCGAAGGCGCTCAGCAGCGGGCTGTCGAAGAGGATTTCGCTGCGGCCGTGGACCTGCAGCACGTCACCGCTGGCGAAGTCGACGAAGAGCAGCCCGGCCTGCGGGTTGGCCTGCAGGTTGCCGAGGGTGTTGAAGTGCAGGTTGCCGGCGTAGTCGGGGATGGTCAGGCGGTTGCCCTCGACCCGGACGAAGCCGGGGCGGCCGCCGCGGTGGGAGACGTCCACCGAGCGCTCGCCATCCTCATGCTGCACGTAGCTGGCGACGAAGAAGGTATCGGCGTTGCGGACGATGGCGGCCAGCTCCTCGTTCAGCGCGGCGAAGTCCTCGCGTGGGGCGCGCTGGCTGTAGCGCTGTTCGTCGCGGCTCCAGTCGCGTTTCTGGATGTACTGCGGGCAGTTGCCGAAGGAGTGCTCGACGGCCACCGTCAGCAGGCCACCGTCGACCTCGCGGAGGACGCCATTCATGCGGTTGCGCCGGCGGGTGTGCAGTTCGATGCCCAGCAGGCCGATCGCGTGGCCGGCTTGCAGGCCGCTGGCAGCGGGGTCCTGATTGTCGGGCACGGTCTCCAGCAGCAGGTTTTTCGGGTCGGGCGAGGTGATGAAGCCTTCCGCGCCTTCGAGCAGGGTCGCCCAGGGCCGGCCCTGCTCATCCACGGCGCCGACGATGATGAACGGCAGCTGCTGGTAGAACTCGCGGTGCTGGTCGGGCATGTAGTCGCGGATGACTTTCTGGCCATGCACCTCCATGCGTTCGGCCACGCCGACACGCTGCTGGATCGCCTTCTCGCCGGCGTGCCAGGGGGAGCTGCGGTGTTTGGGCAACTGGAACATGACGGGCACCTCGCAGAAGGTGCCGCCGGGTCAGCCCGGCGGCGAGGGTTGCATCAGGCTTGCAGGCCGATGGCGGTGCGCTGCATCGGCACGAAGCCGGGCAGGGCCTCCACGCGGGCCAGCCAGGCGCGCAGGTTCGGGTAGTCCTGCAGGGACACGTTGCCCTCCGGTGCGTGGGAGATGTAGGAGTAGTTGGACACGTCGGCGATGGTCGCCTCGTGGCCGGCCAGGAACGGCGTTCTGGCCAGCTCCAGCTCCATCACCTGGAACAGCGCGTGGGCTCGGGTGATGACTTCCTGGGCGTTGAAGGCCGCGCCGAACACGGTGACCAGCCGCGCGGCGGCGGGGCCGAACGCCACCTGCCCGGCAGCCACCGACAGCCAGCGCTGCACGCGGGCAGCGCCCAACGGGTCTTCCGGCAGCCAGCGGCCGTTGCCGTATTTTTTCGCCAGGTAGACGAGGATGGCGTTGGAGTCGGCGACGATGACCCCTTCGTCATCGATCACCGGCACCTGGCCGAAGCTGTTCAGGGCGAGGAAGTCCGGATGCTTGTGCGCGCCCTTGGCAAGGTCGACATCGATCAGTTCGGCGGGCAGCTGCAGTAAAGCGAGCATCAGCTCGATGCGATGGGCGTGGCCGGACAGCGGGTGGCGGAACAGTTTGATGGTGTGGGACATGACGGTGACTCCGTGACTGGGTTGGGGGCAGCGCGAGTCGCTCCTTGGCGGGTTGCTCGAACTGATGGGGGAATGCTGCGCCCGATGGCCGGCGCGCAGAATCACCAGCGCGGGCAATCCAGCGTTTCAGAATGCGGAAGAATGGGCGCAGGGAGGGCGGGGGCAGCCGTTACCCTGGGGCCGCAGCGGCGATGTTCGCGAGCAAGCTCGCTCCTACAGAGAAGCTCGGGAGTTGACCTGTAGGAGCGAGCTTGCTCGCGAACCGCCCAGAGCGCAGAAGGGATAACGGTCGCTGGTGGCCACGGCTGATTCAGCCGCGCAGCGCCGGATGCGCCCGCAAGCGCGGCACCGCGAAATCGAGGAAGGTGCGCACGCGCGCCGCCGCGCGGCGGCCTTCGCGGTAGATCAGCTGCACCGGCAGGGCGGGGGCGGCGTAGTCCTGCAGCACGGCTTGCAGCTGTCCGCTGCTCAGTTCGGCATGCGCCTCGTGGCTCATGCAGCGGGTCAGCCCGAGCCCGAGGCTGGCGGCGCGGATCGCCGCGGGGGTGGTGCTGCACGCAAGCCGCGGGGCCAGGCGCACCGAGCGCGCCGCGCCCTGGTGACGAAAGCGCCACTCGCTGATCGCTCCCAGGCTGCCGGGAGCGATGATGTGGTGCGCCTTGAGGTCTTCCGGGGCCTGTGGCACGCCATGGCGCGCGAGGTATTCCGGTGCTGCGCAGATCAGCGGCCGCACCGTGCCCACTGGCAGGGCGAAGCCGGAGGAGTCGGGCAGAGCGCCTATCACCAGAGCGACGTCGATGCCGTCTTCGAGCAGGCGCGGCAGGTCTTCCCGGTGCCGGCTGACCAGGCGCACCTCAGGAAAGGCGGCCAGGTAGTCCAGCGCGATGGGGGCGAAGATACGGTCGGCCATCAGCAACGGCAGGGAGAGGTTCAGCTGTCCGGCCGGGTGCGCCTGCAGGCCGCCGAGCGAGCTCTCTGTGTCCTCGATGTCCTGGAGAATCTGCTGGCAACTGGCAGCGAACGCTTCGCCACGCAGGCTCAACTCGATTCCCCGCGGGCCACGCAGCAGCAGTTCGCACTGCAGACGCGACTCCAGCGTGGCCACCAGACGCATCACCGTTGCCGTGGACAGCTCCAGGCACCGCGCGCCAGCCGCAAGGCTGCCAGCGCGCGCCACGGCGTCGAACGCCTGCATTTCCCGGTAGCGGCTCACGGCTTCGCGGCTTGCAGCGCCGGGTCGGCACGCAGGCGTTCGGCGCAGTGCTCGACGAAGCTGCGAACCTTCGCCGGCAGCCGTGCGCCGTCCTGGTAGAGCAGGTGGATCGGCAGCGGCGCCGTGGAAAACTCTTCCAGGACGATCTCCAGCTCGCCGCGCGCCACCGCCTCGGCCGCCTGGTACGAGAGCACCCGGGTGAAGCCCCCGCCCAGGCGCGCGGCGTGGATGGCCGCATTGTTCGAGCTGACCACGAAGCGCGACGGTGGGCGCAGGGTCAATGGCCCATCGGCGGTGGTGAACTGCCAGTCGGTGAGCAGCACGCTGGTGGCGGCCATCACCACGGGGGCGTCGAGCAGATCATTGGGGTGCTGCGGGCGGCCTTGGCGCTCGAGGAAGGCGGGGGCGGCGCAGACCACCGGGCGGATTTCGCCGACCTTCAGCGCGCTCAGGCTGCCCTCGGGCAACTGGCCGATGCGTACGGCGACGTCGATACCCTCGTCGAGCATGTGCACCATGCGGTCGACCAGCAGCGCGTTGACCGTCACCGCGGCGTGGGAGTCCAGGTAGCTGGCGATCAGCGGGATCAGGTACAGCTCGCCGAACAGTACCGGCGCGGTCACCGTCAGGTTGCCGCGCGGGCGCAGGGCGCTGCCGGAGGCCAGTTCCTCGGCGTCCTCAAGCTCCTGCAGGATGCGCCGGCAGTCCTCGACGTAGCGCTGACCGGCTTCGGTCAGCCGCACGCTGCGCGTGCTGCGGGCCAGCAGCAGGGTGCCCAGGCGTTGTTCCAGCGCGGCGATGGCGCGGGTCACGCTGGGCGGCGACAGGCCCAGTTGCCTGGCGCCGGCGGCGAGGCTGCCGGCTTCGGCCACGGCCAGCAGCACTGTCATTTCCTGAAACCTGTCCATGGATCACCGTTGTCGCCGTTGGCGGGTCGCCAGACTGTAGAGGGAAGCCGCGCAGGTTTGAAGTGCCGGCGGCTTGTGGGCGACATCGGCGTGCTTGCCAGCGCCGCGTCGCTTGACCGCACCCCGTCCGCTCCGGCACAAGCGCTGCAGGCGCCCGCAGCGAGGCCGCCACCGCCCAAGAGCCTTCCACCATGACCAGCAAGACCACCGCCGCGCTGGCCGCTACCAGCAACCCGCGCCTGGGCATTGCCCTGTGCCTGTTGTCGATGTTGATATTCGCCTGCCAGGACGGCATTACCAAGGTACTGGTCCGCCACCTGCCGGTGAGCGAACTGGTGATGGTGCGCTACTGGGTATTCGTGCTCTTCGCGCTGATTGTCTGCCGTTCACAGGGAGGCGTGCGTCGAGCGGCGCGCAGCACCAGTCGCTGGCAGCAGGTGGTGCGCTCACTGCTGGGGGTTGGTGAGATAGCGCTGTTCGGCCTGGCCTTGCGCTACCTCGGGCTGGCCGAGACCCACGCGCTCTACGCGGTCTTCCCGCTGATGACGCTGGGCCTGGCGCGGCTGCTGCTCGGCGAGCGGCTGGTCGGCCGGCAGTGGCTGGCGGCGGCCGTGGGCTTCGGCGGCACGCTGCTGATCCTGCGCCCCGGCATGGGCGTGTTCGAGACTGCGGCGCTGATTCCCCTGGCGGCGGCGCTGACCTTTGCCTTCTTCAACATCCTCTCGCGGCGTATCGGCCAGACCGATTCCTTCGCCACCACCACGCTGTACATGGCCGTGGTCGGCGCCGTGGCCGCCACCTTCGTCGGCCTTCCCGCCTGGGTCACGCCCACGCCCCGCGAGGCCGTGCTGATGTCGATCGTCGCCGTCTCCGGGGTGATCGCGCAGTTGCTGCTGATCCAGGCATTGAAGTACGCCCAGGCCTCTACGCTGCAGCCATTCAACTATTCGCTGCTGGCCTTTGCCACGCTGATCGGCCTCATCGTCTTCGGCGAGGCGCCGACCCTCTGGACGATCAGCGGTGCGCTGCTGATCCTGCTGGCGGGGTTGTACTCGATCAAGCCCAGGGCTTTTGACGCAACGCCGGGCTAGCCGGCCGCGCGCTTGCGCGTCTCCGCATCGAGAACCTCGCGCAGCGCCGCGAGGAACGGCGTGGCGCTGGTGTACTGGCGGCCGTAGTCGAGGTTGAACTGGTAGTCGAAATCGGGCGGGTTCAGGCCCTGGGTGTGCTGCAGGATGGTTTCCAGCTTGTCGAGCGCCTTCACCGCCTGTGCCTCGGCGGTGGCGGCGGCCTCGTACTCGTCGTACAGCGAAATGATCCGTTCACGCAGCGGCGCCGCCAGCGTCGCGGTCATGCTCAGCAGGTCCTGCCGCTCGCGATCGCCCTTGCTGCCGTGCGCCTGCACGTCAACGGCCGGTACATCGCCGCCCAGCGCTTCGCCCAGGTCGTGGATGATGCACAGTTGCAGCAGTTTGCCGAGGTCGATCTCGCCCAGGTCCTCGGCGAACACCATGGCCAGCAGCGCCAGGCGCCAGCTGTGCTCGGCGGTGCTTTCGCGCCGGCCGCTGGACGTGTGGGCGCTGCGCAGCACGCTCTTGAGCTTTTCCGCCTGGCGAAGGAACGCCAGCTTGTCGTGGATGCCCTGGTTGCGCATGGGAGTGGTCCTGTCTGATACGTCGGACGGACATCCTGTGCCCATGCGCCCGGCGCTGTCCACGCATGAAATATGCGTGGCAGGCGGCCGTCAGAGTGTCTCGACCAGGCGGGCGGTGGAACCGTCCGACAGTGTGAGTCGCGTCCAGCGGCACTGGCTCTGGCGAATCGGCACCAGCAGGGAAGCGTTGGTGCCGGTGGCGAACTCCAGGGCCGGCGCGGCGATTCCCTCGCGCCACCCGAGTGTGTCCAGTCGCGCTTCCTGGGTGGCGATGGCCTCGGTCACGAATGGCCAGAGCGAGCGCCCCAGCAGATCGCCCAGTGCCACGCCGAACTCCGCCGCCCGCGGGGCGGAGCAGGCGAGCAGGCGGTGCGTGAGGTCGCAGACCAGGTGGATCGGCTGCGAACTGCCGCTGACCAGGCGTGCCAGGGCATGGTCCGCCGCGTTATCGAGGCGGGCCCGCAGCAGCGCTTCGATGCGCGCACGCTGTTCCGGTTCGGCTTCCTGCGTGCCGGCTTCCCAGCGCGAGATGGTCGACTGGCTGACGCCGAACAGCTCGGCCGCATGGTCCTGCTTGATCCGGTGCAACAGGCGCCAGCGCCGGAACAGGGGGCCCAGTGGAGTCTTGTGCAGTTGCGCTGAGGTCATGGTGCTGTGTCTGTGTGCGTAGCGCGCCAGCATAGCTCGGTTTGCCAGGCGCTCGGCGGAAAGGGCGATGCACGGGAGCGACTGAGCCGCTGCTCTGACGCGCGGGCAAGCTCGGGCGCCTGACTTTGCCTTTCATCAGTCCAGCCCCCAGGGCTCTCGGGAATCGATTGTACGACTGTACAGAAATTTCTTGCGCGCCCCGGATCTTGTTGTTAATAATCTGTACAACTGTCCAAGAGCGCTCCGATAGAGAACGCCTTGGCAGCCGCTTTGAGGCAATAACAACTACCAGAAGACCGCAGGTACTACTTCGTCCTTGGTCTGTACGGTCGTACAAAACTCAAGTGTCTTGCGAGGTGTGGGATGAAGCAAAAGCAACCTGGGGAGCCATCCTCCGGCGTAACCCGTCGTGACCTGGTGAAGGGGACGATGGGGCTGTTGTGGGCGGGCGTTCTGCTTGGCGGCCTGCCTCTGCCGGCTTTCGCCGAGCCGAAGAAGGGCGGGCGGCTGGTGTTCGGCCTGGCTGGCGCGTCGACCACCGACAGCCTCGACCCGGGCCTGGCCGAAGACGATTTCATGATGCTGCTGAGCCAGGCGCTGCGCGGCAACCTGGTGGAGATCGACAGCAGCGGCAACGCCATTCCCGAGCTGGCCGAGTCCTGGGAATCCTCGCCGGACGCCAGGGTCTGGACCTTCAAGCTGCGCAGCGGCGTGCAGTTCCACAACGGCAAGCCCTTCGTCGCCGATGACGTGGTGGCGACGCTCGATTACCACCGCAAGGACGGCTCCAAGTCCCTGTCCAAATCGATCGTCTCGCAGATCGACGAAGTGAAGGCGATCGATGATTCGACGGTGCGCGTCAGCCTCAAAGGCGGCAACGCCGACTTCCCGGTGCTGATGAGCGACTACCACCTGAGCATCCTCCCGCGGGGCGCCGACGGCCAGGTGGACTGGCGCTCCGGCGTTGGCACCGGCGGCTACATGCTCAAGGAGTACAACCCCGGCGTCCGCGCCTTCGTCGTGCGCAATCCCAATTACTGGAAGCCGGGCCGGGCGCACGTCGAGGAAGCCGAGCTGATCGCCATCGCCGACTCCGTGGCACGGCAGAACGCGCTGCTCACCGGCAAGGTCAACGTCATCAACCGCGTCGAGATCAAGACCCTGTCGCTGCTGCAGCGCAGCAACAAGGTACGCATTGCCGAGGTCACCGGCCTGAACCACGCGACCATGCCGATGATCGCCAAGCTCAGCCCGTTCCAGGACAACAACGTGCGCCTCGCGCTCAAGTACGCGGTGGACCGCGAACAGTGGGTGAAGTCGATCCTGCGCGGCCACGGCAGCGTCGGCAACGACCACCCCATCGGCCGCCAGCAGAAGTACTTCAACAGCGAACTCGCCCAGCGCCAGTACGACCCGGACAAGGCGCGCTTCTACCTCAAGCAGGCCGGGCTGGACAGCCTGGACATCAGCATCAGCGCCGCTGATGCGGCCTTCGCCGGGGCGGTGGATGCCGGCGTGCTGTTCGAGGAAAGCGCGCGCAAGGCCGGCATCAACCTCAAGGTGGTGCGCGAATCCAACGACGGTTACTGGATCAACGTCTGGGCGAAGAAACCCATGTGCATGTGCTACTGGACCGGCCGCGCCACACCGGACTGGATCTTCAGCCAGATCTACGCCAGCGGCGCGTCCTGGGGCGACACCCAGTGGAACAACGAGCGCTTCGACAAGCTGATGCTGCAGGCCCGCTCCGAGCTCGACGAGGCCCGGCGCAAGGCCATCTACTGGGACATGCAGGCGATGCTGCACGACGAGGGCTCCACCGTGGTGCCGATGTTCATGAACCACATCATGGGCATGGGCAACGACGTGGTGACGTCGCCGACCGTGGCCGGCGACATGGCCCTGGACGGCATGCGCGCCATCGAGCGCTGGTCGCTGGCGTGAGACGGGAGAGCGAGATGAGCAACCTCGACTGGCATTCGGTCAGCGCCGACGACACCCGCAGCCTGCGCAACGTCTTCGGCACCTTCATGACCGGCGTCACCATCGTCACCACCCGCGAGGCCGACGGCACGCCGCGCGGCTTCACCGCCAACTCCTTCACCTCGGTGTCGCTGAGCCCGGCGCTGGTGCTGGTGTGCATTGCCAAAAGCGCCGGCAGCCTGGCGGTGTTCAGCGCCGCCGAGCGCTTCGCCATCAACATCCTCGGCGACTGGCAGCGCGACCTGTCGAACCGCTTCGCCGGGCGCGCGGCCGACAAGTTCGCCGGGGTCGAGCTGTTGTCCTGCGAGGCCGACGTACCGTGCCTGGCCGACAGCCTCAGCGTGCTCAGCTGCCGGCGCCACAGCCTGGTGGAGGCGGGCGACCACGTGATCCTGATCGGCGAGGTACAGCGCTACCGCAGCAGCGTCGGCAGCCCGCTGGGCTATTTCCGCGGCAGCTACATCGACTTTGCCGAAGGTGCCAAGGCGATCCAGGTGGAGCGCGGCAGTGCGCTCAAGGTCGGTTGCCTGATCACTCGCGACAACGGCGTGCTGCTGGTGCGCGAGCCGGGCCAGGAGCACTGGAGCATTCCGGAAGTGTTCTGGCGCGCCGGGGTGAGCCAGAAGGCGGTCATCGACGAAGTGTTCCGGCGGGTTGGCCTGGTCGGCGAAGTGTCGTTCATCTACTCGATGTTCGAGGAAGCGGGGGATGACTTCACCCGCCTGATCTTCCGTGCCGATGCCAGCGCCGAGCTGGCTCCGTGCGCCGGCAGCGGGCGCGAAGTGCGCCTGTTCCGCGCCGAGGACGAACCCTGGCTGCAGGTCCGCGGCGACTACTGCACCAGCATGCTCCACCGCTTCTTCAGCGAGCGCCAGGCCGACAGCTTCGGCATCTACTGCGACACCGCCGACGGCGGACGAATCGCCGGCATCGCGGGCAAGCCCGTGCACTGGCTGGACTGGAAACACTAAGACCACCGAGTGGATAACAACATGCAATTCAACCATTTCCTCAGCTCCTACCTGCCCGATCCGGACGCCTCCGGCAAACAGCTCTACGAGCACATGGTCGAGCAGGCCGTGGTGGCCGAAGAGGTCGGCTATGCCGGTATTTCCATCCCCGAGCACCACCTGATCAACATCCTGCTGGTGCCCTCGCCATTGCAGATGGCGGTGAAGATCGCGGCGGTCACCCGGCACATCGAACTGGCGACCTCCATCGCCGTGCTGCCGATCCGCGACATGCGCGTATTCGCCGGCGAAGTGGTGCAGGCCGACGCGCTCTGCGATGGCCGCCTGGTGCTGGGGGTGGGGCGTGGCGCCTTCAAGTACGAGATCGAGATGCTCGGCGTACCGATGGGTGAGACCCGCGAGCGTTTCGACGAATCCCTCGCCGTGCTGCAGGCCCTGCTGACGCGCAAGGAAGTGAGCTGGGACGGCAAGTACTACCAGTTCGGCCCGCTGACCGTGATGCCGCGCCCCGAGCGGGAGATTCCGCTGGTCGTGGCGAGCATGGCGCCGGAGGGCATCCAGGCCTGCGCGCGCCAGGGCTTCTCGGTGCAGACCACGCCGCTGAGCGGCGACCACCAGATGCTCCTGGATCAGGTGAATGCCTTCCGCCGTGGCAAGGCCGAGGCGAAGGCGAAGGCGAAGTCTGCCAGCCGCGTCCGGCTGTCGCTGCAACGTGCGACCTACCTGGCGCGCGATGAAGCCGATGCCCGCGAGAAGCTGCAACTGGCCTACGAGTACTACCGCCGCTTCGACAACGTGTTCACCGGACCGGGCATCGTCCATGGCGGTGGCATCGAAGCGCTGCCACGCCAGCAATCCATCGAGGAGCTGGGCAGGAACCTGCTGATCTGCACCCGCGAGCAGATGCTCGACCAGCTCTCCGCTTACGCCGAGGCCGGCATCGACGAAGTGATCATGACCGCCAACTTCGGCCAGTCCCAGGCGGACAGCCTGGACATGATGCGGCGCTTCGGCGAGCAGATCATTCCGCACTTCAGTTCCCGCTCGATTCAACCCAACCTGAACAAGAGGACCGGCTGATGCCCCTGCTTACCGTAGAACTCTTCCCCGGACGTACCGCCGAAAAGAAACGCGAGCTGATCCAGGCGCTGACCGACACCTACCTCCAGGTCTGCGGCGGCAAGGCCCAGGCGGTCACCATCCTGCTCAAGGAGGTGGACCCGGCGGACTGGGGCGTGGGTGGCCGCAGCTACGCAGAGATCATTGCAGAAGCAAAGGCCCAGGGCTGAGGAGGCGCGTGATGAGCAAGGCAATCGATTGCGCCTATGTGGTGGACGGGCAGGGGCCCGCCCTGGTGATGGTGCACGGCATCGGCGCGCGCAAGACCGGCTGGGACAAGGTCACCGAGGCGCTGAAGGACAGCTTCACCTGCATCCGCTACGACCTGCGCGGACACGGCGAGTCGCCGCTGCCGAGCGAAGACTTCGGCCTGGAAGAACTGGTCGAGGACCTGGAAGCGTTGCGTGCACGCCTGGGCATCGAGCAGATGCACATCATCGGCCACTCCCTCGGCGGGATGATCGGCCCGGCCTATGCGCACAAGTATCCGCAGCACGTGCTGAGCGTCGGGCTGCTGTCCACCGCGGCGTTCCGCTCGCCGCAGGACAGCGAGAACGTGCGCAAGGTGGTTCGCGCCATGGAAGAGAAGGGCATCGGCCCGGTGCTGGATACCCTGACCCAGCGCTGGTTCACCGAGAACTTCTGCGCGGCGCATCCGGAGGTCATCGAGTGGCGCAAGCAGCAGGTGATGGACACGCCGGCCGCGGTGTTCCTCAACGTCTTCCACATCTACGCGGAGACCGAGATGGCGCCCTGGCTGCATGAGGTGACGCAACCGTGCTTGGTGCTCACCGGCGAGTTCGACGGCGGCTGCAATCCGGGCCTGAACCGGCAGATCGCCGAGGCGTTGCCGCACTCGCAGCTGGTGGTACTGCCGGACCTCAAGCACGCCATCCTGATCGAAGCGAGCGACCAGGTGGTGCCCCACCTGAAAGCCTTCCTGGACAAGGCCTCGCACTGACACCTGCCGATACGCCGGAGGAGGGTGGGCACTGCCCAACCCTCCCCGTAACCGCGCAAAGACCAGCAAAACCATAACCATAAGAACAACAACTGCCCAACCGATCAGCAGGTCGACACCATGGCTTTGATTTATCCCATTCTCTTGCGGCGCATGCTTCTCGGAGCCCTGACCCTGTTGGGCGTCTCCGCACTCATCTTCGCGGCGGTGCAGCTGCTGCCCGGCGACATGGCGCAGAAGCTGCTCGGCCAGTCCGCCACGCCCGAGGCGCTGCATGCCCTGCGCCACGAGCTGGGGCTCGACCAGCCGGCGCTGACGCGTTACCTGAACTGGCTGCTGGGCAGCCTGCAGGGCGACTTCGGCACCTCGCTGTCCAACGGCCGTGCGGTGTCCGAACTGATCGGCCAGCGCCTGCTCAACACGCTGTTCCTGGCCGGCTACACGGCGCTGATCGCGGTGCCGCTGGCGCTGCTGCTGGGGCTGTTCGCGGCGCTCTACAAGGACTCGATCTACGACCGCGTGGTGAATATCGTGTCCCTGGCGGCGGTGTCGCTGCCGGAGTTCTTCATCGGCTACATCCTGATCCTCTGGCTGGCGGTGAAGCACCCGCTGTTTCCTTCCATCGCCGACGTACCGGCCTCGGCGAGCCTGCTCGACCACCTGCAGGCGGCCTTCCTGCCGGCGCTGACGCTGACCCTGGTGATCACCGCGCACATGATGCGCATGACGCGCATCGCGGTGCTCGACCTGCTGCAGCTGCCCTACATCGAGATGGCACGGCTCAAGGGCCTGTCGCGGCTGAAGATCGTCCTGCGCCACGCCCTGCCCAACGCCTGGGCGCCGATCGTCAACGTCATCGCGGTGAACCTGGCGTACCTGATCACCGGCGTGGTGGTGGTCGAGGTGGTGTTCGTCTACCCCGGCCTCGGGCAACTGATGGTGGACTCGGTGATCAAGCGCGACGTCATGGTGGTCCAGGCCTGTTGCTGCATCTTCGCGGTGGTCTATATCGGCATCAATCTGCTCGCCGATGTGCTGTCCATCGTTACCAATCCGCGCCTGCTGCATCGCCAGTGAGGGCGAATCGATGAATGCCTTGATCGCAACCTTCAAACAGATGACCTGGACCGCGCGCATCGGCCTGCTGATCATCCTCTTCTACACCTTTCTCGCGCTGTTCGGCCCGCTGGTCGCGCCGTTCGGCGAAACCGAGATCGTCGGTGGCGAGTACGACCCCTGGAGCGCGCAGCACTGGCTGGGCACCGACGCGCTGGGGCGCGACATGCTTTCGCGGGTGATCTTCGCCGCGCGCAACACCATCGGCATTGCGCTGCTGTCCACCGCGCTGGCGTTCTTCATCGGCGGCTCGCTGGGGCTGATCGCCGCTGCCCTGGGGGGCTGGGTGGACAGCGCGCTGTCGCGCCTGGTGGACGTGCTGATGGCAGTGCCGCAGCTGATCTGCGCGCTGCTCCTGCTGACCATCTTCGGCACCAGCATCGCCAACCTGGTGTTCGTCATCGCCCTGGTGGACGCCACGCGCATCTTCCGCCTGGCCCGTTCGGTGTCGCTCAACGTGGTGGTCACCGACTACATGGAAGTCGCCCGCCTGCGTGGCGAAGGCCTGTTCTGGCTGGTGGCGATGGAGCTGCTGCCCAATGTCAGGGCGCCACTGGTGGCCGAATTCGGCCTGCGCTTCTGCTTCGTGTTCCTGACCATTTCCTCGCTGTCGTTCCTCGGCCTGGGGCTGCAACCGCCGCTGGCTGACTGGGGCAGCATGGTCCGCGAGAACGCCTCGCTGATTTCCTTTGGCGACCTGACGCCCCTTATCCCCGCCGCCGCCATCGGCGTGCTGGCGATCGCCGTCAACTTCGTCGCCGACTGGTTCCTCGCCCAGCGGCGATGACCGTCCCGCCCACGTATTGTCCGAGGACACGCAGCATGAGCGAACCCCTGTTGAAGATTACCGGCCTGCGCATCGAGGCCGGCGGCGCGGATGGCTGGAACGAGATCGTCCACGGCATCGACCTGAACTTGCAGCGCGGCAGGATACTCGGCCTGGTCGGCGAATCCGGCGCCGGCAAGTCCACCATCGGCCTCGCCGCCATGGGCTACACCCGCGACGGATGCCGCATCAGCGGCGGCGAAATCCTCTTCGACGGCATCGATTTGCGCCAGGTGCCCGAGGCGCAGCATCGCGAGCTGCTCGGCGCGCGCATCGCCTACGTGGCGCAGTCCGCGGCGGCGAGCTTCAACCCGGCGCACCGGCTGATCGACCAGCATTGCGAAACTGCCCTGGAGCACGGCCTGGCGCCCCGCGAACAGGCGCGCCGGGATGCGGTGGAGCTGTACCGGAAGATTTCCCTGCCCGAGCCCGAGACCATCGGCGAGCGTTATCCGCACCAGGTCTCCGGCGGCCAGTTGCAGCGGATCATGACGGCCATGGCGATGTCCTGCCGGCCCGACCTGATCATCTTCGACGAGCCGACCACGGCGCTGGACGTGACCACCCAGATCGACGTCCTGCTGACCATCCGCGAACTGGTCCGCGAGTTCCAGGTGGCGGCCATCTACATCTCCCACGACCTCGCCGTGGTGGCGCAGATGGCCGACGAGGTCATGGTGCTCAAGGACGGCCACATGGTGGAGCGCGGCGACAAGCGCCGGCTGATCGCCCAGCCGCAGGCGGACTACACCCGCTCGTTGTGGGCGGTGCGCAACCTGGCATGTGAGGCGCGTCCGCCGGTGGCCGCCGACCAGCAACCGCTGTTGGAACTGCGTGGCATCCGCGCCGGCTACGGCAACAAGCAGGTGCTCGACGACGTGTCGCTGAAGGTCTTTCCGGGGCGCACGCTGGCCATCGTCGGCGAGTCCGGCTCGGGCAAGTCGACGCTGGGGCGCTGCATCACCGGGGCCTTGCCCAGCCGCGAGGGCAGCATCCTGTTCCAGGGCAAGCCGCTCGCGGCGCACTACGCCAGGCGCAGCCGGGACGAGCTGCGCTCGATCCAGATGATCTACCAGATGGCCGACACCGCGCTGAACCCGCGCCAGCGTATCGGTGACATCGTCGGGCGGCCGCTGCAGTTCTATGGCGGCCTCGATGCTGCCCGGCGCGAAGAACGAACTCGCGAACTGCTCGCTGCCGTGGGCCTGGAACCCGGCCGCTTCATGGCCCGCAGGCCGGGCGAATTGTCCGGCGGGCAGAAGCAGCGGGTCGGTATTGCCCGCGCCCTGGCGGCGGACCCGGCGGTGATCGTCTGCGACGAGATCACCAGCGCTCTCGACCAGCTTGTGGCGGAGGGAATCCTGCGGCTGATTGACGACCTCAAGCAGCGCCTGGGCATCACCTACCTGTTCATCACCCACGACCTGTCGGTGGTGAAGTCCATCGCCGACGACGTGCTGGTGCTCAAGGCTGGCTGCGTCGTCGATTTCGGCGACAAGCAGCGGGTGTTCACGCCGCCGTGCGACAGCTACGTCACGCGCCTGCTCGAGAGCATGCCGCAGATGGACCCGGACTGGCTCGACGGCCTGGCGCAACGGGGCGTGGCCTGAACTCATTTCCGCTCAAGGAGCAAACCCATGACCGCAACAACCCTGCAGGACTGGAGCGCGCGCGCGGCAACGCTCGCCATCGAAGGCCGCTGCTTCATCGACGGTGACTACTGCAGCGCGCAGGACCTGCGCACCTTCGACAAGGCCAGCCCGCTCGACGGGCGCCGCCTGGCCGCCATCGCCCGTGGCGGTGCCGCCGATATCGAGCGCGCGGTGGCCAGCGCGCGACAGGCATTCGAGTCGGGGCGCTGGTCGCGCATGGCACCGGTGCAGCGCAAGCGCATCCTGGTCCGCTTCGCCGATCTGCTGGAAAGCCACGCCGAGGAACTGGCGCTGCTGGAAACCCTCGACATGGGCAAGCCCATCGCCCATGCCCTGGCCACCGACGTGCCCGGGGCGGCCAACGCCATTCGCTGGTCCGCCGAGGCCATCGACAAGGTCTACGGCGAGATTGCCGCCACCGCCGAGGACCAGTTGGGCCTGGTCACCCGCGAAGCGGTGGGCGTGGTCGGGGTGATAGTGCCGTGGAACTTCCCGTTGCTGATGGCCAGCTGGAAGCTCGGCCCGGCGCTGGCCTGCGGCAACTCGGTGGTGCTCAAGCCGTCCGAGCGCTCGCCGCTGACGGCCATCCGCATCGCCCGGCTGGCCTGTGAAGCGGGTATTCCCGAGGGTGTGCTGAACGTGGTACCCGGCTTCGGCGCCGAGGCTGGCGACGCCTTGTCCAGGCACATGGACGTCGACGCCATCGCCTTCACCGGCTCGACCGGCGTGGCCAAGCGGCTGATGGTCGCCTCCGGGCAGTCCAACCTCAAGCGCGTGTGGACCGAGGCAGGTGGCAAGAGCCCGAACATCGTCTTCGCCGATGCGCCCGACCTGCGCGCAGCGGCTATCAGTGCCGCTTCCGCCATCGCCTACAACCAGGGCCAGGTCTGCACCGCCGGTTCGCGCCTGCTGGTGCAGGAGTCGGTGCGCGAGGAGTTCCTCGAGCATCTGCGCGAAGCACTTGCCGTGTGGACGCCGAATGACGCCCTCGACCCGGCCAGCCGCTACGGGGCCCTGGTCGACTCCCAGCATCTGCAGCTGGTGCAGGGCTACATTGCCAGCGGCCTGGAAGAGGGTGCCCGGCTGGTCGCCGGCAGTGGCGAAGCGGAAGGTTGCTACCTGGCACCGGTGGTCTTCGATGGCGTGCGCAACGACATGCGCATCGCCCGCGAAGAGATCTTCGGTGCGGTGCTCTCGGTCATCAGCTTCAGGGATGCCGACGAGGCCGTGGCCATCGCCAACGACACCCCCTACGGCCTGGCAGCGGCCCTGTGGACGTCCAGCCTGTCGCGTGCGCACCAGGTTTCGCGTGCGCTGCGGGCCGGTTCGGTGTGGGTCAACCAGTACTCGGGCGGCGACATGACCGCGCCCTTCGGTGGCTTCAAGCAGTCCGGCAACGGGCGCGACCGATCGCTGCATGCCTTCGACAAGTACACTGAACTCAAGGCGACCTGGATCAGGCTCTGAATCAACTAACTTTTGACCATCACGGATAGGGGGCGGAATAATCCGCCCCGAACTGCCAACCTTGGAACCGGCACGCCATGCCCCAGCAGAAAGCGGCACAACCGAAAGCGGCCCAGCCGAAAACCAGGAAGGTCTACGACCCTGAAACGCGCCGCGAGGAAATCATCAAGGCGGCCTTCCTCTGCCTGAGCGAAGAGGGCTACGCCAAGCTTTCCGCGCGCAAGGTAGCGGCGCGCGCCGAAATGGCGCTGGGCCACATCAGCTACCACTTCAAGGACATGAACGAGCTGCTGGTGGAGGCCTACAAGTACGCCTCGCACCAGCTCTACGAAGCCACCCGCGCGGGGCTGGTGGCCGAGCCGCGCACCGCCATGGCGCAGCTGGAAGTGTTCCTGCGCAGCGGCTTCACCGCCACCTTCCTCGACCGCAGCTACCTCTCGGTACGCATCGACCTGTGGTCCGCCTCGCTGTTCCAGGAAGACATCGCCGAAACCGAGCGCAAGCTCTACGCCATCTACCGCGAACGCCTGGTGGAAATCCTGCGGCGGATCGCCGAGGAGCGCGAGGTCGGCGCCGAGCGTATCGAGAAGTCGGCCGACGCCATCATGGCCATGCTCGACGGCCTCTGGCTGGACTGGCAGCGCCGGCGCAACATGAAAGCCATCGAGCATGGCATCTGTGCCTGTCTTGACCTGGTGGCCTTCTACATGCCCGAGGCCGGGCGCTGAGACGCGTGTAGCGGCGAGGAAGTTTCAGCGCGCCTGATCTCGCGGGTGCATGCATCATGACCCCCTGGCGGCAAGGGCCGCCAAGGGGAGATTGCCCCTCAGGCCGCGCCTGGCATGAGCTTCTGGCAGCTTTGCTTGCGGCTGGGATACTGCTGGCACTTGCGCAGCAGGACCGGCAACTGGCTGTCGGCCTTGAGCTGTCGGTTGGCCAACATCTTTTCGGTAATGAACAGTTCCTCCGAACCGAGGTTGCGCTCGGCCTTGTCGATCATGCTCAGCGCTGCCTGCGGGTCATTCCGTTTGAGGTGGTAGCTGATCATCAGGTCATAGATCGAGGGGCTGGCCAGTGCCCAGTCGTTGATCGATTCCAGGTCGGCCAGTGCGGCGCGGCCGTCGCCGCGGTCCAGATGCACGTTGAACGCCGCGCGGCGCACACCGGGCTGGTTGCCCACCGGCGAGGCCAGTGCGCGGGCGATGAAGCCCTGCGCCTGGTCAGGCCTTTTCTGCTCCAGTGCCGCGGTCGCGGCGTAGGCGTCCTTGTAGCCCTGCAAGGCGGCGTGGACCGGCGCCGAGTCGCGCACCTTCGGCCAACTGCGTCGATCGACCCGCGCTCGGGCCTGCTGGCGGTACTCGCGCTGCAGGTACTTGCGCAGTTCCTCGTCACGGTCGGTGGGCGACATGTGCGAACGGGTGAAATATTGTCCGGTGGCGGAGATGGCGGTGCCCAGGCCCTGGTTGAGGACGGTGTTGATCTCGCGACTGAAGCGATTCAGGTCGAATTGCTGCAGTGACTCCTGCATGGCGCCCTGGCGTGCCTTGAGGAAGCTGCCAAGCAGCGGTTCCTGCTTGCCCTGGAAGTCGCTCAGGCGTTGCAGGCTGACGCTGGCGGCGCGCGGTGCGTAACCGGCGCGAATCATCAGGTCGGTGCCCAGCAGGTCCGCCTGATCTTCCTGCGCACGGCCCCAGGCAGTACTCCAGACGTTATCCGAGAAGCTGTTGGCCAGCGCGGTATAGAGCACGGTATTGCCGATGGTCTTCTGGGTCCCCAGCGGGTCCTTGCTGATCAGCTTGAGCTTGCCGGTGCTGCGATCCACCCCGGTGTTGGAGGCCACTGCGGCGAGTACCACGGTGCCAGCCAGGGTGGTCATCATTTCCTTCTGTTCCTGGAAAGCTGCAAGCCGATCGTGGTGGCGCAACAGTACATGGCTCATCTCGTGGCCAAGCATGGCAGCGATCTCGTCCTCGCTCTGGACGTTGTCGAGCATGCCCAGCGGGACGAAAACGTTGCCGAAGGGATCTGCCGAGGGGCCGAAGGCATAGCTGTCGACGATGCGCACCTGGAGTTTCGGCACTTCGCCGGGCCACCCCTTGGCCAGGCGGTCGACGATGCCCTGCAGGTAGGCCTGCAGTGGCGGAATCTGCACCAGGTTCTGCTGGCGAATCTCGCTGGCCGGCAGGTTGCGACCGTCGAAACTCAGGCGTTGCTGGCTGGCGTGCTGCGGGTCCAGGTGGTAGTAGTCGCGGACTTCTGCCTGGTCCAGATAGCGGCCCTGCACGCGCGACTGGGTGGAGGAACCTACCAGGTTCTGCACCGCTTTGTTGGCCCCGTCGAGGGTCTGGCAGCCGGCTAGCAGAGCTAGCAGCGGCAGGGCCAGTAGCGGGCGCTTGATCCGTGCCGAGCTCATTTGCTGCACCCGGCGCCAAAGCCGATGGTGGAGTTGTTCTGCTGGTCTTCGGCCTGGCTGCGAGTGAGCTTCTCGCAGGGCAATTCGACCACGTGCAGCGGCGGGTCGACACGTACCGCCATGCTGTCCATCCAGACCTTCTGGCCACTCACTTCGACCTGCACCTGGTCGGTTTCCTGGTCGTATTGCAGCACTGGCAGCGCTTGCTGCGGCAAGTTGGCGACAGGCACTTCACGCTGGATTTTGCCCTGGTCGTCGAGAAGCTCCACCGTGTCTTCGAGGTACCCCACCACCATGTTGGCAGCGAACAGGCTCTGGCTGAGCAGGGCGCAGCACAGGAAAAGGGATGTCTTGTACATCGTTGGGCTCCTTTGAGGCAGTTTTCGAACGCTTTACGAGGGCGGGGCTGGAGGAATTCGCGGATTCGCTCGGTGAACAGGGAAAGAGACAGCAGGAGGATGCCGAGCACGTTTACCGGGGTCATGTTCAGCCAGTACAGCGCGTAGCTCACCAGGATCAGCAGTGCAGTCGTGAGGGCCAGCCCGAGGAACGGCGAGCGCAGCCAGCGTTGGCGCGGCCAACTGTCAGCCGGTCGTTCCTGTATGGCATTGAGTGCGGCGATTACGCCGAGCATGAGTAGCTGCAACAGGTCTACCCAGTTCAGTGAGCCGGGGAGGAGGGGCAGTACTGGCGGGTCGCGATAATAGTGCTGGCCCTGGACGATCAGGTTGTCCAGCGCCATAGCGTGCAGGTATACGCCAGGAAGCTTGCCATGTAGCGGCGAGAGGGTTAGGTCGCCGGTACCGGCGATGCTGGCGCCAACCAGCACCAGCTTGCCGCGCAGCAGCCTGCCGAGTAATTCGCGGTCCTTTTCGGAGGTGGCCTCAAGGTCGCTGGCAGAGAGGGTCAGGCTGTAAGGGCAGGTGGCCTGGGCCGAATTGCCGAGCTTCCAGAACATGGCCTGGAGCATCTGCCAGAGCACTCCGGGGGCGCTGCAATCCTCGATGCGTGAGATCAACTGCTGTCGCGGCGAAAGCTTCAGTCCCCATTGCACAGTCATCGCCGGCTGCTGCGCGGCGGCTTCGGCGTCGACCGGTAGCCCCGGGCAGTAATGGCGCCGGCAGTATTCGCGGTAGAGCCCCAGGGCCGGGCTCTCGAGCGCGCCCAGGGGAGTTTGCACCGATAGTGGATACTGGTCGCCGAAGCCATTCCAGGACACTAGTGCCGGCCGGCTGACGCTAGCGAAGCGCGGCAGTACATTGACCGCTCCAGGCGTATCCAGCGCTGACCCGCTGTTGGCCAGGAGCAGGGTGATCCCCTTGCGCTGGTAGCGATCGAATACATTGGCCAGCAACTGACTCTCCATCTGCGCAGGCTGGCCAGAGACTGCGCGGGAGTGGTCGTGGCTGTACAAAAGGTCGACGAATACTGCGCCGGGCTGGTAGGCGAACAGGCGCTTGAACAGCTTGCCCTGCTCGCTGTAGGGCAACGGCCAGTAGGTCTGGTGGCGTTGCAGGTAGGCGTCGTCGAGGAGGATCACCACGACTTGGTCCTGCCCCTTGTCCGGGTAGTCCTGAGCGAGCAGTCGATTCAGCCAGCGGGCCGAGGCCGCGCTCGATGAGCTGGCCAGGCCGAACGGGTCGAGCAGGGCAATGAAGGCGACGGAAAGACCGAAGAGGATCGTGCGGGCGTTACGCGAGACGGTAGATTTGAGCGACTGCAGCAACCTGGCTTCCCTGCACATGACGGCTAACTGGCGTCATTTTGCCATCATTGCTGCGTGATGTGAAAGTGCCATCTTATTCGCCCGATCGACTGGCCAAACATCTGCATCGATAGAGCAGCGTCGCTTCTGACGGATCGGCCGGTTACTGTCGCTTTCAGTGCAGCGTCGGGAAGCGCGCCTTGACCAGCTCCTCGGCCTGCCAGGTCATCTGGTCGAGCAGGCGATCGCGTTTCTTCTCGGCCTCGCGCAGCGCCTTGCTGTCATTCTGCTTGACCAGGTAGGCGTGGATCTGCCGCACCTCTTTGGATTGGTAGATCGGCGCCAGGTCCTGCACCGCGACCATGCCGTCGGAGCGCTGCTCGCGGGTATTCAGCAGCACGTGCGGCCCCTGCGCCGCCAGGATGCGGAAGCCCATCGCCTCGAAGACCGGGACCTTGCCTGCCGCGCAGGCCAGTTCCGCGTGGGGCCGCTCGCCGATCATCTTCTGCAGCATGGCGCGGGCGATGCCGCGCCGGCGGTGGCTGGCCTGGACGGCGAGGTAGGCAAGGGTGCAGGCCTCGGCATCATCCTGGCTCGGCAGGTACAGGGCGAAGCCCAGCACGCGCGACGGGTCTTCGTCATCCAGGGCGAGGATCAGGCGCGCGGAGCTGTCCGAGGCGGCGTCCATGGCCTGCAGGTACAGGTGCACCTCGTAGCCGATCACGTACTGGTACAGCTGGAACAGCGGATTGCTCGCCGTCAGCGGCACCGGGCTGATGTCGCTGAAGTAGTCCACCACCATCTGCAGTACCTGACTCTTCAGGGATTCGGGGGGAGAGGTGTCGAGGCGTGCAAGGGTGAACATCTGAAGCTGGCTCCGGGATTGCCCGATCCGGGGGAATCGGCGATGGCGGCAATTGTAGCGCCCGTGTGCGTCGAACGTTCTCTTCGTGCACGAGCGCTGTCAGGCGGGCAGTTTGCAGGAAGCACGGAGCGAGGGAACAGCGTGCGAAACCGGTGATAGACTCGGATTTTTCGCCCGGCCTGACCTGCCCAGGAGTATTTCCCATGTTCGGTGTGACCGATTACGGCGCCTTCCTGATTGCCTTCGTGGTGCTCCTGGCCATCCCCGGCCCCGGCAACTTCGCGTTGATCACCGCGACCGGCAAGGGCGGCGTAAGGGCGGGGCTGGCGGCCACCTGCGGGGTGATCCTGGGCGACCAGGTGCTGCTGTGGATGGCGGTGGCGGGCGTGGCGACGCTGCTGGCCACCTACCCGGCGGCCTTCCATGCAGTGCAGTGGCTGGGTGCGGCCTACCTGGCCTGGCTGGGCCTGCGCATGCTGATGAGCAAGCCGGGCGATGCACCGCGGCAGAGCCGCATGGACAACGGCCACTACCTGCGCCAGACCATGCTGATCACCCTGCTCAATCCCAAGGCCATCGTGTTCTATATGGCCTTCCTGCCGCTGTTCGTCGACCCGGTGAAGCACCAGGGGCTGGTGACCTTCGCCTTCATGGCGGCGACCGTGGCCGTGGTGACCTTCCTCTACGGGCTGATAGCCGTGCTGCTGACCCACCGGCTGGCCGAGCGCATGCGCGCCAATCCGCGCGTGACCAACCTGCTGGAACGCCTGGCCGGGGCCTGCCTGCTCGGTTTCGGCATCAAGCTGGCGGCGATGCGCTAGGGCCGCGACACGCTAATCGGTTTTCCAGGGGCCGGCTCGAAAGACCGGCCCTTTGTCATGCGCAGCGCGTGTTGTCAGCGCGACGGGCGACCTGCTTTGATAACCCCACCACCCAACCTCGATGGCGGCGAATGGAAACCATGCTCGACGAATCCCCGGAACCCCAGTCGGTCGACAGCCCGATCACCCGCAGCGCGATCTTCCTGGTTGCCACCCTGACGCCGGGCAAGGACTGGAGCCCGCTACGCTCGCTGTGCGAGGACGTGTCGGCGCTGGTGCGCTCGGTCGGCAAGCGCGTGCCGACGGGCAACCTGTCGTGCGTGGTGGGCTTCGGTGCGGCGGCCTGGGACGCCTTGTTCGGGGCTCCGCGCCCGGCTTCGCTGCACGCCTTCCGCGAGATCGGCAGCGGCGCGCGTGTTGCCGTATCTACGCCGGGCGACCTGCTGCTGCACATCCGCGCCGAGCAGATGGACCTGTGCTTCGAGCTGGCCACGCAACTGCTCGCGCGGCTCGGCGAGGCGGTCACGGTGGTCAATGAGGTCCAGGGTTTCCGCTACTTCGACATGCGCAGCATCATCGGCTTCGTCGACGGCACAGAGAACCCGCAAGGGCGTGAAGTCCCGCACTTCACCCTGATCGGCGACGAGGATGCCGGCTTCGCTGGCGGCAGTTACATGCTGGTGCAGAAGTACCTGCACGACATGACCGGCTGGAACCAGCTTTCCACCGAAGCCCAGGAACGCATCATCGGCCGCACCAAGCTGGCCGATATCGAACTGGGCGACGACGTGAAGCCGAGCTGCTCGCACAGTTCGCTGACCACCCTGGAGAAGGACGGCCAGGAGGTGAAGATCCTCCGTGACAACATGCCGTTCGGCCGCCCCGGGGCCGGGGAGTTCGGCACCTACTTCATCGGCTACGCGCGCTCGCCGGCGCCGCTGGAGGAAATGCTGCAGAACATGTTCGTCGGCCGCCCGGCCGGCAACTATGACCGCCTGCTGGATTACAGCAAGGCGGTGACGGGCAGCCTGTTCTTCGTGCCGTCGGCCGACCTGCTCGAAGTGCTGGCCGACAAGCAGCCCTGAGCGCCCCAGCGGCCCTGAGCGCTCAAGCGCCGACCTTCGCCGGGAAACACTGCACCAGCCAGTCGATGAACACCCGCAGACGGTGCGTGACGTAGCGGTTCTGCGGGTAGACGACGTGGAACGGGTAGGGGGCCGGGCGCCAGTCGGCGAGGATTTCCACCAGCGTGCCGTCGCGCAGGGCGCCGGCGGCGGCGTAGGAAAAAGTCTGGATGATGCCGAGGCCGGCGACGCAGGCCGCCAGGTGTGCATTGCTTTCGTTGACGCCGATGCGGTGCTCGATCTTCAGCTCGCTGCGTTCGCCGTTGCGCTCGAAGCGGAACGGTACCGCGCGGCCATTCTGTGGTGACAGGTAGCTGACCAGCCGATGGCCGTTGCGCAGCTCCTCCGGGTACGCAGGGATGCCGTTCTGGCGCAGGTACTCGGGAGTTGCGCAGGTGACCATGCTGGCCTGGCCGATGCCGCGTGCCACCAGTGACGAGGCGTCCAGCGCGCCGCCGCGGATCACGCAATCGACGTTGTCGCCGATCAGGTCTACCGAGCGGTCGGACACGCCCAGGTCGATGCGGATGTCCGGGTAGCGCGCGAGGAAGTCCGGCAGCAGGGGCAGCAGCACGTCGCGCGCCGTCGAGCCGCCGACGTCGATGCGCAGGTGCCCGCGCGGCTTGCTGCGGGCGATGTTGAAGGACGAATCGATGTCCTCCAGGTCGCGCAGCACGCGGCTGGCCTTGGCGTAATAGTCCTGGCCTTCGGGTGTCACCGTGACGCGCCGCGTGGTGCGCTGCAGCAGGCGCACCCCCAGGTGCGCCTCCAGTTCCTGCACGAGTTTGCTCAGGGTGGCGTTGGGCATGTCCAGCGAGTCGGCGGCGCGGGTGAAATTGCCGGCCTCGACCACACGGGCGAAGGCGCGGATGGCCTGGAGCTGATCCATGGGAGTTCCTCTGGAGGGATCAGGTGATTATCCATGGGTGTGGATAGTCATTCCATTGTAGGCGCTTTTTCGCTTAATCGACGGGCCCTAGAGTAGCGCCATGCCTCACCGCAAAGCCGCGCCAGACGCTGGCCAGGAGGCAGAACCCGACATCCTGAAAACCCTGGAGCTCATCATGAACAAGTCCCTCACTGGTAAAGTTGCACTGGTCACCGGCGGTAGCACCGGCATCGGCCTCGGCGCCGCACAGGAACTCGCCGCGCAAGGCGCCCGGGTGTTCATCACCGGCCGCCGCCAGGCCGAACTGGAGGCCGCCGTCGAAGCCATCGGGCCGGCCGCCACGGCCATCCGCGCCGACGCCTCGGTGCTTGCCGATCTCGATGCGGTGTACGCGCAGATCGCGAAATCCGCCGGCCGCCTGGACATCCTCTTCGCCAACGCTGGCGGCGGCGACATGCTGCCGCTGGGGGCGATCACCGAAGAGCATTTCGATCGTATCTTCGGTACCAACGTGCGCGGCGTGCTGTTCACCGTGCAGAAGGCGCTGCCACTGCTGAGCGATGGCGCGTCGGTGATCCTCACCGCGTCCACCACCTCGATCCAGGGCACCGCCAACTTCAGCGTCTACAGCGCGAGCAAGGCCGCCGTGCGCAACTTCGCCCGCTCCTGGGCGCTGGACCTGAAGGAGCGTGGCATTCGCGTCAACGTCGTCAGCCCCGGGCCGGTGCGCACTCCCGGCCTCGGCGACCTGGTGCCCGAGGAGGCACGCCAGGGCCTGTTCGATGCGCTGGCCAGCCAGGTGCCGCTGGGCCGTCTGGGCGAGCCGCGGGAAGTCGGCAAGGCGGTGGCTTTCCTGGCCTCCGAGTCGGCCAGCTTCATCAACGGCATCGAGTTGTTCGTCGACGGCGGCATGGCGCAGGTCTGACAGTGCACCGGGTCGGGCAGGGCTCAAGTCCTGCGCCGGCCCGCGTGGCCCTGGCCTGTTTGCCCGTTCGCCCATTACATTGGCGCGAAGCAAGTCTTCCAGACAGGAGCCGCCAGCCATGAATGATTCGTCTACCGACCTGCGCAACTGGTTCGACCAGGGCGGGCAAGCCTACGCGCGTTTCCGTCCCGAGTACCCGGCGGAGCTGGCCGCCTACCTGGCCTCGGTGACGCCCGAGCGGGCGCTCGCGGTGGATGTCGGTTGCGGCAGCGGCCAGTTGACCCGGCAACTGGCCGAGCATTTCCAGACGGTGATCGGCTTCGATCCCAGCGCGGACCAGCTCGCCCACGCGGCGGCGCAGCAGAACGTCAGCTATGTCTGCGCGCCAGCGGAACACCTCCCGCTGCCCGAGCGCAGCACCAGCCTGATCACCGCCGCCCAGGCCGCGCACTGGTTCGATCTGCCGAGGTTCTATGCCGAGGTGCGGCGGGTTGCCCAGCCCGGGGCGATCCTGGCGCTGATCAGCTACGGCGTGCTGCGCCTGGCTGGCGCGCTGGGCGAGCGCTTCGAGCAGTTCTACTGGAAAGAGATCGGCCCCTACTGGCCCGCCGAACGCAAGCTGGTGGACAGCGGCTACGCCACCCTCGACTTTCCCTTCGGCGAGTTTGCCGGGCCGGAGATTGCCATCCGCCTGGAGTGGAATCTTGCGGAGTTCCTCGGTTACGTCTCCACCTGGTCGGCGCTGCGCAGCGCGCGCGAGGCCGGGCGCGAGGAGCTGTTGCAGCGCTTCGCCGCCGACATGGCCGAGCGCTGGGGCGACCCTGCGGCGCGCCACCCGCTGAGCTGGCCGATCAACATGAGGATCGGTCGCCTGTGAAGCCGGCGGCAATGGCAGGCTGAGCTGTTCAGCCGGTACCCCGGCAACTCTCGGCCTGCCGCTTCGGCACCGCCTGAGCGGCCGCTGCCTTGGCTCCCGACAACCGCGAAACGCCGAACAGCACCAGTGCCAATCCGGCAATCTGGTAGAGCGTAATCGCCTCGCCGAGCAGCGCCCAGGAGGCGAAGACGGTCAGCACCGGGCCCAGGTTGCCGAACGCCGCCGCATGAGTGGCGCCCATGCGCTGGATGGCCAGTGCCATCCAGTAGATCGGCAGCACGGTGGAGATCAGCGCCATCAGCGAGCCGTGGATCCATACCGCACCGGGCAGCGTTGCCAGTTGCCCGGCGTTGCCGCTCACGGCGTAGTGCATCAGCACCATCACCGACGATGCGCCGCCGGCCAGCCCGGCCAGGCGCATCGAACCGACGCGGCGCACCACGGCGGCGGTGCCCATGTAGTACAGGGCATAGGTCACGGCGCTGGCGAACACCCAGAGAGCGCCGAGCAGGATCTGCCCGTCGCTGCCCTCCACGCGCAGGTCATGCACCAGGGCGATGCCCAGGCCGAGGTAGCACAAGCCCATTGCCGCGAGGGTGCGGGAGCCGGGGCGCTCGCGGGTCACGACCATCTGCAGGAGCAGCACCAGGGTCGGGTAGGTGAACAGGATCAGCCGCTCCAGCCCGGCGCTGATGTACTGCAGGCCGTAGAAGTCGAACAGGCTGGAGAGGTAGTAGCCGAACAGCCCGAGGAGCAGGATGCGCACGCCATCGGCCAGCGTCAGGCGAGCCTGTTCGGGGCTGCGGCTCAGCCAGATCAGCCAGAGAAACAGCGGCAGCGCCAGGCCCATGCGGATGGCCAGCACCGTCAGCGCATCCACCGGCGCGGCAGCGTAGGACAGCTTCACGAAGACCGCCTTGAGGCTGAAGCCGGTGGCGGAAAGTACGGCGAAGAGTACGCCGCTGCGCAGGCTGCGCTGGTAGAGGGAGGTCAGGCTGGTCATCGCGGCACGGCTGCAAGGCAGGGGAAAGGCTTTATTCTAGAGAGAAG
The DNA here is from genome assembly GCF_029840045.1 of Pseudomonas sp. GD03903. Classification (NCBI taxonomy): domain Bacteria; kingdom Pseudomonadati; phylum Pseudomonadota; class Gammaproteobacteria; order Pseudomonadales; family Pseudomonadaceae; genus Pseudomonas; species Pseudomonas sp. GD03903. Next base: position 215,119 of record NZ_JAOCBT010000009.1, on the reverse strand, counting down.
GCTGTTCCACTAGAATCGCATCTTGGCGAACATTGCTTTCGTTTTTGGAGAACGCTCAATGCACTTTGATCTTGCCGACCTGCGCCTGATCGCCGCCATCGCCAGCAGCGGCAGCCTGAGCAAGGCGGCGGCCTCGGTGCCGGTAGCGGTGTCGGCGGCGAGCAACCGCCTGCGCCTGTTCGAGGAGCGCTGCGGGCTCTCGCTGTTTGTCCGGCATAGCGACGGCATGAGCCTCACGCCCAGCGGCCGCCTGGTGCTGGAGGCCAGCCAGCGGGTGCTGAAGGAGGCGCGTCAGCTCAGGGACACCCTGCAGGAACTCAGCGGCGAACGGCGCATCACCTTGCGCCTGGCGGCCTCGACTGTCGCCAACAGCACCTTCCTGCCGACTGCGCTGGGCCCTTTCCTGGCCGATTACCCGGAAGTGGACCTGCAACTGACCGAGCAGAACAGCAAGGACGTACTGCGTGCGGTGCAGGACGGGGCGATCGATATCGGTGTCTACGACGGCAACCTGCCCACCGCCGGCCTGCTGTCGCTGCCGTTCCGCAACGACAAGCTGGTGCTGCTGGTGCCGCAGGATCACCCGCTGGCCAGCCAGCACTTGCCCAGCCTGCGCGATGCGCTGAGCTTCGCCTTTGTCTGCCTGCCCGCCGAACGCGCCATGCAGCGTTTCGTCGAGGCGATGGCAGTGCGCAACGCGCTGCCGCTCAGGGTCCGTGTGCGGGCACCGAGCTTCGATGCGATTGCCCAGCTGGTTGCCCAGCGGGTCGGCGTGGCGATGCTGCCGGAGGCCGCCGCGACTCGCCTGGCGCAGGAGCTGCCGGTGGCGGTGGTGGCGCTGGAAGATGCCTGGGCGACCCGCGAATTGCGCATCTGCGTCAGCGATTGGGATGCACTGTCCTCCCACGCCCGGCAACTGCTGAGCTACCTGATGAACGAGGGCGCCACCGCCCGCTAGGGAAGGGCGCCAGGCCGGCCGCACGGGGTCAGGCGGAGGTGTTTACCGAGGTTCCGCTGGTGCTGTTGCCGGAATCGCTGAGTGCTTCGGAATAGGCCGCGGTGGCCGCCGCTACCGCCGCTGCCGCGGACGACACACGCGCCTGCGCGGCCTGTGCCGCGACCTGCTGGGCCTGCTTCTGTTCTTCTGTCTGGCCGGCACCGCCCTGGGTGGCCTTGGCGGCCGCCTTCTCGGCCTCCTGCAGTTCCTTCTGCGCCTGCTCCAGGGCCAGCTTGAGCTTCTCCAGGGTGCTGTCGGAACTGCTCTCCGAACTGCCGCTGGCCGTGGCGCCGGCGCCACCGGAAGCGCCCTGCGCGGATGCGCTCGGGGAAGCCTGGGTGCTGCTGGTGGCGTCGCTGGTGGTGCTGTCTTCGCCGTTCGCCGTGGAGTTGCTGGAGGCGGCTCCGGCGGTGGCCGGATAGCGAATGCTGGTGGTGCTGACGGTGCCGATGCTGGTCATGGATATCTTCCGCTGAGGGTGGATATCCGCTGTGGCGGCCGTCGCACGAGGAAATTTAGCGCGGTTTGTTATCGACTTGGTATCAACCCTGGTACGTTCGGCTCCAGCCCGGCGCTGGCGTCAGTTCAGTTCGACCAGGCGCGGCGTCTGCGCGCCTTGCAGGGACAGGTGGATCACGCCGGCGCGGCTGGGGAAGTTCGGCGAGTCGTCGTCGCTGTTCTGCATGACGGGAATGTCGATCAGGGTGCGCTGCTGCGTTGCTTCGCCGACCAGCCTGGCGTCCAGTTTCTCGATCGAGCGCCAGCCACCGCCACCAATCTGCATCGCGTCCAGCAGGCTGAAGTGCTCCTGGCCTTCCTCGTCCGGAGTAGAGGAGAAGACCGCGAGGTACTGGTTGTAGTTGTTGCCCATGTCGAAGCCTTCGATGGTGAAGACTGCCAGGGTGAGTTCGGTGCCCTTGCCGATCTTCAGCGTCTGCACGCGAGTGGCTGCGGGGTAGCCGGTGGCGAAGCTGTCCTTGTACAGCTCCACCAGGCGGCCGACCTGCTCCTCCAGCGGCCTGGGGATGGCCGGCTGCTCGGCGGCGTGGGCGAGGGTGCAGGCCAGCAGCAGGCTGGCGGATAGCAGGCGCAGTGTCATGGGGGGAAATCCAGGCAGTGCTCCGGTCAGCAGCGGTGGATGCTGACCTTCGCGGTATTACGGCTTGAGGCCGGGCACGCTGTTCTTCGGCACCCAGTCACCGACTGCCGAACAGGAGTAGGTGTTGGAGTAGTCGTAGTAGCGCTCCAGCGGCGTGTTGCTCTCGTAGGTGCCGCACTGGTAGACCGACGTGCCTTTCTGCAGGATCAGGAAGTGAACCTGCGTGACCCGCCCCGGGGCCACGTAGGCCGCCTTCACCTCATAGCCGCCGCGCAGCAGCTCCGTCACCTTCACCTCTTCGGCAGACGCCGGCGAGCCGATGGCCAGGAGGCCGAGCAGCACAGCGGTGGCTTGCGCCAGGTAGTTCATGGTTGGCATGGTTTCGCTTCCTCCTTGATGGCGATGCCTGGCCTCAGGCTTCCGGCTTCAGCGGGATGCCGCCGCAATTGCCGCGGGTCAGCAGGTAGTCCACTTGCCGGGCGCGGTTGATCGCGACGCGGATTTCGCAGCTGGCCGAGTGGACCACGTCGCCCCAGTACTCGGTATGCACCAGTTGGCCGTTCTGCGGGCCGGTGTAGGTGCCGAGCGCTTCACGGGAAACGTAGGAGGTGTCGCGGCGATAGATCAGCACGACCCAGTCGTTCTCCGGCGCCAGGCCGATGTCGCTGGGCGCGCCGAAGTGGTCGATGGCGTCGCCGGCCGGGCGGCCCTTCCAGTAGCTGCGGGCCTGCGCCTCGGGCAGGGTGGGGATGGCGGAGCAGCCGCCGAGCAGGATGGCGATCATCCCCAGTGCGAGTAACCCTTTCATTGCACGCCCTCCTTGGCCGGTGCGTTCTTGACGGGCATCTGTTCAAAGCCCTTGTCGACCATCTCCAGGATCAGGTTCTTGGCGTGCTCGCGGTTGCGCAACTGGAACAGGCCGGGAGCGGCCGAAACCAACTGCGCAGTGGGCATCTTGCCCAGTGGATACATCTTCTGCTCCACGTGGGCGTCCGGCTTGCAGAGGAAGTCGCGGCTCTGGGCGATCCACGCCTCAGGCTTCTTCTGCCACTCCTTGGAGACCTTCTTCGGACGGATGTCGTTGTAGAACTTGTCGTAGTTCTGCGCGCCGTTGAGGCGCACGCGGTTCTTCGCGCAGTCGACCTCGACGTCATAGGCGGTAAAGGTCGGCTTGGCGCCTTCCTCGTAGAACTGATAGACGCCCAGCGAGCGCACACCGTTCTTGCGGTCATAGATGTTGGCGGGGTCGCCATCGATGACGAAGATTTCGTTCTTGTAGAGGCTGCCCTGCTGGTGAATCAGCCAGAAGTCGCCGGAGGGACCTTCCGCTTGCGCGGCGAGAGGGCTGCAAAGCAGCACGGCAGGCAGCCAGGGCCTGAGAGGCTTGAACATAACGGGACATTCCTTTGCCGTTGTGATCGCCAGGGCGCAGCGCACCCCGGCGAAAGAAGGGTAGGAATCTAGTGACGCGGGGAGGGACGGTCAACCAGAGTGTCTGAATTCTGTGACGAGTGGCAGCGAACTTTCCTGGTCGACAAGGCACCAGATTGTGTAGGCCGAGCCACTCCACCAGCGGCCATCAGCGGGCGAGTGCCGCTGCAGTCTCCCCCTTGAGGCGCCGGCCATGCCTGAACGCCTCCCACCTGTCACTCACTCCGTTCTGATCGCTTCCTGAACAGAAAGTCAGCTTGCACATCGCGATTGGTTATCTAGGCTCTCCTGCACAGTCGTCGATCCTGTACGGGAAAGTCAGCAGTCGTCTCCAGTGTGCATTCGGAGCCTGGGTTCGCCACTCACTTGCGTGTGTGGCGGTGGGTAAACGAATGGGCAGGGAGCGCTGGATGAGTTCAGTCGATGGCCAAGCCGGACACGCCGCAGCCTCGTTGGCTGGTGGGCTTTCCCTGGCCGGCGAGGCGGGCCAAGGGGAAACCGGCCCCGGCTCGACCGGGCGTCAACTCGCCGGTCATTCCTGGCGATCTGTATTTCCCAGGCGGCAACTCCAGCGCCGTTGCACTGCACGCCTTCACGCCACCCGCCACCACATCACCCTGCACCTCGTCGACAGGGGCGCGAGCTGCGCTCCGGATAGCGTGCGGCAGAAAGATTTCGGCCCCGAAACCGAGCGGAAAAATCCACAAGGAGCAACTCGATGAACTGGAAGACGATGGCGTTACCGCTGTGCCTGGCGACATTGACGCTGGCCGGGTGCGCGAGCAAATACGTGGCGCCCGAGGAGTATTCCGGGTTCCTGAAGAACTACAAGGCACTCAAGGAAGAGACGTCGCCGTCGGGCGCCCCGGTGATGCGCTGGATCAAGCCGGGCGTGGACGTGAACAGCTTCACCAGCGTCTATGTCGAGCGCAGCCAGCTTTACCCGCAGCCGCAGCCGACCGAGAAGATTCCGCAGAAGACCCTGCAAGGCATCACGGACTACTACGACCAGGTGCTCCAGACCCAATTCTCCAAAGCTCTGCCGCTGGCCAACGGCCCCGGGCCGAACGTCCTGGTGGTACGTCCGGCGATCACCGCCGTCAGCGCCTCCACCAAGGGCCTGCAGCCGTATGAGGTGATTCCCATCGCCCTGATCGCTGCTGGCGTCAGCACCGCCACCGGCATCCGTGACCAGGACACCAGCCTCGCCACCGAAGCGGCCTTCCTCGACGGCGGCAGCGGCGAGGTGGTGGCGCAGGTCGTGCGCAAGGGGGCTGGTGCCGAGCTGGAGAACTCTTCCCAGGTCATGACCGCCAACGACGCCAAGGCCGTTCTCGATGGCTGGGCACGGGACATGGTCAAGTCCTACGAGCAACTGAAGAAGTGAGCCTTGGTGCGAAAGGGGCGGCCAGGAGCGCGCTCCTTTCCGGACTGAACACAGCAAACATCACAACAACACTGCTGGCAGTTGCCTCGAAGGGTACAGCGCTTCAAGCAAGAAGGAGCTTGAGATGAAACTGATCGCGCAATCTTCGAACCCACTGGATGGCCAGGGCGCCGCCAGGCTGTGGAAATTCAGCTCGTCGTTCCTGTTGGCCGCGGCCATCTCCATGACCACCCAGGCCTGGGCCGCCGAAGCGCCCAAGCCGGCCACCGATGCCACCAAGGCGGCCAACGATGCACTGCTGCAGGAACTGCCGTTCAACGACAAGACCTCGTTCGAACTGGCTCACAAGGGTTTCATCGCGCCGCTGCCCGCCGAGCCGATCAAGGGTGAGAAAGGCAACCTGATCTGGGACCCGGCCAAGTACAACTTCATCAAGGAAGGTGAAGCCGCGCCGGCCACCACCAACCCCAGCCTGTGGCGGCAATCGCAGCTGATCAATATCTCCGGCCTGTTCCAGGTCACCGACGGCATCTACCAGGTGCGCAACTACGACCTGTCGAACATGACCATCGTCGAAGGCAAGAGCGGCATCACCATCTTCGACCCGCTGATCTCCGCCGAGACCGCCAAGGCGGCGCTCGACCTCTATTACGCGCACCGGCCGAAGAAACCGGTGGTCGCGGTGATCTACACCCACAGCCACGTCGACCACTACGGCGGCGTGCGCGGCGTGGTCGACGAGAAGGACGTGAAGGCCGGCAAGGTGAAGATCTACGCGCCGCTGGGCTTCCTCGAACACGCCGTGGCGGAGAACGTCATGGCCGGCACCGCGATGAGCCGCCGCGCCAGCTACATGTACGGCAACCTGCTGCCGCCCAGCGAAACCGGCCAGCTCGGCGCCGGCCTGGGTACGACCACGTCCGCCGGCACCGTGACCCTGATCCCGCCCACCGACATCATCTCCAAGACCGGCGAGAAACGCGTCATCGACGGCCTTACCTACGAGTTCCTCTACGCGCCGGGCAGCGAGGCGCCGGCCGAGATGATGTATTACATCAAGGAGAAGAAGGCCCTCAACACCGCCGAGGACTCCACCCACACCCTGCACAACACCTATTCGCTGCGTGGCGCGAAGATCCGCGAGCCGCTGCCCTGGTCGAAGTACCTCAACGAGGCGCTGAAGATGTGGGGCGACGATGTGCAGGTGATGTACGCCATGCACCACTGGCCGATCTGGGGCAACAAGGAGGTCCGCGACCAGCTCTCCTCGCAGCGCGACATGTACCGCTACATCAACGACGAGACCCTGCGCCTGGCCAACAAGGGCCTGACCATGACCGAGATCGCCGAGCAGGTGAAACTGCCCAAGGGCATCGCCGATCGCTTCTCCAACCGTGGCTACTACGGCTCGCTGAACCACAACGTCAAGGCCACCTATGTGCTCTACCTGGGCTGGTTCATCGGCAACCCGGCGACCCTGTGGGAACTGCCGCCTGAAGAGGAAGCCAAGCGCTACGTCGACATGATGGGCGGCGCCGACGCCGTGCTGAAGAAGGCCAAGGAGTACTACGACAAGGGTGACTTCCGCTGGGTGGCCGAGGTGGTCAACCACGTGGTCTTCGCCGATCCGAACAACCAGGCGGCGAAGAACCTGCAAGCCGACGCGCTGGAACAGCTCGGCTACCAGGCCGAGAGCGGCCCGTGGCGCAACTTCTACCTCACCGGCGCGCAGGAACTGCGCAACGGCGTGCAGAAGCTGCCGACCCCGGACACCGCCAGCCCCGATACCGTCAAGGCGATGGACCTGGACCTGTTCTTCGACTACCTGGCCATGCGCCTGAAAGGGCCTGAAGTCGCCGACAAGCACATCACCCTCAACTTCGACTTCACCGACCTGAAGCAGAAGTACAGCCTGGAGATGGTCAACGGCGTGCTCAACCACACCGAAGGCGCGCAGGCGAAGGATGCCGACGCCACCATCACCCTGACCCGCGACACCCTGAACAAGCTGATGCTCAAGCAGACCACGCTGAAGGATGCGGAAGGCTCGGGCGAGATCAAGGTGCAGGGCGACGCGGGCAAGCTCGACGAGCTGATGAGCTACATGGACAACTTCGACTTCTGGTTCAACATCGTGACGCCCTGACGTTCCCTCCGAAGCCTGAAGGGTTCAACGGCAAGCCATCCGCGACGGCGGATGGCTTGCCGGCTTTTTCAGCGGGGCGGCCAGCGCCATGGCCGCCATTCGCGGATGGTGCTCCCGCAGTCCGGCAAGTCGGACCCGAACCCCGGGCACGTCGCCGCGGCGCCGGGCGACTGGCGCACCATCGGTTGTTGCCGTGCGCAGCCGCCCATCGAGCCCGGACGGCCACTCAACGAATGCAGCCAGCGACGGCCGGGTAGCGTGCTGCGGCCAGGAGGAAGCATGCTCAAGTTCATCAAGACAACCATTGCCGGTGGCTTGCTGCTGATCCTGCCCCTGGTCCTCGTGGTCATCCTCATCGAGAAGGCAATCCACCTGCTCAGCGGTCCGCTGCAGAAGGTGCTGCCGTTGTTCGACGGTTTCGGCGTGGCGGCGGCGACCTCCGTCACCCTGGCCGCTGTCCTGGCGCTGGCCGCCCTGTGCTTTCTTGCCGGCCTGCTGGCGCGGACCCGACTGGCATCGAAGGGGCTGCAGACGCTGGAGGATCGCCTGCTCGGCAACCTTCCTGGGTATCAGTTGCTCAAGGATGCCACCGCCCGTTTTGCCGGGCTGGAGCAGATCGAAGGTGCGCGCGTCGGCATGATCAGCGAGGGCGGTGGCTTCCGCCTCGGGCTGATTCTCGAAACCCAGGGCGACTGGGTGCTGCTCTATCTTCCCGACGGCGGCCCCGCAGGAGGCACCGCCGGTGAGGTGCGGGCCCTGCCGGCGACGGAAGTCATGCTCACGGAGATTCCCTGGCTGTCCCTGCTGGCCTGCCTGCGGCGAGGTGGCAGAGGTACCCTGGAACTGGCGGCCCGCCACCTGGATGCCAGTGCCCTGAGAAATCCACCAGCGGCCGACTGATTGGCCGCAGCCGGCGCCCGGGATTCGACCAGGCCCGCCCTGCAGCGGGCCTTCCGGCGGCGATGCAAGCCGTCAGTGATGCTTGTGCTTGTGCTTGTGCTTGTGGTTGCCATGCCCACCATGATCGTCGGCCAGGCTGTTGCCAACCGCGCTGCCCGCAGCGCCCCCGAGGCCCGCGCCGACCGCGCCGCCGGTGGAACCACCGAGATTGTTGCCGATCACCTGTCCGCCGGCTGCCCCGAGGCCGCCGCCGATTGCCGCTTCCGTCTTCTTGCCGTTCTTCGCCGACATGGCCCCGCCGGCCGCGCCGCCGACACCCGCACCGATTGCCGCGCCAGTACTGCCGCCGACGGCATTACCGACAACGCTGCCCAGTGCACCGCCCAGCCCGCCACCGACGGCGGTGCTGGCCGTTTCGCCAGCCATGACGCCTTGCGACGCCAGGATAGTGAGCGCAAGCGCGGAGAGTGACTTTCGCATCATTCGTTCCTCAAACTGTATACAAGAGGCCCAGTCTGTAGGATGCGGAAATGACCGACAAACCGACCTCCAGGCTTCATCGACCTGGGTCAATGAAATTGTCCTGAATACTTCCGCCCATCGCTTCGCTGTGTGCCCTCACGGCAGTGATCCCGGCGCAGGCCGGTCGGCCGACGAGGGCTCCGCGGCGGGAGGCGTGCCTTCTGCTCAAGCACCGCCGCGCGAACATGCGCGACTGCACGCCATGCCTGCGGCCCTCGTGCGTGCCTTGTATCCCACTGTATCTGCCGAGCGCTGAGACACGTGGCGAGATGACCACGGCGCTTTTCGACACGCTGCAGATACTCCGCGAGTCCTCAATGAGCTCCAACAGTTCAGCGGACATGGCAGGAACCCAAGGTTCCCCAGTGCGTTGAGCTGCCCCCTTTGGACCCTTGAGGATCGATGCCATGAAAAACCTGAAGACCTTCGTGACCGCCGTTGCCTTCTCGCTGGCCGGCGTGGCTGTCCATGCCAATGCAACCGAGGCGAGCTGCGCCCATGCGGCCGCCTGTTTCCAACTGACGCCCCTGGCCGAGCGGAGCGTGACGCCAGAACTGGCCGAAGATGGCTTCAGCCGGACACCCCTGGGCATGCGGGTAGATTCGCCAACACCGGCACAGCAGCGGATTGCCGCCGACGGCTTCGGCAGGACGCCGCTGGGCAAGCGCGTTGCTGCAGCGCAGGAGTCGGGCGTGGCCTGATGTCGGCCCGGCGAGGTGCATGCCCTGACGGCTGCGGTGAATGGTGGTGTGGATGAACTGGCCCGGCGCGGAGGCGTTTGTATAATCCCTGCCAGAAGCGGCAGATCGGCTCTGTGCCGGGCGGTCACACCGGTGGACGCCCGGCCGCGGCGACTGCCGGCCAGCATTCGCAAGGGTACGCAACCGTGGAAAGAAGGCAGTTCAGCGAATCGATGCAGGGGCAGAACCTGCGTTTCGTCAACGCGCGCAAGGGCGAGCCGCAGCGCCAGCACAAGGTCGGTTTCGTCCTGCTGGAGCACTTTTCGCTGCCAGCCTTCACCCAGGCGCTGGACACCCTGGTCACGGCCAACCTGATCCGCGAAGAGGCATTCACCACGCGGACCTTCAGCCTCGATGGCGAGTCGGTCACCAGCGACCTCGGATTGCTGATCTGCCCGGCGGCCGCACTGCAGGGCAAGGACCTGGACATGGACCTGCTGGTGGTCTGTGGTGGCCTGCGCACGCCGCTCAGGGACATGCCGGCTCTCAGCCGCCTGCTGCAGCTCGCCGACGAGCGCGGCATCGCCTTGGCCGGTCTGTGGAACGGTGCCTGGTTCCTCGGCAAGGCCGGCCTGCTGGATGGCTACCAGTGTGCGGTGCATCCGGAGAATCGTGCGGCATTGGCGGAGGTCGCGCCGCACAGCGTGGTCACTGCCGAAAGCTACATCCTCGAGCGCAACCGCCTGACCGCCGGCAGCCCGACCGGCGCCTTCAACCTGGTGCTGGAGTGGATTCACAGCCTGCACGGCCGCGAGCTGGTCGAAGGCATCGTCGACATTCTTGCCTTCGAGGAATCGCGCTACCGCCGGACTCGCCCGGCGCTGCACGAAAAGATGACCGAGCCGCTGCGCGAGGTGCTCAACCTGATGAGCGCGAACATCGAGGAGCCGCTGAGCACCGACCAGTTGTCCGCGTACGTGGGCCGCTCCAAGCGCCAGCTCGAGCGGCTGTTCCAGGAGCAGCTGGGCACCTCGCCGGTACGCTACTACCTGGAGCTGCGCATCACCGAGAGCCGGCGCCTGCTGCAGCACTCGGACCTGTCGCTGGTGGAGGTGGCGCTGGCTTGCGGCTTCGTCTCGCCCAGCCATTTCAGCAAGTGCTACACCTCGTTCTTCGGCCATTCGCCGTCGAAGGAAGTGCGCCTGGGCTGCGTACGTTCCGCCAGATAGCGCGGGTGCCCGGTGCGTCGGTCTGCGTGCCCGCAGTGCCTTGCCGGTGGTGTTCCCCGGGTGGGTCGGCTGGTTAACTGGCCGGACGTGCGAAGAACAAGAGCGAGGAACAGGACGTGATCTTTCTTTACAACGCCGAACCCGAACACGCGGACCAGTGGCGTGCCCTGCTGGCCGCCCAGGTACCGGACCTGGAGTTCGTCGAAGGCTTCGAATCGGTCGACCCGGCGCGTGTCACTTACCTGCTGACCTGGAAAGCGGTCGCCGATATCGAGCGTTATACCAGCCTGCGTGTGTTGTTCGCGGCGGGCGCCGGGGTGGACCAGTTCGACCTGTCGAAGATTCCCGAATCGGTGGCGCTGGTGCGCATGGTCGACGACTCCCTGGCGGACATCATGGCCGAGTTCGTGGTGATGTCCGCGCTGGCACTGCACCGCGAGATGCCGGCCTACCGCGTGGCGCAGGCCGCCCAGGTGTGGGAGCCGCTGAGCATCTTCCCGGCCGCGACCAGTCGGGTCGGCGTGATGGGCCTTGGCCAACTGGGCCAGGCCTGCCTGGCGCAACTGCGCCACCTGAAGTTCCAGCTGCTCGGCTGGAACCGTTCCGCGCGACAGATCGACGGCGTGACGACCTACACCGGTCCCGAGGAGCTGGCGAGCTTCCTGTCCCAGTGCGACATCCTGGTCAACCTGCTGCCGCTGACCGACAGTACGCGCGGCATCCTCAACCGCGAGACGCTGGCGCAGTTGCCCAGGGGCGCGGGGCTGGTCAATGTCGGCCGCGGCGAGCACGTGGTGGAAGCCGACCTGCTCGCCGCGCTGGATGCGGGGCAGGTGGGGGCGGCGATCCTCGACGTGTTCCAGCAGGAACCGTTGCCGCAGGAGCATCCGCTGTGGTCGCACCCGCAGGTGTGGGTCACTCCGCACATTGCCAGCACCATGCAGGTGGAAGGCGGTGCAGCGGTGGTGGCGAAGAATATCCTGCGTGACCTCGAAGGCGCCGAACTGCTGCATACCGTGGACCGGCAGGCGGGCTATTGAGGCGTTTGGCTTATCACTGAAATAGCCGGCGCAAGCTGTTTGTCCGGATCGGCACTTTCGATACTGGCGGCTCCCAACCGCTGTTCAGGAAGTGCCGTTCATGGATCACGAACCGATCGAAGCCGGCGATTTCGCCTTCATCCACTTCGCTGCCGTTGCCTGGTGCGGCGCACTGATCGCCGCCCTGGCGCTGTTCCTGGCGCGGCTGGGCGTGCTCCTGCACTGAGGCTCAGGCGCTGACGGCCTGGCTCAGTGCGTCGATCAGCGCGCGCGTCTGCGCGTCACGCTGGGCGCAATAGACCACCACATCGCGGGGTGGCAATTCAGGCAGGCCGAGGCGCTCGCGCACATCGACGCAGCCCGCCGGCGCCATGCGCTCGACCATCGCGCCAATGCCGATACCGGCCGACACCGCCGCTCCTATGGCGAGAATGCCCGAGCCGACGAAGGCTTCGCGCCAGTTGCGGTTCTGCCCCTGCAGCGCACTGCTGACCATGCTGCGCATGCCGCAGGGCGCCGGCTGGATCGCCAGTGGCAGCGGCGCGCCAGCCTCCAGCTCGAACGACTCGGCAGCCATCCAGCCGAAGCGTGCGCTGCCGATCAGCTCGCCGTCCTGGCGGCGGTTGTCGTGGCGCAGGATCAGCGCGATATCCAGTGCGCCTTCCTCGTAGCTCTCGAGCATCTGCCGTGAAGTGCCCAGGCTGAAGGCTACGATCACTTGCGGATCGGCCTGGGCCAGACGCCTGAGCCAGTGGCTCAGGTCTGCGCCGAGGATGTGGTGGCTCACGCCGATGCGCAGGGTCCGTCGTGGCGTGTCGAAGCAGCGCAGTGTTTCGTCGTAGCTCTGCAGCAGGTGGCGGGCGCTGGCGAGGAATACCGAACCGTGGGCGGACAGGGTGACGCGGCGAGGGGTGCGCGCCAGCAGGGCGCGGCCGAGGGATTCCTCCAGGCGCTTGATCTTCAGGCTGATGGCGGCCTGGGTCGTGCCGGTAACCTCGGCGGCGCGGGTGAAGCTCTTCAGGTCGGCGACCAGCACGAAAGCGCGGATGGCTTCTATATCGGGGGTTTTCATGGCAGCGAAGCGTCCTTGGGGCTGCCGCCAGTCTGGCAGCTGGGCGGGCACAACCCAAGCCCCGGATGCGCTACAGTGCCGCCTTCGAGACTGACAAGGAGCTGCGATGCTGACCCAGGCCTTCGCCTACAAATGCTGGTCGGACCGCCGGACACTGGACGCCGTCGCCCTGATCGACCGCGAGCGCTTTCCCGCCGAGCACGCCTTCGCTCTGCAGCAGCTCAATCACATGGCCATCGTCGAGGAGCTGTTCCGCGCACGGCTGAACGGTGAAGCGGACCCGCACCCGGCGACCAATACCGCGACGCTGCCCGGCTACGACGAGCTGCGCGAGCGCCTGCTGAGCTCCACCCAGTGGTACGTCGAGCAGCTCGCCGCGCTGACCCCGGCGCAGGGACGTGAAGTCATTCGCTTCCGTTTCACCGACGGCCGCAGTGGCAGCCTGACTCGCGAAGAGATGTTCTTCCACATCCTCAACCACGCGACCTACCACCGCGGGTCCATCGCCCGCGCGCTGGACCAGGCTGGCGTGGCGCACCCGGCCGACACCTACACGGTATTCGTGCACGCCACGCAACCGCAGCGCCGCGAGAGCTGAGGACTCAGCAGGCTACCTCGTCGATGATGATCTGCAGCGTCTGCCGCGAGCAGCGTTCGACCCGCGCCCGGACGCCGTAGACCTCGCCGAACAACGCTGGCGTCAGGATGCTTTCGGCAGCGCCGGCGGCCACCAGGCGGCCCCGGTGCAGCACCGCCAACTGATCGGCGTAACGCGCGGCGAGGCCGATGTCGTGGAGCACGGCAATGGCGATCAGGCCGTGCTGGCGCACTTCTTCCTGCACGCATTGCATGACCCGCAGCTGATAGTTGAGGTCCAGCGCGCTGGTCGGTTCGTCCAGCAGCAGCACCTGCGGGCGCTGTGCCAGCAACTGGGCCAGGCTGACCATCTGCCGCTGGCCGCCGGAGAGACGGTCCAGGCGCTGGTCGCGCAGGTGCAGGATGCCGACCCGGCGCAACGCTTCGAGGGCGGCGGCCAGTGGGTCGGCGCGGCGCAGATCGGTGTCGAACGGGTTGACCCGCAGGCTGGCCAGCAGCGCATCGAGTACGCTCAGGGCGATGCCGCCGGGCAGGTGCTGCGGCATGTAGGCGATGCGCCGGCTGCGTTCGCCGACCGACAGCGATGTCAGGGATTGGCCGTCGAGACTCAGCTCACCGCGTACGCGCTCCAGGCCCGCGAGACCGCGCAGCAGGGTCGACTTGCCGGCGCCGTTGGGGCCGATCAGTGCGGTGAGGGTGCCGCGTCTCAGTTCCGGCAAGGTCACCTCGTGGACCACCGCATGGCGGCGGTAGGCGACCGTCAGGTTCTGCGCAAGCAAGCTCATGCGTGGCGTCCTCCGCGGCAGACCAGTACGACGAACACCGGCACGCCGACCAGTGCAGTGACGATGCCCACCGGTACGATCAGCCCCGGCATCAGCAACTTGCTCGCCACCGACGACAGCGACAGCAGCAGCGCACCGACCAGGGCGCTGGCCGGCAGGTAGAAACGCTGGTCCTCGCCGATCAGCAGCCGCGCGATGTGCGGGCCGACCAGGCCGATGAAGCCGATGGTGCCAACGAACGCCACTGCGCAGGCAGACAGCAGGCAGATGCGCAGCAGGGCGAAACGGCGCAGGCGGCGCACGTCCACACCCAGGCTGCGGGCGCGGTCCTCGCCCATGCGCAGTACGGTGAGCTTCGACGCGGCAGCCTGGGAGAAGGGCAGGCACAGGGCGAGCACCAGCGCCAGTGCGCCGGCCTTGTGCCAGTCGGCGCGGGCGAGGCTGCCGAGGGTCCAGAACACCAGCTGTTGCAGCACGTCCTCGCTGGCCATCATCTGCAGCAGCGCCACCGCCGCGTTGCAGCTGAACACCAGGGCGATGCCGAACAGCACCAGGCTTTCCACGCCGCCGCCGCGCAGGCGCGAGAGCCCCTGCAGCAGGACCAGCGACAGGCAGGCGAAAACGAAGGCGGCCAATGAGACGGCCGTGTTGGCCGACAGCCAGGCGTTGCCCAGGTGGAAAAAGATTGCCAGGGATGCGCCCAGCGCAGCCGAAGACGACACGCCGAGGGTGAAGGGGCTGGCCAGCGGGTTGTCGAGGATGGTCTGCATCTCCGCGCCGGCCAGCGCCAGCGCACCGCCCACCAGTAGCGCCATCACAGCGTAGGGCAGGCGCACATTCCAGATGATCACTCGCTGGCTCGGCTCCAGCTCAGCCGGATGCAGCAGGCCGTGGAACAGGGCGGAAGGCGTCAACCCGGACGGCCCGCTGAGCAGGTCCCAGGCCAGGGAGCCGAGCAGCAGGGCGAGCAGGACGACCAGCACCGCCCCGCGGCGGCGCAGTTGCAGCCGGCGCTCGTGGCGCGCCAGCTGCAGGTCGATAGTGTCCAAGGCGGCGTTCATTCCGGCTGGCCGGCATCGACCCAGTAGGTGCCGTCCAGGCCGATGCGCAGGAAGTCCAGGTTGATCTGTGCCTGGGTCTGCGCCGGGTCGAGGTCGGCGAAGCGTTCGGGATGCACCCAGCGCGCCATGGCCTCGATGGCGAGGATGTTGAACGGCGAGTTGTAGAAGTCGTGCCAGAGGCCGTGGGCCTTGCCGTTGCGGATGGCGTCGAGGCTGGCGAACTCGGGGCGCTGCAGGACCTTGCCCAGGCTTTCGCGGGCCTGTTGCTGGCTGACGCCGGCGCCGAGGATCAGCCCCGGCTGGCGGTTGCCGGTGGCGATGTACAGGTCCGGTTTCGCCGACAGCGCGTACTCCACACTGATGTCGCCCAGCGCGCCGGGCACCACGCCGGCGGCGATGTTACGCCCGCCGACGGTGTCGATCACGCTGCCCAGGCCGCTCTTGCCGGTGGTGTGCCCCGGCGCCTGCCAGACGCCCGCCAGCAGTTCGAGGAACACGCTTGGCTTGTGCGCGTCATCCAGCCCGGCCACGCCATCGCGGATGCGCTGGAGGTGGGCGTCGTAGAACTTCAGGTACTGGTCAGCCTCGGCCTGGCGACCGAGCGCCGCGCCCAGCGCGGTGAGGCTGGTGCGCACGCCCTCGATGGGGTGCACGCGGAAGTCGACGAACAGCACCGGGACGCCGGCGGCGGCGAGGATATCGGCAAGCGGGCTGTGCTGGGTCGGGCCTTCGCCGGCGATGCTGAACACCGCGAGGTCCGGCTTCAGCGCGAGGATCTGCTCGGCGCTGACGCTCTGCTCCGAGGCCTGGCCGATCAGCGGGATCTGCTTCACCTGGGGGAAGCGCTGGGCGTAGACGTCGAAGGTGTGCGGGTCGAGCAGACGCACGTCGTTCTGCCAGCCGACCACGCGCTGGAAGGGGTTGTCGCGGTCGAGCAGGGCGAGGGCGAAGAACAGGCGGCCTTCACCCAGCACGACGCGCTGGGCATTGCCACTGACCTCGACCTTGCGCCCCAGCACGTCGGTGACGCTCAGCGCTTCGGCGGGCACGGCGAGGCCGAGCCAGCCCAGGCAGAGCAGGGCGAGGGTGGCGAGGGAACGGAGCAGACGGGAGCGGGACGACAGGAAGGGCATGCGGAACGACCTGGGCATGAAGTAGAATTAATCGCATTTGCAATCCACTCTACCGCTGCCGCCGCGGGCGAGCCGGGCGGCAATGTATCGGATCGGCGTGAAATCCCGCGCCACAACAATCCATTACATTTGCGCCGTGCAACCCGTGTCGCCAGCCCGTACCGATAGCGCCCCGCCGCGAGTTTTCCGATGTCCAGGCCAGACCACATCCTCGTCGTCGACGACGACCCCGAGATCCGCCAGTTGCTGGCCGACTACCTCAAGGGCATGGGCTACCAGGTGTCCGCCGCCGCCGATGGCCGCGAGATGCAGCGCCAGCTGCAAGTGCAGCCGGTAGACCTGGTGGTGCTCGACCTGATGCTGCCCGGCGAGGACGGCCTGACCCTGTGTCGCGACCTGCGCGCGCGCAGCGACGTGCCGGTGATCATGCTCACCGCGCGGGGCACGCTGATCGACCGCATCATCGGCCTGGAGATGGGTGCCGACGACTACCTGCCCAAGCCCTTTGACCCGCGCGAATTGCTGGCGCGGATCAAGGTGGTGCTGCGCCGGGTACAGAGCTTCCCGCAGCGTGCCCAGGTGGATGAAGCAGCGACCCTGCGCTTCGCCGGCTGGGAGCTGGACACCCGTGCCCGCCACCTGCGTTCGCCCGCCGGGCTCAGCATTGCCCTGGCCGGCTCGGACTTCCGCCTGCTGCGCCTGCTGCTGCAGCACCCCAATCGGCCATTGAGCCGGGATTTCCTGCTGCGCCAGGTGTTCGACAAGGAGCGCCTGCCGTTCGACCGCGCCATCGACGTCTGCGTCAGCCGCCTGCGCCAGCACCTGGAAGATGATCCAAAGTCGCCCCGGCTGATCCGCACCGTGCGCAACCAGGGCTACGTGCTGACCGCCGACGACGTGGTCAGCGCCTGATGCGCCTGTGGCCGCGCACGCTGTTTGGCCGGCTGGTGGTGATCCTGGTGGGCGGGATGATCGCCGCCCAGGTGCTCACCGGCAGCATCTGGTACGACGTGCGCCACACCCAGGCGCTGGAGATTCCGCTGCGCCTGGCGGCGGCGCGGCTGACTGATCTGCAGCACCTGCACCAGCGCCAGCCGGCGGATTTTCCGCAGGCGCTGAGTGCACTCGACAGGCCGGGATTCGAGGCGCGCCTGGTCGATGCGCCGGAGGACCCCGACGGCTCTTTCGACCCGGCGGCCGAACGCCTGTTGCGCCGTGCCGTGCAAGACCAGGGCGGCGATGCCCAGGGCTTGCGCTTGTTGAGCGTGGAGTTGCGCGATGGTGCCGACGAGCGCACTGGGCTGAGCGGATGGTTCACCGGCAATGGAACCAAGGCGCATCTGTTGCTGGCGGCGCCACTGGGCGAAGGCAGTTGGCTGCGTATCTCGATGGTCGAAGGGCAGGGCTGGAGCAGCCAGTCGACCCTCGACGTGGCGCTGGATTACCTGTTGCGCCTGTACCTGCTGCGCATCCTTGTCGTCGTGCTGCTGGCCTTGCTGGCGGTGCGCCTGGCCATCGGCCCGCTGGACAAGCTGGCCCGTGCCGCCGAAGCCCTGGGCAAGGACATCCAGCGCCCGCCGCTGGCCGAGGAAGGCCCGCTGGAAGTGCGCCGCGCCGCCCGCGCCTTCAACGCGATGCAGCAGCGACTGATCCATAACCTTGGCGAGCGCATGCGCTTCCTTGCCGCCGTGTCCCACGACCTGCGCTCGCCGATCACCCGCCTGCGCCTGCGCACCGAGATGCTCGAGGATGACAGTGCGCGGCAGAAGATGCGCAAGGACCTCGATGACATGGAAGGGATGGTCACCGCCACCCTGGACTTCATCAGCGGCAGCGACCTCGACGAGGCGCGGCAGAACCTCGACGTGAATGCGCTGCTGCAGAGCCTGCAGGCGGATTTCGAGGAGCAGGGCGCAGCGGTTTCCGTCTCAGGTCGAGCGCAGCAGCCGCTTGCGGGGTATCCGCTGAGCCTGCAGCGGGCCTTGCTGAATCTGCTGGAAAACGCCGTGCGCTATGCCGGCGGCGCGCAGGTGCAGATCGAGGACAGTGCGCAGGCGCTGCGTATCCGCGTGCTGGATCGCGGGCCGGGCATTCCCCCGGAACAACTGGAGCGGGTAACCGAGCCGTTCTACCGGCTGGAACAGTCGCGCAATCGCTCCACCGGCGGTTATGGACTGGGCCTGAGCATCGCCCAGACCATCGCCGCGGCGCACCATGGCCGGCTGCAATTGCGCAACCGCGAAGGCGGTGGGCTGGAGGCGACGCTGCTGTTCGACCGCGGCGCCTGAATGTTTGATGTCCACGATCTCCACCCCTGCCGGCTGGGCCTCTCTGTAGGAGCGAGCTTGCTCGCGAACCGCTTGGCGCCGTGCCGTTCAGGTTCGCGAGCAAGCTCGCTCCTACAAGGGAAACATCGTTGCGGGGATTGGGTCGCGAACCTGCCCGCCGGGTTTCCGGGGAGGAGTCCTGATGGTGGACAGATTCGCGGTTGAGGTGCTGCTCGCGTAGAGCAACTAATCGCTGCTGGGATATCTGTACCGACGCTTGCCCCTCACCCCAGCCCTCTCCCGAGGGAGAGGGGGCAGATTGTGCCGGCTGATGCGATGGTTTCAGCCTGCTCTGAACGGTTCCCTCTCCCCTTGGGAGAGGGTTAGGGTGAGGGGCGGCCCCAGCGCAGAAATACCCCGTAGGAGCGGACTCCGTCCGCGATAGGTCTGCATCGCGCCGGACATCATCGCGGACGAAGTCCGCTCCTACGCAAGCCCAGGCGGTCCGGCCTAGAACGAATAATCCGCACTCAGCACCGCACCACGGCCCGCGCCCGGCACGCCGTAGCCGCGGCCGTTGTATTGGCTCCAGTAGTGCTTGTCGAACAGGTTGTTGACGTTCAGGCGCAGCTGCACGTCCTGGGTCGCCTGCCAGCTGAGCATGGCGTCGTGCACCACGTAGCCGGGCACGGTGGTCTGGCCGGCGCGGGTCAGGGTGGAGCCCAGGCCCGGATAGATCTTCACGTCGTCCACGTAGCGCACGCCGTAGCTCAGCGCCAGGTCGTCCGGCAGCAGCCAGGTGCTCCACAGGCTCAAGGCATTCTGCGGCGTGTTGGCCAGTTGCACGCCCTTGTCCGAACCGTTGTAGGGCTTCACCAGCTTGCTGTTCTGGTGCACGTAGGCGGCATACACCGACCAGTTGCGGGTGATGTTGCCGCTGGCCGACAGTTCGATGCCGCGCACCCGCTCCTCGCCGCCGGTGTAGGCGGAAAGCTCTTCGTCGTCGATGTAGGTCAGCTGGCGCCTGGTCTCGAACACATCGCCATTGAGCGCCAGCTGGCCATCGAGCAGCTCCCACTTGCTGCCCACTTCATAGGTCTTGCCACGGTCGCCCTTGGTCGAGGCGATGCTGCCGGTCTGTGCCACTGCGAGCACGCCGGAGGGCTGCTTGGCGTTGGCGTAGCTGAGGTAAATGCTGCCGTTCTCCACCGGCTTGTAGGTCAGCGCGGTATGCACGCTGGTGAGCTTCTCGTTCTGCGAGGAGCTGCCCTTGTCGACCCAGGCGGCGCTCTGGCTGGCGCGGGTCTGGCTGTCCAGCACGCGGGTGTCGAAGTGGTCCTGGCGGGCGGCCAGGTGCAACTGCCAGTGCTCGTCGAATTTCAGGGTGTCGAGCAGGTAGAAGGCCTTGTCGAGCTGCTCCACCGACTGCTTGGCCGAGGTGTAGGTATCCAGCGCATAGGGGTACTTCGACCAGTCGTTGCTGGCCACTGGCAGGTTGCCCATGGCGGTGCGGCTGGCGGCGCTCAGTGCGCCGGTCTTCGAGTCCAGCGTCTGTTTGCTCAGGTCGACGCCGCCGACCAGGGTGTGGCCGATGCCGAAGGTGTCGACGCGCCAGGTCAGGTTGGTCTGGTTGCTGTAGGTGTCGTTGGTCTGCTCGCGCAGCGGCGTGTTGATGTTGCGCCGGTAGATGCCCTTGCCGGCCTGGATGCCCGGCGCGCCGGCATTCGGGTCGCCGCCGGGGGTGGTGACGAAGAAGTCGTGGTCCAGGTGGAACCAGGTGAAGCGGCTGTCCAGGCTCAGGGCGTCGTTGAAGTCGTGGGCGAACTTCAGGTTCACGCGGTGCGATTCGTTGTTCTCGTAGTCGAGGTTGCGCCAGCCCCAGTAGCTGCTCCAGCTGGCGCCGCCGGCGCGGTGCGGCGAGCTGCCGTTGCTGCCATTGACCGTGGGGATGCCGTAGTCGGGCGTGGCATTGTCATGCAGGTATTCGTAGGCGAGGGTGACGCGAGTGTCGGTGCCCAGGCCCAGCGCCAGGGACGGAGCGAAACCGTAGCGCTCGTCGCCGACCCAGTCGCGGCCATCGGTGCCGGTGTTGGCACCCATCACGTTGACGCGGAAGGCGGCGCCTTCGCCGAGGCCGTCGATGCGGTGGTTGACGTCCAGCGTGCCGCGCTTGAAGTTGGCCGTGCCGACGCCGCCGCTGAGCAGGTTGAAGTCGTCCAGCTGCGGGGTCTTGGTCACCAGGTTGACCGCGCCGCCAACGGCGCCGACGCCCCAGGCCGCGGTGCTGGAACCCTTGAAGACTTCCACGCCTTCGGTGTTGAAGAAGTCGTCGCGCGAGTACTTGGCCGGGTCGCGCACGCCGTCGCGGTAGATGTTGCCGTCGGCGTTGAAGCCGCGGATGGTCAGGCTGTCGCCCACGCCACCGCCGCCCTCGCCGGAGTTGAAGGTGATGCCCGGCACGTTGCGCAGGGCGTCCTTCAGGCTCTGCGCGTTCTGCTCCTTGAGCAGCGATTCGGAAAGCACGGTGACGCTCTGCGGGGTATCGCGCAGCGGCTCGCTGTACTTCGCCGAGCTGGCGCGGTCGACCTTGTAGGGCGACTCCTGGGTGGCCTGCACGGTGCTGTCGGGCAGGGCCAGAGCGTCCTGGTCATCGGCGGTGGGCGGCTGATCTGCCCAGGCACTCAGCGGGATCGCCATGAAGGTGGCGAGGCCGACGACGGGGGCGAGGGTGAGAGGTGCGTCGGAACGGGTAACGGGAGTGAGGTTCAGGCGGGACGACATGGACGGAAAGCTCTCCGGCAAATGCGAGTTATTTGCATTGCGGAAAGGCTAACAGTGATGGCCCGTGGCCCAGGCGGCGCAAATGTATCGCCGGCGAGGCTCAGGGCGCTTTACAACAATCCATTACATTTGCCCGCGCACGAACGGCCGGGCGAAGGGTTTGCCGCCGGCTCGGGGCCGGCGGCAGCGGTCGGTCAGGCCTTCTTCGCGGCCGGCTTTGTCGACGGCAGCAGGATGGTGATGCAGCCCATCAGCGGCAGGAACGAGCACAGCGTGTAGACGTACTCGATGCCGTGGATGTCGGCCAGGTGGCCGAGGAAGGCCGCGCCGATGCCGCCGAAGCCGAACATCAGGCCGAAGAACACCCCGGCGATCATGCCGACGTTGCCCGGTACCAGTTCCTGGGCGTAGACCACGATGGCGGAGAAGGCCGAGGCGAGGATGAAGCCGATCACCAGGCTCAGCACGCCGGTCCAGAACAGGTCGACGTAGGGCAGCGCCAAGGTGAAGGGCGCCACGCCGAGGATGGAGAACCAGATTACCGCCTTGCGGCCGATGCGGTCGCCCACCGGGCCGCCGAAGAAGGTACCGGCCGCCACCGCGCCGAGGAAGCCGAACAGGTAGAGCTGCGAGCTGGCCACCGAAAGGTCGAACTTCTCGATCAGGTAGAAGGTGTAGTAGCTGGTGAAGCTGGCCATGTAGAAGTACTTGGAGAACACCAGCAGCGCCAGCACCACCAGCGAGGCGGTCACCCGGCCCTTGGACAGACCATGGGTGGCCACGCCGCCAGCCTTGAGCTTGAACAGGCTGAGGTGGTTGCGGTACCAGCGGCTCAGGCCCCAGAGCACGCCGACGAGGAACACCGCGAACAGGCCGAAGTAGGCCACGTGGCCCTGGCCATAGGGAATGATGATGGCCGCTGCCAATAGCGGGCCGAAGGCGCTGCCGGCATTGCCGCCGACCTGGAAAGTGGACTGCGCCAGCCCGTAGCGCCCGCCGGAGGCCAGCCGCGCGATGCGCGAGGTTTCCGGGTGGAAAGTCGACGAGCCGATGCCCACCAGCGCCGACGCCAGGAGGATGGCGTGGAAGCTGCCGACGAAGGCCAGCATGAGGATGCCGATCAGCGTGCAGACGCTGCCCAGCGGTGCCAGCCAGGGCTTGGGATGACGGTCGGTGTGGTAGCCGACCCAGGGCTGCAGCAGCGAGGCGGTGAGCTGGAAGGTCAGGGTGATCAGGCCGACCTGGGTGAAGCTCAGGCCGTAGTTGGCCTTGAGCACCGGGTAGATCGACGGCAGCACGGCCTGGATCAGGTCGTTGGTCAGGTGGGCGAGGGCGCAGGCGCCGATCACGCGCATGACCAGCGGGCTGGCCTGGCTGGCGACGGACGACGTGGCCAGGGGGGAAGCGGTGGTAGACATGGGACTCCGGGGCAGCAAGGTGTGGCGCGCGGGCAGGGCGCGCCGGGTTCTTCATGTTGGCTGGCCTATGCTAGGCGCGCTGCCGTCGGCTGTCTCACGCGATCCGGACGACGAATATCGCGAAACGGCCAAATCGGCCGCATGCCTTCCGGATCGGCTATGCTCGCTGCCTTTCCGCAAACCCATCTCGCCAGGTCCGCCGCATGTCGTCCGCCGTTGCCCTCCGCGTGCCCTTCGAAGGGCGCGAGCTCCATGCCGATACGCTGAGTGGCGACTCGCCGCTGCACCTGTTCGGTATCCATGGCGGCGGCGCCAGCAACCGCTCGGTGTGGGATGGCCTGCGCCAGTCCTTGCGCCAGCGTGGCGTGGGTTCAACGGCGCTGGACTGCGTCGGCCATGGCCAGACCGGCGGGGTCTTCGCCGACTCCTCGCTGCATGGCCGCAGCCGCCAGGCGCGCTCGGTGATCGCGCACGCCGGCGTGCGCCCCACCGCGCTGGCCGGTATCAGCATGGGTGCCTACAACGCCCTGCGCCTGAGCGAAGAGCTGGACGTACAGGCGCTGATCCTCATCGTCCCCGGCATCTATACCCCCGAAGCGCACGAAGTGCCGTTCGGCCCGGACTTCTCGGCGATCATCCGCCGCCCGCGCAGCTGGGTGGACAGCGACGCCTGGGAGATTCTCGGGCGCTTCCGTGGTCGCCTGCTGGTGATTGCCGGCGAGCAGGACAGCGTGATCCCCCTGGAAATCCCCGAACGCCTGCACGCCGCCGCCACCCGTGCCAGTCGGCGCGAATTGCTGGTGGTGCCCGGCGCCGGGCACAGCGGATTGCTGCCGGTGCTGCTGGACAACCCGGCATGGCACGCGTCGCTGCTGGAGTGCGTCGGTCTGCAGGACTGAATGGCGGAGTCCGGGCTGCTAGGGTGACAGGGTCAACCCTGTCTCCAGAGGAGCTGCAGCATGGACAAGGTCACCGGTGGCTGCCTGTGCGGAAACGTTCGAATCCACGCCACGGGCCGCCCGAACCGGGTCGGCATCTGCCATTGCCTGGATTGCCGCAAGCACCACGGCGCGCTGTTTCACTCGTCGGCGATCTTCCCCGAGGACGCCGCGCGCATCGAGGGCGAAGTGCGCGAGTACGCCGGGCGCTGCTTCTGCCCGCGCTGCGGATCATCGGTGTTCGGCCGCAGTGAGGGCGAGATCGAACTGAACCTGGGCGCCCTGGATGCGCCGGACCAGTTCCAGCCCACCTACGAACTCTGGACCTGCCGCCGCGAAGCCTGGCTCCCGGCGTTCCCCGTGAAGCATCGCTACGAGCGCGATCGCGAGTCGTCCGGGCCCACCGAGGAGTAGCGAACAGCGCCGATCACGGACAGAAAACGCACCTCACGGACAGATCGCGCGAGCATTTCGCGACTCCGCGCAATTGTCATATTCGCTGCCGAAAACCCTGCCGATAGTAGCCCGCCAACAAGTTCAAAGAGGCTACATCGTGCTGCATCGAATCCTTTTCTCCCTCTCCGTGCTCGGCGTGTCGATCGCTTCCGCCCATGCCGCCGAGACCTACTCCCTCGAGACCCCGCACCTGGCCGGCATCGACAACTTCCGCGACATTGCCGGGACCACCACCGCGTACTTAACCAGTACTGCGGGGACCAGCAACGACGGTGTGATGCGCTCGGGCGTGTTCTACCGCTCCAATGCCCTGACCCCCAAGGGCACCGACCTGGCGGTACTGAACAGCCTGGGCATCAGCAACGTCTACGACCTGCGCACTCCGGTCGAGGCGGCTGCCACGCCGGACACCCTGCCGGCCGGCGCGGTTTACCAGAACATCGACATCATCGGCAGCACCACCTCGGGCGCCAACATCACCAATGTCTCCTTCACCAGCGCGGCCCAGGCCGTGGCCATGATGGAGGAAACCAACCGCGCCTTCGTCAGTGACGCCGGCATGCGCAGCCAGTTCACCGTGCTCTTCAACGAACTGGCCGGCGCCGATGGTGCCGCGCTGTTCCACTGCACCGCCGGCAAGGACCGCACCGGCTGGACCGCCGCCGTGCTGCTGAGCATCGCCGGGGTGGACAGCCAGACCATCATGGAAAACTACCTGGCCACCAACGACTACACCGCCGCCCGCATCAAGGCGACCCTGGCGATGATGCCGGCGAGCATGGCGGCCATCTACGAGCCGCTGATCGGCGTGCAGGCCAGCTACCTGCAGGCGGGCCTGGACGAAGTCACCGCGCAGTACGGCAGCATGGACAACTACCTCAAGGAGGGCCTCGGCCTGTCCCAGGAAACCCTCTACGTGCTGCGCGGCAAGATGGTCTACTACAACAGCCTGCCGGGTACCCTCGGCCTCTCGGGCAACGCCGCCGCGGGCGCGCAGCTGCTGACCCAACTGCAGAACAGCGACCTCTCCGGCAATTACACCGCGTACAACTACTACCTGCAGTCGGCCATCGATGCCGGCACGCTCGGTGGTGTCGAGTCCACCGTCGGCGGCCAGGTGCACGCCGACGCGGCCAGCTACCTGCTGCGCCAGGATGCGCTGATCGACCGCGCCGCCGCGCCTTACGCCAGCGGTGTCGACCTGAAGACCGGGCAGACCCGCCTGTGGACCACGGCACTGGCCGGCTATCAGGGCAACTCCGCGACCTCCAGCGCCGAAAGCAGCAACGAGCACACCCAGGGCCTGATGGTCGGCGTCACCCAGCGCTTCTCCGAGCAGCTCAGCGGCAACGCCGGTTTCGGCTACAGCAAGGGCAGCATTGGTGGTGCCGGTGGCGACGTGGACACCGACCTGACCTTCATTCGCGGTGGCGCGCGCTTCGCCCTCGACGGTCTGGAGCAGGGCCTGTTCGTCGACGCCGACCTCAGCTACGGCTGGCTCGACTACGACAGCAAGCGCGATATCGGTGGCGGCCTGGGCAAGGCCAAGGGCGACACCAGCGGCAACCTGAGCGGCGCCAGTGTTGCGCTGGGCTACCGCACGGCGGTGTCCAGTGTGACCCTGGAGCCGAGCATCGGCCTGCGCTACAGCCACCTGGACCTGGACGGCTTCCAGGAAAAGGGCAGCGAGCTGGCGCTGGACGTCGACGATATCAGCGAGAACCGCCGCAGCGCCTACGCCAACCTCAAGGCCTCGTTCGCTCCGGTGGCGCTGGGCAGTGGCTGGCAGATGGTGCCGGGCCTGGAGGTCGGCTACGACCATGCGCTGGGCGACTACAAGGTCGACAGCGAAGGCCAGCTGCTGGGCTTCGACGTGTCCCAGCGCGCCGCCTTCGACAACCGCGACCAGTTCAGCGGCGCGTTCAGCCTCACCGCCAGCCAGGGCGAGTTCAGCGTCGGTGCCGAAGTCGGCGCGCTGGGCGGCAGCGGCAGCCACGGCGCCAGTGGCAGCCTGAAGGCCAGCTACCAGTTCTGATCGGCGTTGCCATGAGCAAACGGCTCGTCGCGGAATACGCGGCGGGCCGTTTTGCTTTCCAGCAAGTTGGGCGGATAACCCGTGCCGGGTTATGCGCCCTACGTGGCGGATCGGCATTGCCGTGTTGGTGGTGATGTTCGCGAGCAAGCTCGCTCCTACGAAGAGCTCGAAACCCTGTAGGAGCGAGCTTGCTCGCGAACCGGGCGGTGCGACCTCGCCCTTCGCGGCTACCCGGCAGCACGACCGGACCGTGGACGCGCGGAAATAACCGGACGCGTAGGAGCGGACTCTGTCCGCGATGTCCTCCGGCGATGCGGACCTATCGCGGACAGAGTCCGCTCCTACGCCCTACGAAGAGCTCGGAATCCTGTAGGAGCGAGCTTGCTCGCGAACCGGGCTGGCGGCGGCCTTGCCGGCGAGCGTTGGGAGCAGGGCGCCGGTGGTTTCCCTAGGCCGGTGTCGACAGGTTCCTGCGCAGGTCCGCCGGGCTCATGCCGTAGGCGCTCTGGAAGTACTGGCAGAAGCGCCCGACGTTGCTGAAGCCCAGGGCCAGGGAAATCTCGCTGACCGATTGCGCCCCGTCCTGCTGCAGCGCGTCATAGGCGCGCTGCAGGCGCACCTCGCGCTGGTAGGCGACGATGGAGCTGCCGACGAAACGGCGGAAGCCTTCCTGCAAGGCGCGCAGGCTGACGTTGGTCAACTCGGCCAGGTCGCTGCCGCTGAGCAGGGCGTCCGGATGCTCCTGGATGTAGTCCATGGCCAGTTTCACGTGGCGCGGCGCGATCTGCGGAGCGGGGCGCCTGAGCGCGTCGCTGTAGTTGTGTGGCCAGATTTCCAGCACCGAATCCACCAGCATTTCCTGCAGGCGTGCCGGCATCAGCGCGCTGGAGTTGATCAGCAGGTCGAACTCGTTGCCGGTGGCCATGGCGACGATCGCCTTGATGCCCTGGAAGGCTTCGTTGCTCAAATCCACCCGTGGCTGGAAGCGCACCTTGTGGCTGATCGGCCGGCCCAGCAGCGTCGCCAGCCGGCGCGCGAACAGCGAGCGGCGCACCGACAGGCCGTGGTGTGCGTGGCCATCGATGAAACCCACCGAACGTACCGAGGCCTTCTCGATGGCGAGGCCGATGCCTGGTGTACCGACGGTTTCGTCGGACTGGTTGAAGACCACGCGTCCGGCACTGGGAAAGATGAAGGTGATCTCGTCGTCGAGGTCCGGCATTGCGGTCAGCAGGTCGCCGCGAAAACTCAGGCGGCGGAAGCTCACGCCCTCGTAGCGGCCGTAGACGCCGCCAATGGCGATGGGGCGTTCGGGGCGTGGCATGGCCGAATAGAGGTTGCCGAACAGGCGCGTGTAGAGATCGCCGAAATCGTCGGCGCTCATGTGCTCCGAACGGATCAGGAACTGCTTGCGGGAGGTGCTCGTGTCTACCGTCATGGTCCGTCTTCTGGCAGCGCCGTAGGAGCCGCTCCGGGCGTGGCACGCCAGGGCGCGGAATGTGGGCGAGCAAGTTAGCGGTCGCGGGTTACAAATCCGTGATGCCGGTGCGCTGCCCGCATGCCGTTTTCACCGAGGGACGTTGTCTGCGCAGGGTGCATGACGCCAGCGGCGATATTCGTCCTGCTGGCCGGCGGATAACCCGTTCCGGGTGATGCGCCCTACGGGGTTCAGGGCACCGCCCGCAGACAACTCCCCAGGTCGCAGGGCGCCGGCAACGCGCGCTGCGCTGCCAGTCGCATCTGCTGCGAGCGTTCGTGGATGTCCAGCATCAGGTGGGCGGTGAACAGGCAGCTGCCGATGGTCAGCGCAACGAACAGCGGAATGAGTCGGGACATGCTGGCGACCTCGTCGACCAACTGGGGGTTGCCCCACGTTAGTCGCCGGGATCGCCGGACAAATCGTCCGCTCGGACTAGCCCAGGGTCGCCACGCTGCGCAGGATCAGGCGCACCAGCATGGTCTGGCGGGTTACCCCGGTCTTGGAGAAGGTCGAGCGCAGGTGGGCGCGCGCGGTGTTGCGGCTGATGCCCAGTTCCTCCGAGGCTTCGTCCAGGGTCAGGCCGTTGGCCAGCAGCATGGCCAGCTGCGCCTCGGCCGGGGTCAGGTCGAACAGCGCCTTGACGATTTCCTGCGGGGCGCGGGATTCCTGTTCCGGGTCGCTGACGAAGATCACCACCGAAGGGCAGTGCTTGCCCTCGTTCCATTCGCTCAGCGGTACCGAGCGCACGATGATGCCCAGGTCCGCGCGGCCCGACGGGCGCTGCACGCGCATCGCCTCGACCACCGAGGGTTGCGCGCCTTTCTGTGATTGCAGCGCCTGCTTCACCAGCCGGCGAAACTCCTGGCAGTCGCGCGGGGTGCCGACCTGCAGGCTGTCCGCGCTGATCTTCAGGCCGTCCTTCTCGCGCAGCAGGTTCTCCGCCACCTGGTTGGTCTGCAGGATCTTGCCGGCCTCGTCGAGGATGATGGTGCCGACGGCGAACTGGTCCACCGCGCCGGCGTAGAGGTTGCGCTCGGTCTCGATGCGGTTGATCTGCGTATGCAGCGCCACCGAGCGCTCCAGGTGCGGCACGAAGTAGGCCAGCAGCGCCTTGTCGTTCTCGGTGAAGCCGGGCGACTCCACGCCGCGGCTGACGCGGATGCGGCACAGCGCGCCGTCGCTGGTGCGGATATCGGCGCCGAGGATGTGGAACACCCCGACCGGTTCGAGGAAATTACGGTAGAACTCCGAGGCCAGCCACTCTTCCTTGGAGACGAACTCCTCGAGTATCACCACCTGGCCGCTGGGCAGGTCGACGAAGGGATCGAGGTTGAAATAGTACTGGTTGTACGACGCCACGACCTCGGCCGAGCTGCCGTTGGTGTTGACCATCAGGCCCTCGCTCTGGTCGCTGGGCGGACGCAGGATGAAGGTGACGTACTTGGCCTCGAGGAACTGGTTGAGCTGGTTGAGGAAGGATTGCCACGGCGTGGGCTCAAGGGGGCCCTGGTAGAGATTGCCGAGCATCCCGCTGAACTGGTCGAGATCGAGCGACTGTGCCATCGGTAGAACCATTCTTATTGTTGTTGTAGGAAAGCGCCGAGGAGATTAATCGGCGCTTTCCGCAAAAGGCAATCGGTCCCGCAAGGCAGGGGACCGGTGGCTCAGGCCGGCTCCGCCTGCGCCGCCCGCACCACGAAGCTCTTGCGCTCGGCGAGGCCCGCCGGCAGCTCGGCAACGTCGATGTAGAACTGCTCGTACCACTTGCGCAGCTGGTACACCGGGCCATCGCCGTCGCACAGCAGCGGGTTGTCGACGCGGGTCTTGCTGTGCCAGATGGCTACGTCCTCGTAGAAGGCGGCGCGTGCCTGTTCGACGTAGGCCAGGGCCATGGCGCGGTTGTCCTCGGCGGACAGGCCCGGCAGCTTCTTCACCAGCACGCCGTAGCGCAGGGTGAAGCTGTTCTGGTCGATGGGCACGTGGCAGTTGAGCAGGATCGACTCGATCGCCTGGCCGCCCATGGCGCCGGTCATCCAGGTGATCTGGTAGGCCGGGCCGTAATAGGTGGCCACCGTGCGCAGCTCGCTGTCGCCGGACAGCCGCGCGCTGCGGCCGCGCATCACCTGGGAGGCGGTGTGCGCCTCGAAGTGGTTGCTGAATTCGTCGATCGGCGCGCCATGCACGCTCTTGAAGTGCGCCATGTCGGAGACGTTGTCCACCAGCTCGCGGCAGTTGGTCTCGATTTTCAGTTCGGCCACTTCCCACTCGGCCCATTCGGCGTCGTAGCAGGCGTCGATGCGCGGGATCGCCTGCTCGGCGATGGGCGGGTTGCCTTCGGGATCGTTCCAGACGAACAGCAGGTGGTTCTGCTCCATCACCGGCCACGACTTGATCTTCGCCCGCGGCGGGATGCGCTTGGCGTAGGGAATGTCGTTGCACACGCCATCGGCGCCCCAGCGCCATTCATGGAAGGGGCAGCGCAGGCTGTTGCCCTCCACGCAGCCGTCGCTCAGGTCCGCGCCCATGTGCGGGCAGTAGCCATCGAGGATGTGCAGCTGGCCATCCTCGCCCTGGAAGGCCACCAGGCGGGTGCCGAAGACGTCCAGGCGGTGGGCTTTGCCGTCGTGGTACTGGCTGGCCAGCCCGAGGCAGTGCCAGCCGCGCGCGTAGCGGTCTTCCAGCGGGCGCGCTTCGATACGGTGCAGCGTACTCATCTTGTTGTTCTCCCATCAGGTTGCCGCAGGCAGAGGGGCGGCACGAGCCTGGATGGGATTCTGCAAGCCAGGGCGTTCGCGGCATCGTCTGAACGGACGAGGGCGCCCGCCTAGTCCGGGTGGACGATGCCGGCGCGGCTGCGGCCGGCGATAACGGCGGCATCGACCGACAACAACGACAAACGGTGGAACGATGAGCGAGCAGCAGGGCCGCGTGGCGGTCATCACTGGGGCTGCCAGTGGCATTGGCCGTGGCCTGGCACGGCACGCGGCAGGCCTGGGCATGCGCATTGCGCTGGCCGACCGCGACCGCGTCGGCCTGGACGAACTGGCCGCCGAGCTGATGGCCGGCGGCTGCGAGGTCCTGGCGCAGGTCACCGATGTCAGCCGCGAGCAGGACCTGTTCGCCCTGCGCGATGCCACCCTGGCGCGCTTCGGCGGCGTCGACCTGCTGTTCAACAACGCCGGCATCATGCAGACCGGCGCCAGCTGGGAGCTCAGCGAGGCGCAGTGGCGGCGCATGCTCGACATCAACCTGCTGGGCGTCACCCATGGCCTGCGCGCCTTCGTGCCGACGCTGCTGGCCCAGCAGCGGCCCGCGCATATCGTCAACACTGCTTCCCTGGCCGGGCTGCTCGCCAGCCCGTTCCTGGCTGCCTATACGGTGACCAAGCAGGCGCTGGTGGCGCTGTCCGAAGTGCTGCACCACGAGCTGGCCGCCTCCGGCGCGGCCATCGGCGTCTCGGTGCTCTGCCCGGGGCCGGTGGCCAGCCGGATCATGGACTCGGACCAGGCCGGCCATGGCGCCGGTTCCGCCCTCGGCGCGCTGCTGCAGCAGAGCATCCGCGCCGGCATGCCGGCCGAGGAGCTGGCCGCTCGGGTGTTCGAGGCCATCGAGCACAAGCGCTTCTGGATCCTTCCGCACCCTGATTTCAAGCCTGCGCTGCAGGCGCGCACGCAAAGCATCCTCGACGAGACCAACCCGGTCTTCCTGCTGGCCGACGTATAAGGAAACAATATGGCCCTCGATCCCCACATGCGGGCACTGCTGGAGCAGTTCGCCGGCGCCTTTGACCTGGACTTCCAGCAGCTCGACGCGGTGACCTACCGCCGCTTTGCCGATCAGGGGCTGGCTGCCGGTGAACCGCTGCCATTGGTCGAAGTGCGCGAGTTGCGCGTGGCCGGCGAGCTGCCCGCGCGGCTCTATCGTCCCAGCCATGAGCTCGGTCTACCGCTACTGGTGTTCTTCCACGGCGGCGGCTTCGTCGCCGGCACTGTCGACACCCACGACGACCTCTGCCGGCGCCTCGCCCTGGGTAGCGGCGCGGTGGTGGTGTCAGTGGGTTATCGGCTGGCGCCGGAAGCGCCGTTCCCGGCGGCACCGAACGACTGCTGCCAGGCGGTGGCCGAACTGGTGGCACGTGCCGCCGAACTGCAGGTGGACGCCACGCGCCTGGCCCTGGCCGGCGACAGCGCCGGCGGCAACCTGGCCATCGCTGCTGCGCGCCTGCTCAACCAGCGCGGCGGGCCTATTCCCGGCGCGCTGTGCCTGTTCTACCCGGTGACCGACCAGAGCTGCGGCAGCGCGTCCTACCGCGAGTTCGCCAGCGGCCACTTCCTTGAAGCGTCGATGATGCACTGGTTCTGGCGACAGTACCTGGGGAGCTGGCCGGCGCCGCTGGATGTACTGGCTTCGCCGCTGCATGCCGCCGACCTGGGCGCACTGCCGCGGACGTTGCTGATGAGCGCCGAATGCGACCCGTTGCGCGACGAAGGCGAAGCCTTCGCCGAGCGCGCCCGCGCGGCCGGCGCCGATGTCGAATGCGTGCGTGCCGAGGGCATGTTGCACGGCTTCGCCAGCTTCGCGCCCTTTGTGCCGCGCGCCCAGGCCTACCTCGACGACGCGGCCGCCTGGCTGCGCGACGTGCTGCGCTGAGGTGCCGGGCATGACGCTGGACAGTCCGCTGCACCTGATCGAAGCGCTGCGCCAGGGCCGGCCGGTGATCCTGGTCGACGGCGAGGAAGAGGGCGGCGACGGCATGCTGGTGCAGGCTGCCGAATTCATCGATGACGCCGCGCTGAATTTCTTCGCCGTCGAGGCGCGCGGGCTGGTCTGCCTGGCGCTCACCGACGAGCGCTGCGCGGCGCTCGGCCTGCGTCCGATGAGCGACAGCCCGCGCGGTGACAGCCTTGGCTTCATGGTCTCGATCGAGGCCGCGCAGGGCATCAGTACCGGCATCTCCGCCGCCGACCGCGCACGCACCGTGCAGGTCGCGGTGGACCCGGCCAGCAGCCCGGCCGACCTGGTCAGCCCTGGCCATATCTTCCCGCTGCGCGCACTGCCCGGCGGGGTGATGAGCCGTGCCGGGCATGCCGAGGCGGCCTGCGACCTGGCGCGGCTGGCCGGGCTGCAACCGGCAGCGTTGCTCGCCGGCATCCTCGACGAAGCGGGTGAGAATGCCCGTGGTGAGGTACTGCGTGCTTTCGCCCAGCGCCACGGCCTGGCCATCGGCGGCATCGCCGAACTGATCCACCACCGCATCCTTCATGAAGGCACCATCGCCCGCGGCACCGAGCACCGTATCGACACCCGCCATGGGCCGTTCCGCGTATGCACCTACCACGATGCCTTCAAGGACGTGGTGCACCTCGCCCTGGTGCGTGGCCAGGTCGACTCCACCCAGCCGGTGCTGGTCCGCGTGCAGGCGGTGGAGACCCTCCGCGACCTGCTCGCCGGCGAGCCGCCGCGCGGGCCGCAGCAGTGGAACCTCGAGCGCTCGCTGGCACGCATCGCCGCCGAAGGCAGCGGCGTGCTGGTGCTGCTGGCCCAGCAGGAAAGCGCCGCCGCCATCCTTGACCAATTGGCGCGCGGGCCGGGGCTGCAGGCACCGAAGTTTGCCCAGCGCACCCTCGGTGTCGGCGCGCAGATCCTCCGCGACCAGGGCGTCCGCAAGATGCGCCTGATGAGCTTCCCGGTACCCTACAAGGCGGTCTCTGGCTTCGAGCTGGAAGTCGCTGAATTCGTCCCGTTCACCCAGCCCGAGGAGGCCTGAGATGACCCCGCAGGAAGCACTGGACAAAGTCCTGGCTCCCACTCGCCTGGCCGGCCTCGCGCTGCGCAACCGGGTGATCAAGACCGCCACCTTCGAGGGCATGTGCCCAGGCGGTATTCCCGGCGCCGACCTGGCCGCGCACCACGCGCGGATGGCTCGCGGCGGTGTCGGTCTGACCACGGTGGCCTATTGCGGCGTATCGCCGGACGGCCTGACCTTCGCCGACCAGATGTGGATGCACGAAGGCATCTTCAGCCAGCTGCGCGGGCTGGCCGAGGCGGTGCACCGCGAGGGCGGCGCGATCTCCGCTCAGCTCGCGCACTGCGGCTTCTTCAGCCGCACGCGGCCGCAGAACATTCCGCGCCCGCGTGGGCCCAGTGCCGGGATCAACCAGTACGGGCTGTTCAGCGGCGTGCCGTTCGCCGGGGCAATGGGCGCGGCGGACATCCGCAAGACCCTGGCCGAGTATCGCGATGCGGCGGCGCTGGTGAAGCGCGCCGGCTTCGACGCCGTGGAAATCCACATGGGCCACGGCTACCTGCTCAGCCAGTTCCTCTCGCCGGCCACCAACCGCCGCAGCGATGCCTACGGCGGCAGCCTGGACAATCGCCTGCGCCTGCTGCTGGAAGTCCTGGCGGCGGTGCGCGAGGCGGTGGGCGAAGACTTCCCGATCCTCGCCAAGCTCAACCTCAGCGATGGCTTTGCCGGCGGGCTGGAGATCGACGACTGCTGCTACGCCGCCAGGCGACTGGCCGAGCACGGGCTGAATGCGCTGGTGATGAGCGGCGGCTTCACCAGCCGTTCGCCGATGTACCTGTTCCGCGGCGAGAGCCCGCTGGCGCAGATGATCCCGCTGGAACCCAACCCGCTGCAGCGCACGGCGATGAAGTGGTTCGGCGGGCGGCTGTTCTCCAGCCTGCCGTACACCGAGATGTACTTCCTCGACCAGGCGCGCCGGGTACGCCAGGCTACCGACATGCCGCTGGTTTACCTGGGCGGCGTGAGCCAGCGCGACAGCCTGCAGCGTGCGATGGCCGAGGGTTTCGATTTCGTCGCCCTGGGGCGTGCGCTGTTGCGCGATCCGGACCTGGTCAAGCGGGTGCGCAGCCAGGGCGAGGCCTACGCAAACGGCTGCAACCACTGCAATCAGTGCGTGGCGAGCATGGCCTTGCCGGGCGGCATTCGCTGCGTGCTCAACCAGCCGGACAGCTTCGCCCACCTCTAGGCGCAGGGTTGCTTGCGAACCTGAACACCCGGCGCCAGCCCATTCGCGAGCAAGCTCGCTCCTACAAAATCAAGAGCCGCTCTCCCGCAAGCAGGAGAGCGGCCCATGTGGTGCAGGATGAGTCTTCGGCGTCAGCCGGCGCGATCTGCCCTCTCGCCCTGAGGGAAGGGCTGGGACGAGTGGAAACACAGTCACGGATTTTTCCAGCAATAGACAGTTGCTCCCACATCGGCTGGCTCGTGCTCGCGCTTCCTGTCAGGGACGCACCGTACCAGCCCGACCTGTAGGAGCGAGCTTGCTCGCGAACCTGTTTGAACGGGCGCGACGATTGGCCGATCGCGCACCGATGCCGTGTGAAAGGCAGTTGCTCCTGCGAGAGGCTCCGCCCGGTGTCCGCGTTAGCCAACTCGGACGGACAGTGCAG
Source organism: Pseudomonas sp. GD03903 (assembly GCF_029840045.1). NCBI lineage: Bacteria > Pseudomonadati > Pseudomonadota > Gammaproteobacteria > Pseudomonadales > Pseudomonadaceae > Pseudomonas > Pseudomonas sp. GD03903. The sequence goes on along the minus strand of NZ_JAOCBT010000009.1, from coordinate 180,249 downwards.
CGTATGAGCCCCGCGTCATACGCTGCACTCCGCACCTGCCCGGCATCCGCCGACTTCAGGGTTTCATGCCCTTCAATATTTCCTGTACCTGCCGCACAGCCTCGCGGCTGCCATTGAGGTCCGTCCCCACCACGCTGAGCACCGCGTAGCCCTGGGTCAGCAGGTAGGCATCCTCCCGACGCTGCCGCTCGTTCGGTGCTTTCGCGGTGCTGAGGTTCACGCGCGCACCGCCATCCTTGTCCGCCTGCACGGCGAAGACGATGGGCGACCAGTCGCTCACCGGCGCATATACCAGTCCGCGTACCTGGGCCGCCGGGCGTGCCGGGTAGTTGAGGTTCAGGCCCTGGCCGACGGGCAGGCCGAGCAGGTTGAAGTCGCACGCTGGCTTCTTCCCGCATGCCTTCTGCGCAGCCTGGCCGGCGGCGAGTGCGTGGTCGAGTACCCGCACGGCGAGGCGTGCGCTGTCGTCCAGGGCATCTCGGGTGCGCTGCATCCCCGCTTGGGGATCGCGCTGCATCAGCGGCAGGTCGATGGCGGTGGACACTGCCAGCGCCGGCACGCCGCGGCGCATGGCCCAGAGTGCGGCGTTGAGGGTGCCGGACATCTGGATCAGCGGGCCCGCGTTGTCACCGAAATTGCTGCCGGAGACCAGCAGGTCTGGCGGATTGTCCTTGAGCAGCAGGTCGAGCCCTGCGTTCACCGCATCCACCGGTGTGCCGATAGCCATGTTCTTGCCCGGCGGCAGGGCGAAGCCGGCGGGAGCGCCAACGCAGTACTGCTGGTCGGCGAGGCGGCTGATGGCCAGCGCCTGCCCGGGAGCGACCACGCTGGCGGCGCCGATACCGCTGTTGTCGGTGTCCGGCGCGACCAGGGTGACGTGGTGCCCCGCGGCACTCAGTTCGCGGTACAGCGCCTGGATGCCCGGTGCGCGGCAGCCGTCGTCATTGGTGAGCAGGATGTTCAGCGCACTGGCCTGCTGGGCGAGGCACAGGCCGGCCATGGCGATGGCGGCGCGGAGGAGGTTGTGCATGGAGCTTTCCTTGTTCTGCGGAGCAAAAGACAAAGCCCGCGCGGTGCCCCGCGCGGGCTTTCGAAGGCGACCTTACTGGCCGAGTTTGCGCATGTTGGCGGCGGTGAAGTAGTTGGCGTCGTAGTCGGCGCTGTTGAGCTTGGGCGCCGGCTGTTCGTTGGCCATGCGGTCGGCCAGGTAGGAGCCGGCGATGAGGTCGTGGAACAGCGCCACACGCGCCTGGTTCACCTGGATGTCGTAGGCGTAGACGGTGGTCTGCATGTTGGTGCGCCACAGCTGGCCACGGGAGTCGTAGTTGTCGGCCAGCGCGGCGGACCAGCTGTCCTCGTCGAGGTACAGGGTGCGCTTGCCGTAGATGTGCCGTGCGCTCGGTTTCAGCGTGGCTTCCACCACCCACACGCGGTGCAGCTCGTAGCGCATGAAGTCCGGGTTGACGTGGTTGGGCGTGAGGATCTGCGAGTACTTCAGCGCCGGGTCGTCGAGCTTGTAGTTGTTGTAGGGGATATAGATTTCGCGCTTGCCGAGCATCTTCCAGTCGTAACGGTCCGGTGCGCCGTTGAACAGGCGGTCCTCGTCGATGGTGCGGAAGCCGCCCGCACCCGTGGGCGTGTCATAGCCGACGGTGGGCGCACGGCGCACGCGACGGGTTCCGGGCAGGTACTGCCAGCTCTGGCGCGGGCTGGCGACCGGGTCGAAGAACTCGTTGCCGCCGATGATCTCGCCCTTGGAACGTACCGGCTTGAGCGTGGTGATCATGAAGTGGCTCATCACGCCGCCGTCATAGCTCTGCAGCGAGCCTGTCGGCGAGCACCAGGGCGCGAGGATCTGGTAGTGCACGGTCTGCAACGCCTGGTTGCCGTTGGAGTAGATCACCGCCTGGTCGTAGATGGCTTCCTCGCTGTTGGCGCGGGCCTGCAGGGCGTGGTTCCACATCAGCTCGTAGCCGTCCTTGGGGATCGGGAAGGGCGACGCACCGAAGGCGTTGCGCACGGCGTTGCCGCCGTCCACCAGCTCGGCGCTGGTGGCATTGGCCTTGATGTTGGCCTCGATCTTCTCGCTGAAGCGGAAGTCGCGGTGCGAGGGGTAGACCGGCATCCTGAACGTGTCGGGATAGCGCTTGAACAGGGCGCGCTGGCCATCGGTGAGGTGCTTGGAGTACTGCTCCATGTTCTGCGCGGTGATGACGAACAACGGCTTCTCGTCGGCATAGGGATCGGCATAGCGGCTGCCGGGGCCGTCGTACTTCACCTGGGGCGGCGCGCCGCGCCACTTGCCGGTCCACGCGGGGATGGTGCCCTCGGCATTGCCGGCTTTCTCGGCGCCCATCGGGGTGAGGTCCTGGCCGAGGCGCGCGGCCTCCTCGGGGCTGACCTTGGCCTGGGCCTGGGCGGACAGGCAGGCGAGTCCGGCGGACAGCAGCAGGGCGGGCAGATAAGTCTTGCGGTTCATGGTCTGGCTCCTTGGGCTGGGTCAGAAGCTGTATTTCGCGGTCAGCGAAAGGTTGTCGCGGTCCGCCAGCGTGGTTTCGCTCGGGTTGCCGAGGAACATGTTGTAGCGGGCTTCGAGGCTGAAATTGTTCAGGTAGCGCCAGGTGGTGCCGACGGCGAAGCGGTCGTCGCCTTCGCCCAGGCCGAAGCTGCCGGGCATGGACGAATTGCCGTTGACGGCCTGGCTGAAGATGATCGGCACGCTCAGGTCCCAGCCGTTGAACACGTTGTTGTAATCCAGCGTCAGGTTGAGGGTGTAACCCCAGGCGGAGCGGTCGTAGTAGAGCTTGTCGCTGTTGGGCGTGCGGATCTGCGCGACCCCGGCGCCGGTGGGCACGAACACGTCGAAGCTGGGCGCCTTGTCGTTGTCCATCACGCGGTTGTAGCCGACCTCGCCGGTGAGCGTGGTGTTGTCGGCGAAGGGCAGGGCGCCATAGGAGTGGATGAACGACACCAGCGCCTGGGCGACATTGGCGCGCACCGGTTGCGGCGTCAGGCCGGTGTCGACCAGCACCGGCTGGCCGTCGCGGTAGCTGATCTCGCCGCTGACGTTGGTCTCGCCGAGCATGCTGGAGAAGCTCGCGCCGTAGAGCTTGATGTCGTCGTAGAAGATCGCCCGGTAGTTGCCGGTGTTCCAGTCGCTGAGGAAGTCCAGCTGCGGGCTGTGGTCGCTGAAGCGCAGGTAGTACAGGCCGAACTCGGTGTTGTTCAGCTGCTCCACCGTGTAGGTCAGCGCGGCGCCGTACTGGCCGCTGTTGCCGGGCGTCTCGTCGCCCAGGCGGCGCTGCTGGCCGGTGGAGTCGTTGAAGCCGCCTTCGTCGATGTAGTCGGTGGTGGAGAAGAAGTGCCCGACCGGGGTCAGCTCGTTGCGCTTCCACTGGTACTGGTAATACAGCTGCACGCCGAGGTTGTCGGTCAGGCTGTACTGGGTGAAGACCTGGCCCACCGGCAGGAACAGCTCCTTCACCTCGATGCCGGGCGTGTTGGCTTTGGTGGCGTCCACCGGGCTCATCGCCCCGGAGATGCCGAAGCCGTTGAACAGGCTCTCGCCCCAGGCCACCACCTGGTTGCCGGCGCGGGCGTTGAGGGTGTGGTCGTTGAGGTCCCAGGTGCCGTAGGCGTAGGTGTCGAGCAGGCGCAGGTCGTCGCCGGCCTGGTCCTCGGTCTCGCCGGAGAAGTGGTCGGGCTTGGAGCAGCGGCCGCCGGCGAAGCAGTTCGAGGTACCGAAGTCGTTGTCGTTGCCGCGCTGGTAGACATCGTCATAGAAGCCGGTGGCGCGGACGAACAGGCCGTAGTCCTGGCGGAACTTGAAGTCGGCCTCGGTGAGGAAGCTGGCGCGGTTGTTGATCAGCGCGCCGCGGTCGAAGGCGTTGTCACCGTCGTCGCCGTTGGCGATGGCCGCGTTGCTGCCGCCGTTGGACAGCGCATGGGCGCGCTTCTCGGTACGCCACGCCAGGCTGTAGCTCAGGGTGGTATCCCAGTTGACCTGCAGGTCGTCGTTGAACTGGTAGGACAGCGCCTGCGCCTGGCTGGCGAGGAGCAGGCCGCTGGTGCTGATCGCAAGGGCAAGGGGCAACGGCGGGAAGGCGATTCTTATTCTTGTCATCTCGTCCTCTGCTCGGGCAGGCGCTGTCGGCCAGACCCGGAAACGGTGTTGGCGGGAAAGTGGCGGGGCTGACTATGTGGTCACCCGAGTGCGTCAACATCGTCCAAAAAGACTAAGCCGGCGGGACGGGGCCGGGCCGCTCTGGCGCTAGTCCCATCGGACGATGCCGGGTCTTGGCGGGGGCGCGAACAATCGCCGGGCGAGCGTGGTTTTCCGCCACGCCAGATCCCGGAGAACAAGCGCATGAACGCAAGGGCGAGCGGCCAGCGAAGCCGCGAGTGGGACATGGAATGCGACGTCCTGGTGGTGGGCAGCGGCGCCGGCGGCATGACCGCCGCACTGCGCGCCCGCGACCTCGGGCTGGACGTTCTGCTGGTGGAGAAGAGCGACCGCTACGGCGGCACCACGGCGGTATCCGGCGGTGGTATCTGGATTCCCTGCAACCACCGGATCGCCGCCCTGGGCGGGCAGGATTCGGCGCAGGAAGCCATCCGCTACATCCGCACCGTCAGCCACGACCTGGTGGATGACGGCCGTGTCGAAGCCTATGTCGAGCACGGCCGGCGCATGGTCGAATACCTCGAAGGCAACAGCCGGGTGCGCTTCGAGGCCCAGGCGGAGTACGCCGACTACTACCCGGAAGTGCCCGGCGGCAAGCCCGGCTACCGCTCCATGGACCCGCTGCCCTTCGATGCCCGCGAGCTGGGCGAGGAATTCGCGCGGATGCGCGAGCCGTCCCCCGGTACGCTGATGATGGGCCGCGTCGCCATGACCATGAAGGAAGCCCGCGTGCTGCTCTGCCGTGGCCCCGGCTGGGTTGGCCTGACCATGCGCATCCTCTGGCGCTACTGGCGCGACCTGCCCGCGCGCCTGAGCTCGCCGCGTGATCGCTTCCTAACCCTGGGCAACGCGCTGATTGCCGCGCTGCGCCGTTCCCTGCTGGATCGCCAGGTGCCGCTATGGCTGAACACCTCACTGGAGGAACTGATCGAGGAGGAGGGCCGGGTCATCGGCGCGGTGCTGCAGCGCGAAGGTCGGGTTCTTCGGCTTCATGCGAGACACGGCGTGGTCATCGCCGCCGGCGGCTTCGAGCGCAACCAGGCGATGCGCAGCCAGTACCATCCGCAGCCTTCGAATACCCAGTGGACTGCCACGCCGCCGTACAACACCGGCGACGGCATCCGCGCCGGCCAGCAGCTCGGTGCGGCCACCGCACTGATGGAGCACAGCTGGTGGGCGCCCAGCTCACAGGTTGCCGGTGAGGAAAAGGCCCGCGTGCTGTTCGTCGAACGCAACCTGCCCGGCTGCGTGATGGTGGACTCCGCCGGGCAGCGCTTCGTCAACGAAGGCGCGCCCTACACCGACATCGTCTACGCCATGTATGCCCACGACAGCAAGCAGGCGCGCAGCGTGCCGTGCTGGATGATCTTCGACGCCGAGTTCCGCCGCAAATACCCCTGTGGCGCGCTGCTGCCTGGCTATGCGCAACCGGACAGCCGGGTGCCGAAGCATCTGCAGGGCTACTACCACAAGGCCGACAGCATCCAGGCGCTGGCCGGCGAGATCGGCGTCGATGCCGCCGGGCTTGCGCGCACACTGGAGCGTTTCAACCGCTACGCCGTGCTCGGCCAGGACCCGGACTTCCACAAGGGTGAGTCCTTGTTCGACCGCTACTACGGCGACCCGCACGTGCAGCCCAACCCGTGCCTGGCGCCATTGCTGAAGGCGCCGTTCTACGCGGTGAAGATCGACGCCGGCGACATCGGCACCAAGGGCGGCCTGCTCACCGACGTGCATGCCCGCGTACTGCGCGAGGATGGCAGCGCCATCGACGGCCTCTACGCCATCGGCAACTCCGCCGCCTCGATGATGGGCGCCACCTATCCCGGCGCCGGCTCCACCATCGGCCCGGCGATGACCTTCGGCTTCCTCGCCGCCGAACACATCCAGCAGCAGGCCGGGCAGGCCCGCGTCCAACCGGAGGTATCGCGCCATGCCTGAGTCCACTTCCCGCATCGCCCTCGTCACCGGCGCCAGCCGTGGTGTCGGCAAGGGCATCGCCGAGGCGCTGGGCGCTGCCGGCATGACCGTCTACGTCACCGGACGCTCGGCCGAGTCGGGCAACGCACGCCTGCGCGGCCAGGTGATGCACGGCAGCATCCACGAGACGGCGGCGGCCATCGACGCCGCCGGCGGCAAGGGCATCGCCGTGCAGTGTGACCACGCCGATGACGAGCAGGTGCGCGGGTTGTTCCAGCGCATCGACGCCGAGCACGGTTGCCTCGACCTGCTGGTGAACAACGTCGCCTTCATCCACGAACAACTGATCGATCCCGGCCCGTTCTGGGAGAAACCGCTGGAGCTGGTGGACATCCTCGACATCGGCCTGCGCTCGGCCTACGTCGCCAGCTACCACGCCGCACCCTTGCTGCTGCGCGCGCCCAAGGCCCTGGTGGCGTTCACCTCGTCCTTCGGCGCCGGCTGCTACATGCACGGCCCGGCCTATGGCGCGCAGAAGGCCGGCGTGGACAAGCTCGCGGCAGACATGGCCATCGACTTCGAAGGAACCGGCGTGGCGGTGCTGTCCCTCTGGCTCGGCCCGCAACTGACCGAGCGCACTGCCATCGCCGGCCAGGCCCGCGCCGAGCAGTACCAAGCCTTCCTCGCCATGGCCGAGACGCCGCAATTCAACGGGCGGATCATCCAGGCGCTGCTCGCCGACCCGGAACTCGCGCAGCTCTCCGGGCAGACCCTGGTCAGCGCCGAACTGGCGTTGCGCTATGGCATCCAGGAAGCCGACGGCCGCCAGCCACCGTCCTGGCGCGAGCAACTCGGCGCGCCACGGGTGCAGCATCCGGCGCGGGTGATCTGAACCGAGTGATTGCGCGGCGATAGCTTACGCCGCGGGTGATGAGCGCCCCACGCCGGGATTCGGCGTGGGGCGTTTGCGTTCGTGGGCGGCGTGCTTTTCGGTACAGCGGTTCGCGAGCAAGCTCGCTCCTACAGTGACCATTTGCATCAGGCGCAGCTCTTTGTAGGAGCGAGCTTGCTCGCGAACAGAGCCTGCTCGATGCCAATCCGTAGGGCGTACAACGCCCGGTGTTGCACGCCGTATGCCCGCTGCCGGTTTCGACGATGATCGGCCAGGCAAGTTCTGCGCAGCAAAACAAAACGGGCCCCGAAGGGCCCGTCCTGGTGATGCCGGTTCCGTCTCAGGCGATCTGCAGCTTGTCGCGGAAGTAGGGGATGACCTTCTCGCCGATGTTCTTCAGCGTCTCGATCTGCGCCCACTGCGGCACGGTGCCCATCTGGCAGATGAACAGGATCTCGTCGGCGCCGGCGTCGATCAGGCGCTGCACGTAGCCGATGCAGTCGTTCACCGTGCCGTAGGCGTGGTTGGGGTTCATCATCGCCATGGTCGGATCGGAGAAGTCCACGGTCACTTCCTCGGAGGCGAAGCGCGAGCGGATCACCGCCTGGCCGTTGCCGTCGACGAAGGTGTCGTCCTGCCACTTGGCCGGGTCCGGGCGCTCGCCGCCGGCGTACCAGTAGGCGAGCGATTCCATGAAGTAACGCTGGCCACGGACGCCGATGGCGCGGGCCTTCTCGTTGTCGTCGAGGACAATGGCCGGGCACAGCGCGGCGATGTGGCGGTTCGGGCGGAAGCCGACCTGGTTGGCCTCGTCACGGTTGTCCCAGGCCTCGTGGTAGACCGCGACCTTCTTGGCGATCTCCTCCGGGCCGCCGAAGCCCAATACCAGCGCGCCCATGCCGCGGCCGCCGGCATTCTTCAGCGACTCGGTGTTGGTGCAGGCCAGGTACATCGGCGGGTGCGGGTCCTGGTAGGGCTTGGGATGGATCGGCCGCCGGGGAATCTTCACGTACACGCCGTCGTGCTCGATCTCGTCCTGCACGAACATCTTCGGGATCAGGTACATGGCTTCGTCGATCTGCGGCTGCAGGGTCGCCAGGTCGTAGCCGAAGGTGCCGGCTTCCTGCTGGGTGCCGCCCTTGCCGACGCCGAAGTGCACGCGGCCGCCGGACAGCAGGTCGAGGGTGGCGATGCGCTCGGCGACCTTCACCGGGTGGTTCATCGCCGGCGGCAGGCAGACCACGCCGTGGCCGATGCCGATGCGCTGGGTCTTGCCGGCGACAAAGGCCAACATGGTCTCCGGCGCGGACATGTGCGAGTAGTTGGTCAGCGCGGTGTGCTCCACGCACCAGAAGGTATCGAAGCCGAGCTGGTCGGCCAGCACGGCCTGCTCGACGGTTTCCTCGAAGATGCGGCGGTCGCCTTCGCGGGTGCTGTCCAGCGTCTGCGCTTCGTAGATCAGAGAGAATTTCATGGGATGCGTCCCTTGTCAGGTTTGGCGGGCCGACGGGCTCTGCCTCGTGGCCATGTTCGATGTTCGCCGGCGCCGCGGAATCGCCCGAACGGACTACGCCGAAACGCCGGGAGCCGGGACGTAGGATGGGTGGAGCGGAGCGATACCCATGCTGTCTGTCGACAGCCGCTGCATGGGTATCGCAGGCTCCACCCATCCTACGGGTGCTCCCGGGCCGGGCTCAGAGGAAGAAGTCCGTGGAGTCCTGGCCCATGCTCACGCCGCCGAGGTTCCAGGCGTACTTGGCCGGGCTGTTGGCGACGTGGGCGCGGCCGGTGTGGATGTCGCGGAAGGCGCGGTTGATCGGGTGCTCGCGGAAGATGGTGGCGGCGCCGCTGTTGAACATCAGCGTGCTCGCCGCGCGGGCGCACTTGTCCGCGACCAGGGCGGAGTCGTAACGCATCTTCACCCGCTCGGGCATGCTCAGCGGCTCGCCGTCGCGGGCGCGCTGCATCATCACCTCGAAGTTGCGCAGCAGCACGGTGCGGCACTCGTCGGCGACCACCATGGCATCGGCCAGCGCCTGCTGTGCGCCGGCGTCCTGGCCCATCCTGCGGCCGTCGTTGACGCCCACGCGGGCGCGGTTGTGCTCGATGAACAGGTTCACCGCGCCCTGCAGCGCGCCGATGGCCGCCGAGGACACTGCGCGGACGAAGATCTGCCCGAATGGCAGACGGAACAGCGGCGCACTGTTCACTGCGTTGCCCGGGCTGTTCTGCATGAAGCCGTCGAGGGCGCGGTGCGTGCGGTACTCGGGGACGAAGGCGTCTTCCACCAGCACATCGTGGGAGCCGGTCGCCTCCAGGCCCATCACGTTCCAGTTGTCGAGCACCTGGTAGTCACTGCGCGGCACCAGGAAGGTACGGTAGTCCGGCGCGCCGCCCGGCTCGCTCGGCGGCACCAGCGCACCGAGGAAGGCCCACTGGCAATGCTTGCTGCCGCTGGAGAAACCCCAGCGTCCGGAGAGGCGGAAGCCGCCCTCCACCGGCGTGACCTTGCCCACCGGCATGTAGGACGAGGAGATCAGTACGCTGGAATCCTTGCCCCACACATCCTGCGCGGCGCGGTCGTCGAACAGCGCCAGCTGCCAGTTGTGGATGGCCACCACGCCCAGCACCCAGGCCGACGACATGCAGCCTTCGGCGAGGGTCATCTGCACGTCGAAGAAGTCTTTCGGCTCCAGCTCATAGCCTTCCCAGCGCGCCGGCTGGAGGATGCGGAAGAACCCGGCTTCATGGAAGTCGCGAAGGGTTGCCTCCGGCAGTTGTCCTTCACGGGCGGCGTCGGCGGCGCGTTCGCGCAGCACCGGCACCAGCTCGCGGGCGCGCTGGCGCAGGCGCTGACGGATCAGGTCGTGGTCGAGCATCTTGTTGTTCTCCTGTGGTCGCCCGGTGGGGCGGTGCTCGGTCTCCCGCGTCGGATCGCAGGGGCCTTCGCGGGCATTTGAACAACGCGGGAATTCGCCCACATCCCACAAACGGACCATATCGGCGCGCTGCTCGGGCGCGGCACCGACTAGTCCCCTCGGACGATGTTGCGCAGCGGGCACCACCACAGAATCCATCGCACAACACCTCAGCCCAACACCTCAGTCCAACAAGACCCAGCGAGGCCCCGTGCGATGAACCAGGACACTCTGAAAGCCGACATGCTCCAGGCCATGCGCCGGCTCGCCAAGTCGGTGACCATCATCACCACCAGCGATGGCCGCGAGCGCTACGCCATGTCGGCCACGGCGGTGGATTCGCTGTCCACCGAGCCGCCGTCGCTGCTGATCTGCGTGAACCAGACCGCCTCGCTGCACCGCGTACTGGAGGCCGGCGCGGACTTCTGCGTGAACATCCTCGGCCAGGAGCAGGAGCACCTGTCGCACCTGTGCAGTGGCCCGGTGAAAGGCGAGGGGCGCTTCGCCAGCGGCGACTGGCGCACCTCCGAGTGTGGCGTGCCGTACCTGGCGGACGCGCAGTCCAGCGTGGTTTGCGAGCAGGACGGGCGCTTCACCTACGGCACCCACACGGTGTTCATCGGGCGTATCCGCGAGATTCGCAACACCCCGCGCATCACCCCGCTGATCTACGTGAACGGCACCTACACCACCGCCGTCGCCGTGCAGGCGCCGAGCGTGGCGGCGGCGGGCTGATCGCCATGGCCGGCACACTGCCGATCGCCCCGCTGCGCCTGGAAGCAGGCGAGCGCCTGGCCTGGCACGCCGAGACCGACCTGCTGGTGGTCGGCTTCGGCGGCGCCGGCGCCTGTGCCGCCCTGGAGGCCCGCGAACGCGGCCTTGAAGTGCTGGCCCTGGACCGCTTCGCCGGCGGTGGCGCTACCGCGCGCAGTGGCGGGGTGGTCTATGCCGGTGGCGGCACGCCGTACCAGCGCGAGGCCGGTTACAGCGACGACGCCGAGGCGATGTTCCGCTACCTGCAGGGTGAAGTCGGTGACGCCGTGCAGGGCGACACCTTGCGCGATTTCTGCGAGCGCAGCGTCGACCAGCTCGCCTGGCTGGAGCGCCAGGGCGCGCGCTTCGAAGCCAGCCTGCCGCCGCAGAAGACGTCCTATCCCAGCGACCGTTTCTACCTCTATTACTCGGGCAATGAAGCCGTGCCGGCCTACGCCAGCCTGGCGCAACCGGCGCCGCGCGGGCACCGCAGCAAGGGCCGCGGCATGTCGGGCGCGGCGCTGTTCGCGGCCTTGCGTGCTGCGGCGCGGGAGAAAGGCGTGCAGCTCTACCGCCAGTGCGAAGTACGTCGGCTGGTGCAGGATGCCAGCGGCGCGGTGGTCGGCGTCGAGGCCTGGCGCCTGCCGCCGGGCAGCTTCGCCGCGCGCCGGCATGCCTGGCTGAGCCGCCTGGCAACCGGCCTGCACCCCTATGCGCCGCCGCTGGCCGAGCGCTTGATCGCTGCCCTGCGGCGCATCGAGGAGCGTCATGCGCGGCCGCTGCTGATCCGCGCGCACAAGGGCGTGCTGCTCAGTGCCGGCGGTTTCATTTTCAACCGCGAGATGCTCGCCGAGCATGCGCCGCGGTACCTGGCCGGCCTGCCGCTGGGGACGCCGGGCTGCGATGGCAGCGGCATCCGCCTGGGGCTCGGCGCCGGTGCTGCGACGCAACGCCTGGACAAGGTCAGTGCCTGGCGCTTCATCAATCCGCCGCTGGCCTGGGCCCGTGGCGTGATCGTCAACGCTCAGGGCGAGCGCTACTGCAACGAAGAGGTCTACGGCGCCACCCTCGGCCACGCAATGGTGGAGGAGCAGGGCGGCCGCGCCATCCTGATCCTCGACCGGGCGCTGCTCAGGGAGTCGCTGCGCGAGGTCGGGCCGGGCAAGGTCTGGTCGTTCCAGCGCCTGCCGGTGCTGCTCAACCTGCTGTTCAACCGCCGCCGGGGCGACACGCCCGCAGCGCTGGCCCGCGCCATCGGCGTGCCGGCGCAGAACCTGCAGCACACGCTGGAGGAGTACAGCCGCGCCGCGCGGGGTGAACACACCGACGCCTTCGGCAAGTCTGCGGCGATGCTCGCCGATCTGGACGATGGCCCCTGGTACGCCCTGGACCTGTCCTTCGACAGCAAGCTCTTCCCCTGTCCAGCCATCACCCTCGGCGGGCTGCGCGTGTGCGAGCGCAGCGGTCGCGTGCTGGACCACGCCGGCGCTGCGATTGCGGGGCTGTACAGCGCCGGCCGCAACGCGGTGGGTGTCGCTTCCAACCTCTACGTATCCGGCCTGTCCATCGCCGACTGCGTGTATTCCGGCCGTCGCGCCGCCGCCCACATGGCGGTGCGCGTGCAGGCCGCCACTCCCGAAACCGCCTGAAGGAAAACAAGCATGAATCGAGTACAAGGCAAGGTCTGCATCGTCACCGGCGCCGCCAGCGGCATCGGCCGCGAGGACGCGCTGCTGCTGGCCGGCGAGGGCGCCCGCGTGGTCCTCACCGACCTCAACGAGGAGGCCGGCCGCGCGCTGGCCGAGCAGATCGGTGGCGACGCGCTGTTCATCCGCCACGACATCGCCAGCGAGAGCGACTGGCAGACTGTGGTGAAGACCACCCTGGAGCGTTTCGGCCGCCTCGACGTGCTGGTCAACAACGCCGCCATCCTCGCCCTGGGCAGCATCGAGGACACCAGCCTGGAGCTGTGGCGCAAGGTACAGACCATCAACGGCGAGGGCTATTTCCTCGGCTGCAAGTACGCCATCGCGGCCATGAAGGAGAGCGGCGGCGGTTCCATCGTCAACATGTCCTCGGTGGCGGCGCTGGGCGGCATGCCGGCGTTCTGCGCCTACTCCGCATCCAAGGGCGCGGTGGCGGCGATGACCCGCTCGATCGCCCTGCACTGCAAGCAGCAGGGCTACCGCATCCGCTGCAACAGCGTGCACCCGGACGGCGTCAACACGCCGATGACCCAGGCCCTGGCCGGCGGCCAGCCGATCCCGCAGGAGGCGCTGGACGCCGACCCGATGAACCGCATGTGCGCGCCGCAGGATATCGCCAATGTGGTGCTGTTCCTCGCTTCGGACGAGTCGCGCTTCATCAACGGCGCCGAGATCCGCGTGGACAACGCCCAGCTGATCAGCGGTATCTGAAATGGGTAGCGCGCAGCCCCTGGCGCCCCAGGCATCGAGCGTTGCCGGCAGCTTTCAGCTGGAGGTGGCCGAGGTCATCGAGGAAACCGCCGATGCGCGCTCGCTGGTGCTGCGCGTGCCGGCACCACTGGCCGAGCGCTTCACCTACCAGGCCGGGCAGTTCCTCGGCTTCCGCGTCAGCGTGGCGGGCAAGCGCCTGCTGCGCTGCTACTCCATGTCCAGCGCGCCGGGGCTCGACGCGACGCTGCGGGTGACGATCAAGCGCGTTGAAGGCGGGCGTGTCTCGAACTGGATGAACGACAACGTTCGCCCCGGCGATTGCCTGGAGGTGCTGCCGCCTGCGGGGCACTTCCACGTGAGTGCGGAGCAGCGTGACCTGCTGCTGTTCGGTGGCGGTTCGGGCATCACGCCGGTGTTTTCCATCCTGCGCGAGGCACTGGCCAACCGCGATTGCCGCATCCGCCTGGTGTACGCCAACCGTGATGCCGATTCGGTGATCTTCCGCGAGGCGTTGCGCAGCCTGCTGCGCGAGCATGGCGAGCGCCTGCAGGTGATCCATGTGCTGGACAGCGTGCAGGGCTTTCTCGCCGCCAGCGATGTGCGCCATCTGCTGCGTGGCTGGGAGGATGCCGAGTGTTTCATCTGCGGCCCCGGCCCGTTCATGGATACCGTGGAGAACGGTCTGCTGGCGGCGGGTATGCCGTCGGCGCGGGTGCACGTCGAACGCTTCGTCTCGCCGCCCGATCCGGACGAGCTGGAAGCCGCCGACGAGCAGGCCCGGCGCGCCACCGCGGGCCTGCAGGTGGAGCGGCTGACCGTCAGCCTCGACGGTGCCGAGCACGAGATTGCCTGCGCCGCCGGCGAAACCCTGCTGGAAAGCTGCCGCCGTGCCGGCCTGGCGCCACCGGCGTCCTGCGAGGAAGGCTTCTGCGGTGCCTGCATGTGCCGGGTGGAGCAGGGCGAGGTGCTGCTGCCGCGCAACGATGTGCTCAGCGCCGCCGAGCTGGCCGAAGGCTGGACCCTGGCCTGCCAGGGCCGCGCCGGCAGCCGCGAAGTGCGTGTGCGCTTCCCGGATTGAGGCCGGATAGCAGGCCGGAGCGAAAGATTGCTCTCGAGTGAGGGGCGGTGCCTGCCCCTTTTTTGCCCGGCTCTGCCGGGCTTTTTTCTTCCTGTAGGAGCTCGCTCGCGAACGCACTCTGCCGCCTGTCCCGGTGTGGGCGGGGTTCGCGAGCAAGCTCGCTCCTACAAAAAAGCGGTACTGGCTGAATCTGGTATGCAAGCCAGCGCTCTTCGCCGTGCAGGTGCTGGCGGAAAACCCGTTCCAGCCTGCGCGCCCTGCAGTCCTGTAGGAGCGAGCTCGCTCGCGAACGCACCCTGCCGCCTGTCCCGGTGCGCGCGGGGTTCGCGAGCAAGCTCGCGCCTGCAAAAAGCGGGGCTTGCGCAGCGGCTAGTCCCAATGGACGATTTGCCGCCGCCGCCGGCTCGCTAGTCTGCGGCGCAGAGCAAACCGACAACAACAAGCAGAGGTGTGCGAATGAATCGACTGCAAGGCAAGATCGCCGTGGTCACGGGTGCGGCATCGGGTATCGGGCTGGCCTGCGCCCGTTGTTTCGCCGAAGAGGGCGCCCAGGTCGTCGGCCTGGACGTGGGCCAGGCGCCGGCGGACTTCCCCGGCCTGTTCATGGCCCTGGACGTGCGCGACGAGAACAACGTGCAGCAGGTGATGGGTGAAGTCGTCTCGCGCCACGGCCGCCTCGACGTACTGGTCAACGCCGCGGGCGTCGCCAGCCAGGGTAGCGTCACCGCGTCGCCCACCAGTGAGTGGCAGCGTGTGCTGGACATCAACCTCACCGGCACCATGTACACCAGCAAGCACGCGGTAGCGCAGATGGTCGAGCAGCGCAGCGGTTCGATCATCAACATCGGCTCGATCTTCGGCCTGCAGGGCTGCGACGGCAACACGGCCTATAACGTCGCCAAGGGCGGCATCAACCAGCTGACGCGCTCCATGGCCATTGACTACGGCCACGCCAACGTGCGGGTCAATGGCCTCTGCCCGGGGCTGATCGAAACCCCGATGACGCAGATGGTCCGCGAGCAGGAAGCCTTCCACGCCTTCTTCGCCTCGCAGCACATGCTGTGCCGCGCCGGGCAGCCGGAGGAGGTAGCCAAGGTGGCGCTGTTCCTGGCTTCCGACGACGCGTCCTTTGTCAGCGGGCAGATGATTGCCGTCGACGGTGGTTTCTCCGCCGGCCGCCGCTTCGCGCCGCCCCAGGCCTGATACCGGCCTTGTCAGCGGGCCGGCGCGATGCCGGCCCACTTTCGATTTCCGTTCGCCTTGAGCTGCCCGCCATGAACTGCCCGCCGTCCGCCCTGACCATTCCGCAACTGCTTGCCGCCACGGCGTCCACCTATGCTGGCCTGCCGGCCATCGAGGATGGCGACGTCCGCCTGAGCTACCGCCAGCTCGACGATGCACGTCGGCGCGCCGCGCGGGCGCTGCTGGCGCTGGGCGTCGGCCATGGCGAACGCGTCGCGCTGTGGGCGCCGAATGTCTGGGAATGGATAGTCGCGGCGACGGCGCTGCAAAGCGTCGGCGCCGTGCTGGTGCCGCTGAATACCCGGATGAAGGGCGCCGAGGCGGCCCTGGTGCTGCGCGAAAGCGGCGCCAGCCTGTTGTTCGTGATGAGCGAGTTCCTCGGCATCGACTTCCCGGCGTTGCTGGACGACGAAGAGCTACCGGCGTTGCGCCAGCGCGTGATCCTGCGTGGTTCCCGGGAGCGCGCGCTGGATTGGCCAAGCTTCCTCGCATTGGCCGATGACATCGACGACAGCGCCCTGGAACAGCGCCAGGCAGCGATTCACGCCGACGACCTGTGCGACCTGCTGTTCACCTCCGGCACCACCGGCAAGCCCAAGGGCGTGATGACCGCCCACGGGCAGAACCTGCAGCTGGTGCGCGACTGGAGTGAAATGGTCGGCCTGCGTGAAGGCGACCGCTACCTGATCGTCAATCCGTTCTTCCACAGTTTCGGCTACAAGGCTGGCTGGCTGGCGGCACTGATGCGCGGGTGCTGCATCCTGCCGCAAGCGCTGTTCGATGTGCCGCTGCTGCTGCAGCGCGTGGCCGCCGAACGGGTGACTGTACTGCCTGGCCCGCCGACGCTCTACCAATCACTGCTGGCCCATCCGCGCCGCAGCGAGTTCGACCTGTCTTCCTTGCGCGTGGCGGTCACCGGGGCTGCTTCGGTGCCGGTGGAGATGGTCCGGCGCATGCGCAGCGAGCTGGGCTTCGAGACCATCGTCACCGCCTACGGCCTCACCGAGACCTGCGGCTTCGTCACCATCTGCCGCCCCGGCGACGCCGCCGAGACCATCGCCACCACCAGTGGCCGGGCCTTCCCCAACGTCGAGGTGCGCTGTATCGATCCCCACGGGCGCAGCGTGGCGCCGGGCGAGCCGGGGGAAGTGGTGGTGCGTGGCTACAACCTGATGCGCGGCTACTTCAACAATCCCGAAGCGACCGCCGAGGCCATCGACCGCGACGGCTGGCTGCACACCGGCGACGTCGGCGTGCTCGATGAGCGCGGCTACCTGCGCATCACCGACCGGCTCAAGGACATGTTCATCAACGGCGGCTTCAACGTGTATCCGGCGGAAGTCGAGCAGACCATCCTCGGCTACCCCGGCGTGGCCCAGGCCGCAGTGATCGGCATCCCCGACGAGCGCCTGGGGGAGGTGGCCATGGCGTTCCTGTTGCCGGCTTCGGGCCAGGCGATCGACCTGGACGCCTTCCTCGCCTGGTGCCGCGAGCGCATGGCCAACTACAAGGCGCCGCGCCGGGCCATGCTGCTCGATGCACTGCCGCTCAATGCCGCCGGCAAGGTGACCAAGGCGGCGTTGCGGGAGCTGGCGGCGAGCTCCTGAATGCACAAGCCCCACTTGGACGCGGCTTTCCTGGAATCAGACGGACGCTAGTTGTTCAGGAACGGATCGTGTGCGAGGTAGGTGCAGTAGTCGACCAGCACCTTGCGCGCGTCCTGCCGCTCATGGATCACCAGGTGGACTACCACGGCGTCGTTCAACACCTGATAGAACACTCGATAGCCGTCCTGCGTAACGTACTCGCGGAACTCTGTCAGGCCGGTGTGCTCGGCGACTTCGCGGGAGATCGGATAGCCCAGCGGTGCGTTCGATAGCGCTTGCACCAGCTCATCCAGGAGTGCATCGATGTGCTGCGCGGCCTTTTCTTTCCCAGCCCTCGCAGCCAGGAAATCTTCCCGGTCCATGATCAGGCTGTCGGCGATCGGCGTGGTGAGGACAGGTCGGCGCTGACTCATGGGATTCCCTTACGGCTCGCTGGAGCGCCTCTTGGCCAGCCGGCTGCGCAGGTCGTCCACGGTGTTGGATTTCCCCTCGGCGTGCTGCCGCGAACTGATGGCGAGCAGCTTGACCAGCGCGAGCGCCTTCTCCCGTCTGACGGACTCCTCGTAGGACTCGACCACCAACTTGGGCAGGCCATTCTGGGTGATGACCATGGGCTCCGACAGGTCCAGATCCGCGGCGTGTTTCTTCAGGAAACTGATGGTCTCGATTCGCATGGAGCGTACCTCGATTGCGTGCGCATTCTGAAACGTAGTGGTCCAAATTTAGACTGTATATGGATTCATGGTCAATTCCGGCTGACCATTGACCGTATTCGCCAGTAGGTGGCACACCCCGCCGAGCTCCATTCAAACCTGCTCCCCGCGGCCCTTTTGCGCTAGTCCCATTGGACGATGTTGGTTACCGCCGGCGCTGTTTGAATCCTCATCACCAGCCGATCCGCACGACGCATCGGCGATGACGATGAGGAGAACACCATGGATATCCGCGGACTGGGCTACGTGACCGTCCTGGCCAGCGACCTGGAGCGCTGGCGCAGCTATGCCAGCGACGTGCTGGGCATGATGGTGGACACCGCCGCTCCCGAGGGCGCGCTGTACCTGAAGATGGACGAGCGCCATTACCGCCTGCTGGTGCTGCGTGACGAGCGCGACGGCTACGGCGCCAGCGGCTGGGAAGTGGCCGGCAAGGCCGCCTTCGAGCAGGCCATCGCCGAGCTGGCCCAGGCGGATGTCGAGGTCGCCCGTGGCAGCGCTGCCGACTGCGCGCTGCGCAAGGTCCAGGAGCTGGCGCTGTTCCGCGATCCGGACGGCAATCGCCATGAGCTGTTCTGGGGGCCGTGCCAGGACTTCCGCCCGTTCGTCTCGCCGGCGGGCGTCAGCGGCTTCGTCACCGGCGCCATGGGCATGGGCCACGTGGTGCTGCCGGCGCCGGCCTTCGAGCGCTGCCGGGACTTCTACGAGCAGGTGCTGGGCTTCGGCCTCTCCGACCTGATGAAGGTGCGCTTCACCCCCGACCCGCAGGAGCCGGAGAAGCGCATCCACTTCCTCCACTGCAACAACGCCCGCCACCACTCCCTGGCGATCTTCGAATGCCCGATCCCCAGCGGCTGCGTGCACCTGATGCTGGAAACCGCCGCCCTCGACGACGTCGGCCGTGCGCTGGATCGCATGCACGCCAGCGGCGTGAAGCTCTCGGCGACCCTGGGCAAGCACACCAACGACCAGATGGTGTCGTTCTACATGCAGAGCCCCGGCGGCTTCGACATCGAGTACGGGCATGGCGGGCTGGAAGTGGACTGGGCGGCGCACACGCCGTTCGAAAGCACCGTGGTCAGCCATTGGGGCCACGACTTCAGCGTCGGCCGCCAGTAAGGAGCGCAACATGGACAAATGCATGACGGCCGCCGAGGCGGTCGCCCGGCTGCGCGACGGCATGACCATCGGCATCGGCGGCTGGGGCCCGCGCCGCAAGCCCATGGCGCTGATCCGCGAAATCCTCCGTTCCGGGCTCAAGGACCTCACCGTCGTCGCCTACGGCGGCGCTGACGTCGGCATGCTCTGCGCCGCCGGCAAGGTCAGGAAGCTGGTATTCGCCTTCGTCTCGCTGGATTTCATTCCGCTCGAACCCTACTTCCGCAAGGCCCGCCAGGCCGGCGAGCTGGAGGTGATGGAAATCGACGAAGGCATGCTGCTGCTGGGCCTGCGCGCAGCGGCGATGAAGGTGCCGTTCCTGCCCACCGCCGTGGGCCTGGGCACCGACGTGCTCAAGCACAACCCGCAGATCAGGCTGGTTGCCTCGCCCTACGCCGACGGCCGCGACTGGGTCGCCATGCTGGCGCTGGAGCTGGACGCGGCGCTGGTCCACGTCGACCGCGCCGATGCCCGCGGCGTCTGCCAGATCGAAGGGCCGGACCACTACATGGACGACCTGTTCGTGCGTGCCGCCAGGCAGACCTTCGTCAGTTGCGACGAGCTGGTGGAGTCCGCGCACTTCCACGCCAACCCGCAGGCGCCGCGCCAGGTGTTCTGGGAACGCAACCTCACCGATGGCGTGGTGCACGTCCCCGGCGGCGCGCACCCCAGTTCCTGCGCACCGCTGTACGGCTTCGACGTGGCGCACTTCCAGCGCTACAACGCCTCGGCCCAGGAAGAGGGCGGCTGGCAGCGCTACTACGACGAATTCATCCGCGACGGCGAAGCCGCCTACCTGGACAAGGTCGGCGGGCTCGACGCACTCCGCAAGCTGCCCCTACCGGTGTTCTGACCATGACTGACGCTACCGCTTCCTGCAGCCTCGCCGAGCTGCTGATCTGTGCCGCCAGCGAGTGCTGGCGCGACGACGGCGAAGTGCTCGCCACCGGCATCGGCGTGGTCCCGCGCCTGGCCGCTTCCCTGGCCATGCTGAGCAGCAACCCGGACCTGCTGATGACCGATTCCGAGGCCTTCATGGTCGCCGAGCCGGTGCCGCTGGGCGCGCGCAGCGGCTACGTGCCGAAGTTCGACAGCTGGATGGGCTTCTCGCGCATCTTCGACAACGTCTGGGGCGGCCGCCGCCATGCGCTGGTCGGGCCGACGCAGATCGACCGCTTCGGCCAGGCGAACATCTCCTGCATCGGCGACTACGCCAGGCCCAAGGCACAGATGCTCGGCGTGCGCGGCTTCCCCGGCAATTCCATCAGCCACGCCAACTCCTTCTTCGTGCCGGCGCACAGCCGCCGGGTGTTCGTCGAAGGCGAGGTCGACATGGTCGCCTCGGTCGGCTACAACCCGGCGCGCCTGGCGCGTGGCTGGTCGCTGGATGACATCGACATCCGCCTGATCGTCACCGACCTCTGCGTGCTCGACTTCGCCGGCCCGCAGCGACAGATGCGCGTGCGCTCGCTGCATCCGGGCGTGGAGCTGGCGCAGGTGCTGGACAACACCAGCTTCGACCTGGCGCTGCCGGCGCAGATCCCGACCACTGCGCTGCCCACGGCGGCGCAGCTGCAAATCCTCCAGCGCCTGGACCCGCACAACCTGCGCAGCCGCCAGCTCAAGGACAACCCGCAGGCCGTGCGCAGCGCCGAAGGGGTGCGGTCATGAGCGAAGAGGTGGTCCTCTACGAAGTCCAGGGCCCGGTGGCCCTGGTCAGCATGAACCGCCCCGAGTTCCATAACGCGCAGAACTCGAAGATGACCTACGCGCTGGACGCGGCCTTTCGCCGGGCCTGCGACGACGATGCGGTCAAGGTCATCGTTCTGCGCGGCGCGGGCAAGCACTTCTCCGCCGGCCACGACATCGGCACGCCGGGGCGCGACGTCAATCAGAGCTTCGAGCGCGCCAGCCTGTGGTACGACCACGTGAACAAGCCCGGTGGCGAGTTCCTCTATGCCCGCGAGCAGGAGGTCTACCTGGGCATGTGCCGGCGCTGGCGCGAGATGCCCAAGCCGACCGTGGCCATGGTGCAGGGCGCCTGCATCGCCGGCGGGCTGATGCTGGCGTGGGTCTGCGACCTGATCGTCGCCAGCGACGATGCCTACTTCCGCGACCCGGTGGTGCGCATGGGCATTCCCGGCGTCGAGTACTTCGCCCACGTGCATGAGCTCAATCCGCGCATCGCCAAGGAATTCCTCTTCCTCGGCGAGCGCCTGGGCGCCGAGCGCGCCTGGCAGTTGGGCATGGTCAACAAGGTGGTGCCGCGCGACGTGCTGCTGGACGTGACCCTGGACATGGCCCGGCGCGTCGCCGAGATGCCGCGCCTCGGGCTGCAGCTGGCCAAGCAGGCGGTGAACAACGCCGAGGACCTGATGGGCAAGCGCGCCACCATGGACATGGTGTTCGGCCTGCACCACTTCGCCCACGCCCACAACGAGCTGGTCAGCGGCGACCGCCTGGGCGGCTACGACGCCCGCGCCATGGCCAGCTCGCAGCGCGAACCGGTGGAGGGCGGCCGATGAGTGCGGACCTGGGCACCCGCGTCAGCCAGCTGCTCGGTTGCCGCTACCCGATCATCCAGACCGCCATGGGCTGGGTGGCCGACCCGCGCCTGGTGGCGGCCACCGGCAATGCCGGCGGCTTCGGCTTCCTCGCCGGGGCGACCATCGAGCCGCAGCGGATGGAAGCGGCGATCCTGGAGACCCGCTCGCTGACGGCGGCGCCGTTCGGCGTGAACTTCCATATGTATCAGCCCAACGCCGGCGAGATCGTCGAGCTGGTGCTGCGCCACGGGGTGAAAGCGGTGAGCTACAGCCGCTCGCCGGGCAAGCAGATGATCGCCCGCCTGAAGGAAGCCGGGGTGATCTGCATGCCCACCGTCGGTGCGCTGAAGCACGCGCAGAAGGCCGTGGAGATGGGCGCCGACATCGTCACCGTGCAGGGCGGCGAGGGCGGCGGCCACACCGGCGCCGTGCCGACCTCGCTGCTGCTGGCGCAGGTGCGCGAAGCGGTGCAGGTACCGGTCGTCGCGGCAGGCGGCTTCCACGACGGCGCCGGCCTGGTGGCTGCGCTGGCCCTGGGCGCCGAGGGCGTGGCCATGGGCACGCGCTTCCTGATGAGCCGCGAAAGCCCGGTGCCGGACGCCACCCTGGCGCGCTACCTGGGCGTGAAGGACCCGGCGCAGGTGATCGTCAGTCGCGCGCTGGACGGCCTGCCACAACGGATGATCCGCAACGAACTGCTCGACGCCCTGGAAGCCGCCGGCCCCTGGCGCCGCCTGGGCCTGGCCGTGCAGTGCGCGCTGGCCTACCGCCGCCACTCCGGCATCAGCCTGGCGCAGATGCTCCAGGCCCTGCGCAAGCGTGGCGAGCTGACGCTTTCCCAGGCGCTGCTGGCGGCCAACGCGCCCATGGTGATCCAGAAGGCCATGGTCGACGGCCAGCCCGAAGATGGCGTGCTGCCGGCCGGGCAGGTCGCCGCGTTGCTCGGTTGCCGCCTGCCGTGCGCCGAGATCATCCAGAACATCGTCACCCAGGCCGAAGTCCGCCTCGCCGAGCTGGCCCGCCGGGTAGAACCGCAGCCGTCACAGGAGAACCGCCATGTCGCCGTTTCGCGTTGAGATCCACGAGCACATCGCCGAGCTGGTGTTCGACCGGCCGCCGGTGAACGCCTTCGACTGCGCCGGCTGGGCCGCCATCGCCGCCGAGCTGGAGCGCCTGGGCCGCGACGACACGGTGCGGGTCATCGTCATCCGCGCCGAGGGCCGGGGCTTCTGCGCCGGCGTCGACATCAAGGAACTGGCCGCCGACGGCAACCTGATCGTCGCGGTGAACAAGGGCAACTACGACAGCTTCAAGGCCGTGCACCGCAATCCCAAGCCGGTGATCGCCGCCGTGCATGGCTTCGTCCTGGGCGGCGGTATCGGCCTGTGCGGCGCGGCGGACATCGTGGTCGCCAGCGAGTGCGCGACTTTTGGCGTGCCCGAGGTGGACCGCGGCGCCATGGGCGGCGGCGCGCACCTGCAGCGTCTGTTCCCGGTGCAGAAGGTGCGCCACATGTACTTCACCGGCGAGCCCATCGATGCCTTCGAGGCTTATCGCCTGGGCGCGGTGGAGCGCGTGGTGCCGCGCGAGCAGCTGCGCGACGCGGCTCTGGACGTGGCCCGCAGGATCGCCGCCAAGAGCCCGGCGATGATCGCCCTGGCCAAGGAGGCGCTGACCGGCATCGAGGACGGCAACCTCGAAGACAAGTACCGCTGGGAGCAGGGCTTCACCCTCGAGGCCTACCGCTCGCTGGACTCCCAGGAAGCGCGCGACTCCTTCGTCGAGAAGCGCGAAGCGCAATTCAACTGATCACAGGCAGCAGCCCATGGACCTGAACTACAACAACGAACAACAGGCCTTCCGCGAGGAAGCGCGCGCCTGGCTGGCGGCCAACGTGCCGCAGAAGCCCTTGCCTTCGTACGACACCGAGGAGGGCTTCCGCCTGCACCGCGAGTGGGAAGCGCGCCTGCACGACGGCCATTGGGGCATGGTGACCTGGCCGCAGGAGTACGGCGGCCGCGGTTGCGACCTGATCCAGTGGCTGATCTTCGAGGAAGAGTACTACCGCGCCGGCGCGCCCGGCCGGGTCAACCAGAACGGCATCTTCCTGCTCGGCCCGACGCTGATGGAATTCGGCAGCGAGGAGCAGAAGGCCCGCTTCCTGCCACGCATGGCGCGCGGGCAGGACGTCTGGGCCCAGGGCTGGTCCGAACCGGGCGCGGGTTCCGACATGGCGGCGATCCGCTCGCGGGCCGAGCGCGTGGGCGAGCACTACGTGATCAATGGCCAGAAGACCTGGTCGACCCGCGCGGTCTGGGCCGACTGGCTGTTCGGCATGTTCCGCACCGACCCGGCCTCCAGCCGCCACCATGGGCTGACCTTCATCCTGGTGCCGCTGGACTCGCCGGGCATCACCGTGCGCCCGATCGCCCAGCTCGACGGCCTGCCGGGCTTTGCGGAAATCTTCTTCGACGACGTCAAGGTGCCGGTGGAGAACGTACTCGGTGGCGAAGGGCAGGGCTGGCACGTGGCGATGTCCACCGCCGGCTTCGAGCGCGGGCTGATGCTGCGCTCCCCGGCGCGCTTCCAGGAAACCGCGCGGCGCCTGCTGCAGCTGTACCTGGACAACCGCGAGGCGGCCGACCGCGACTCGGCCATCGGCGAGGCGGTGATGCGTGCCTGGCTCGACGCCGAGGCCTACACCCTGAGCACCTACATGACCGCCTCGCGCCTGCAGCAGGGCGGCCGTATCGGCCCGGAATCCTCGACCAACAAGATCTTCTGGTCGGAGCTGGACCAGCGCATGCACGACACCGCCCTGAGCATCCTCGGCGCCCGCGCCGAACTGCTGCCCGGCGAGCCGCTGGCCGGTGAGGTCGGGCGCTGGCTGGACGGTTTCCTGTTCTCCCTGGCCGGCCCGATCTACGCCGGCACCAACGAAATCCAGCGCAACATCATCGCCGAACGCATGCTCGGCATGCCGCGCGCCTGAGGAGCCGGGACATGGACTTCACTTTCAACGACGACCAGTTGAGCTTCCACGACAGCGTGCGCGCCTTCCTCACCAACCAGGTGACGCCGGAACGCCAGCGCGAACTCTGGGCCAGCCCGACCGGGCGCAGCGATGAACTCTGGGCGCAGCTCGCGGAGCTGGGCCTGACCGCCCTGAACCTGCCCGAAGCCTATGGCGGCCTGGGCCTGGACGAAACCGACTGGGTGCTGCCGGCGCAGGAATGCGGCTATGCCGCGCTGGCCGAACCACTGCTCGACAGCGTGCTGGTGGGCGCGCCTTTGCTGGCCGCGCTCGGTGACGAGCACGAGGCGCTGAAGGCCGACTGGCTGGGGCGCATCGCCGCCGGCCAGGCGCGGCTTGCGGTCGGCCATCCGGACAACTTGCTGGTAGCCGACGCCCATGTCGCCGACCTGCTGATCCTTGGTAGCCAGGACGATATCCACGCCGTCCCGCGCGAGGCCGTGCAGCTGTCCCGCAGCCAGGCGCTCGACCCGGCGCGCCGGCTGTTCAGCGTCGCCTGGACGCCCAGCGCCGCCACTCGCGTGGCCAGTGGCGAACAGGCCCGCAGCTTGTGGGCGGCGGCCTTCGAGCGCGGCGCGCTGGCGTGCGCCGCGCAGCAACTGGGTCTGGCCCGGCGCATGGTCGACCTGGCGGTGGACTACAGCTTCGAGCGCAAGCAGTTCGGCAAACCCATCGGCAGCTTCCAGGCGGTCAAGCACCTGATGGCCGATGTGGCGGTACTCATCGAGTTCGCCAAGGCGCCGCTGTACCGCGCTGCGCAGTCCCTCGCCGAGGGCCACCCGCAGGTGGCGCTGCACGTTTCCCAGGCGCGCCTGGCGTGCTCGGAAGCCGCGCAACTGGCGGCGAAGAACGCCATCCAGGTGCACGGCGCCATGGGTTACACCTGGGAAGTCGACCTGCAGCTCTACATGAAGCGCGCCTGGGCCCTGGACAAGGTCTGGGGCGACCGCAGCCTGCACAAGGCGCGGCTGTGCCAGGCACTGTTCGGCGGGGCGATCAGCGCCGGCGCCGGCCACACCTTTGCCCGTTGAGGACATACCCATGGCAGAAGCCTACATAGTCGACGCCCTGCGCACGCCCACCGGCAAGCGCAAGGGCGGCCTGGCGCAGATCCATGCCGCCGACCTGGGCGCCCACGTGCTGCGCGAGCTGGTGCAGCGCAACGGCATCCCCGACGCGGACTACGACGACGTCATCTTCGGTTGCGTCGATACCATCGGCCCGCTGGCCGGCGACATCGCCCGCACCTGCTGGCTGGCCGCCGGCCTGGACCAGGGCGTGCCCGGCACCACTGTGGACCGCCAGTGCGGCTCCTCGCAGCAGGCCGTGCACTTCGCCGCGCAGGCAGTGATGAGCGGCACCCAGGACGTGGTGATCGCCGGCGGCGTGCAGACCATGACGCAGATTCCGATTTCCTCGGCGATGACTGCCGCCGAGCCGCTGGGCTTCAGCGATCCCTTCAGCGGCTCGGAAGGCTGGGTCAGGCGCTATGGCGCCACGCCGCCGAGCCAGTTCCGTTCCGCGCAGATGATTGCGGAGAAGTGGGACATCAGCCGCGAGGCGCTGGAAGCCTATTCGCTGGAGTCCCATCGCCGCGCCCTGCGCGCCATCGAGGCGGGGCGCTTTGCCCGTGAGATCGTTCCCATGGCCGGCCTGCAGCACGACGAAACGCCGCGGCAGACCAGCCTGGCGAAGATGGCCGAGCTGGAAACCCTGTTCGGTTGCGACCGCGTCACGGCCGGCGTTTCCAGCCAGACCTGCGACGCCGCCAGCGCACTGCTGATCGTCTCCGAGCGAGCGCTCAAGCGCTACAACCTGACGCCGCGTGCGCGCATTCACCACCTCAGCGTGCGCGCGGACGACCCCGTGTGGATGCTCACCGCGCCGATACCCGCCACCGCCTACGCACTGAAAAAGGCCGGCATGCGCCTGGACGATATCGACCGGGTGGAGATCAACGAGGCCTTCGCCTCGGTGGTCATGGCCTGGCTGCAGGAAACCGGCTATCCCCACGAGCACACCAACGTCAACGGCGGCGCCATCGCCCTCGGTCACCCGCTGGGCGCCACCGGCGCGCGGCTGATGACCACGCTGCTGCATGAGCTGGAGCGCACTGGCGGCCGCTACGGCCTGCAGACCATGTGCGAAGGCGGCGGGCAGGCCAACGTGACCATCATCGAGAGACTGTGATGGGGCTGCTGCGCCAGGTCATGCGGCGTTGCAATGCGGGTCGTGAATGCTCATTGGCTGTAGCCAACACCGCTTTCCGACCGGCATTCCGCCTTGCCTGGTCGTCGCTCGCTACGCCTTGAAGATCTGTTCTGCGCGTATTAGCGCAACCCCCTGGAGAACCCTATGTCCATCTGCAAAGACCGCGTCGTCATCATCACCGGCGCCGGCGGCGGCCTTGGCCGCGCCTACGCCCTGGCCCTGGCGGCCGAGGGCGCGAAAGTGCTGGTCAACGACATCAACCGCGAAGCCGTGGCCGGCGTCGTCGCGCTGATCCGTGACCAGGGCGGCCAGGCCATCGGCGACTGCCACGACATCACCGACTACCACGAGGCCGGCGAGATCGTTCGCGCCGCCATCGCCGCTTTCGGCGACCTGCATGCGGTGGTCAACAATGCCGGCATCTGCCGCGACCGCATGTTCGCCAGCCTCACCGAGGCCGACTGGGACGCGGTGATGAACGTGCACCTCAAGGGCCACTTCTGCATCGCCAGCCACGCCGTGCACCACTGGCGCGACCAGGCCAAGGCCGGCGCGACGGTGCGCGCACGGATCATCAACACCAGCTCCGGCGCCGGGTTGCAGGGCTCCATCGGCCAGTCCAACTACTCGGCGGCCAAGGGCGGCATCGCTTCCCTCACGCTGGTGCAGGCCGCCGAGCTGGCGCGCTACGGCATTACCGCCAACGCCCTGGCCCCGGCCGCACGCACCGGCATGACCGAGCAGGTGTTCGCCGAGGTGATGAAGAAGCCCGACGATGGCTTCGACCACTTCGCCCCGGAGAACGTCGCGCCGCTGGTGGCCTGGCTGGTGTCTGAGGACTCCCAGCACGTCAGCGGCCGCCTGTTCGAGGTGGAAGGCGGCAAGCTTTCCCTCGGCGACGGTTGGCGCCGCGGCCCGCAACGCGACAAGGGCGAGCGCTGGTTGCCGCAGGAAATCGGCGGGGTGGTCAACGAACTGATCGACCAGGCCGTGCCGGCGCAGAAGGTGTATGGCACCTGACCGCATCCCCGCTTTGCGGGACAGTCTTCGCGTTGCTCCACCGATGCTCCGCTGCTGAATCTGCAGGAGCGAGCTTGCTCGCGAACCACCAGCCGCTGCGAGGCCTCCCGCGTTGTAGGGACCTGCTCTTGCTCTTCGTAGGAGCGAGCTTGCTCGCGAACCACCTGCCGCTGCGAGGCCTCCCGCGTTGTAGGGATCTGCTCTTGCTCTTCGTAGGAGCGAGCTTGCTCGCGAACCAATCCCCGCTGCGGGCCGGGTTCGCGAGCAAGCTCGCTCGTACATTGTCTGGCCCACTGCAGTGCATTGCCTCACGTCCATTCGGACGATTCCCGCCCGGGCATCTCCCGCCAGACTGCGCCCATCCGACACCACAGGGCCGCCTTCCATGGAATTCGCCTTCACCGACGAGCAGCTGATGATCCGCGACAGCGCGGAAAGCTTCCTCGCCGATGCTTCACCTACCAGCGCCGTGCGCGCGGCGATGGCCGCGGGCGGGCACGATGCCATGCTCTGGCAGCGGATTCGCGATGAACTCGGCTGGCAGGCGTTGCTGGTGCCCGAGGCCCACGGCGGCCTGGGGCTGGGCTTCGTCGAGCTGGCCATCGTCCAGGAACAGTTGGGCCGTCGCCTGGCGTCGCTGCCGTTCCTCGCCAGCGCCATCGCCATCTGCGCCCTGCGCCTGCTGGGTGACGCGGCGCAACAGGCGCGTTGGTTGCCGGCATTCGCCGAGGGCAGCCTGAGTGCCACCCTGGTGCTGGGCGCCGAAGGCGCGCCGGACGTCGGCGCGGTTCAGGTCCAGGCGCGCAAGGAGGGTGAAGGCTTCGTGCTGGATGGCCGCCTGCGCCCGGCGCTCGATGGCCACAGCGCCGACCTGCTGCTGATCCCCGCGCGGCTGGCCGGCAGCCGGGGCGAAGAGGGCATCTGCCTGTTCGCCGTTCCTGCGCTCAGCAGCGGTTTGCAGCGTCGCGCCCTGGCCACGCTGGACCAGACTCGCCCGCTCGGCGAAATCGAACTGGACAATCTCTATCTCCCCGCCGACGCATTGCTCGGCGTAGCCGGCAGTGCCTGGCCGAAACTGCAGACCGTCCTGCAACTGGCGGCCATCGCGCTGGCCGCCGAGCAGGTCGGCGGCGCCCAGCAGGTACTCGATCTCACCGTTGCCTACACCCGCGAACGCCAGCAGTTCGGCCGCCCGGTGGGCAGTTTCCAGGCGCTCAAGCACCGCATGGCGGACATGATGGTGAAGGTCGAGTGCGCACGCTCAGCGCTCTACCACGCCGCGTGCGTGGCCCAGGCAGCGCTGGATGCCGAGGGCGACTCGGCACTCGCCTCCGAGCTGCCGCTGGCCGCTGCCGTGGCCAAGTCCCACGCCTCGGAAGCCTTCTTCCACTGCGCCGCCGAGTCGATCCAGCTGCATGGCGGCGTCGGCTTCACCTGGGAGTACGACCCGCACCTGTACTTCAAGCGCGCCCGCGCCGGCGAGGGCCTGTTCGGCACGCCCGCCTGGCACCGCGAGCGCATCGCTGCCGCGATCCTGGAGGAACGCCAATGAAGATCGGATTCGACGCCGCCGACGAAGCCTTTCGCGGTGAAGTTGCCCAGTGGCTGGCGGACAACCTGCGCGGCGAGTTCGAGCCGCTGCGTTTCCGCGGCGGGCCTGGTGACGAACACAGCTTCCCGGAGGAGCGCAAAGCCTGGGAGTGCAAGCTCGCCGAAGGCGGCTGGACCTGTGTGGGCTGGGCCAGGGAGCACGGCGGGCGCGGTCTGTCGATCAACCAGCAGGTGATCTTCCACGAGGAATACGCCCGCGCCGGCGGTCCCGGTCGCATGGGCCATATCGGCGAAGGGCTGGCCGGGCCGACCATCGCTGCCTTCGGCAATGAGGAGCAGAAACGCCGGCTGCTGCCGGGCATCGTCAGCGGCCGGGAGTTCTGGTGCCAGGGCTATTCCGAGCCGGGCGCCGGCTCCGACCTCGCGGCGGTCAAGACCCGCGCCACCTTCGACGCCGAGCGTGGCGTGTGGCGGATCAACGGGCAGAAGGTCTGGACCTCGCTGGCCCACGAATCCGACTGGTGCTTCGTCATCGCCCGCAGCGAGGCGGGCAGCGTCGGCCACCACGGCCTTTGCTTCCTGCTGGTGCCGATGCACCAGCCGGGCATCAGCGTGCGGCCGATCGAGCAGCTGACCGGCACGTCGGAGTTCAACGAGGTGTTCTTCGACAACGCCGAAACCGACGCCGAGAACCTGCTCGGCGCACCGGGGGATGGCTGGAAGATCGCCATGGCGCTGCTGGGCTTCGAGCGTGGGGTGTCCACCCTTGGCCAGCAGATGCAGTTCCACAACGAGCTGGACGAGATCATCCGCATTGCCCGCGCCAATGGCGCCGCCCGCGATCCGCTGCTGCGCCAGCGCCTGGCCGAGGCCTGGGGCGGGCTCAAGGTGCTGCGCTACAACTCGCTGCGCATGCTCTCCGGCGCGCAGGACGGCGGCCTGCGGCCCGAGGCGC
The DNA here is from genome assembly GCF_029840045.1 of Pseudomonas sp. GD03903. NCBI lineage: Bacteria > Pseudomonadati > Pseudomonadota > Gammaproteobacteria > Pseudomonadales > Pseudomonadaceae > Pseudomonas > Pseudomonas sp. GD03903. The sequence continues at coordinate 150,051 of NZ_JAOCBT010000009.1, read as the reverse complement.
TGATCTACAAGCTGTGCTGGTCCGACTGGCACGCGCGGCTGGGCAAGCTGGCCATGGACGTGCTCGGCGCCGAGGCGGAAATCCTCGACGGCTCGCCGTACCGGCTCAGCCGCTTGCAGGGCCTGTTCCTGTTCAGCCGCTCCGACACCATCTATGGCGGCAGCAACGAGATCCAGCGCAACCTCATCGCCGAGCGTGCGCTCGGCCTGCCCAGAGAACCCAAGGTGCCTCGCTAGGAGATCGCACTCATGCTCAAACCCGAATACGTATCCGGCCGCGGCCTGCTGCGCGGCAAGTCGGTGCTGATCACCGCGGCCGCGGGCGCCGGTATCGGTTTTTCCGCCGCCCTGCGCGCCGCCGAGGAAGGCTGCCGCGCGCTGATGATCAGCGATATCCACGAAGGCCGGCTGCACGAGGCGGTGGAGCGCATCCGCCAGGCCTGCGGGCTGCAGGCGGTATACGGGCAGGTGTGCAACGTCACCAGCGAGGAGCAGGTACGCGCCCTGGTAGCCGCCGCCGAGGAACGCCTGGGCGGTGTCGACGTGCTGATCAACAACGCAGGGCTGGGCGGCTCGCGCACGCTGGTGGAAATGACTGACGAGGAGTGGAGCCGCGTCCTCGACGTCACGCTCACCGGCACCATGCGCATGACCCGCGCCATGCTGCCGCACATGCTGGAGCGCCGCGCCGGTGCCATCGTCAATAACGCCTCGGTGCTCGGCTGGCGCGCGCAGAAGGAACAGAGCCACTACGCCGCGGCCAAGGCCGGGGTGATGGCGCTGACCCGCTGTGCCGCGCTGGAGGCGGCGGAGCAAGGCGTACGCATCAACGCGGTGAGCCCGAGCATCGCCCTGCACGATTTCCTGCGCAGGTCCGCTCCCCAGGAACTGCTGGAGAAACTGGCCTCCACCGAAGCCTTCGGCCGCGCCGCCGAGGTTTGGGAAATCGCCAACGTGATGATGTTCCTGGCCAGCGACTACAGCTCCTACATGACCGGCGAAGTACTGTCGGTCTCCAGCCAGAGGGCCTGACATGGCGCGTGTCTTCGAGCATCCGGAAGAACTCCTGGCCTGTATCGGCGAAGTGCTGGGCGAGAGTGACTGGCTCACCGTCGAGCAGTCGCGCATCGACCAGTTCGCGCAGGCCACCGGCGACCACCAGTGGATCCATGTCGACCCCGTGCGCGCGGCCAGCGGCCCCTATGGCACCTGTATCGCCCACGGCTACCTGACGCTGGCGCTGGTCAACCTGTTCCTGCCGCAGATCGTCGAGGTGCGTGGCATTGCCATGGGCGTCAACTACGGCTGCGACCGCGTGCGCTTCCCCAACGTGGTCAAGGCCGGCGCCCGCGTGCGTGGCCGCGCCGAGCTGGTCGCCGCCGAGGCGGTAAAGGGCGCGGTACAGGCCACCGTGCGCGTCAGTGTCGAGATCGAGGGCGAACAACGCCCCGGCTGCGTGGTGGACACCATCAGCCGTTACTACCCCGCATAAGCGGCTCTTCGTAGGAGCGAGCTTGCTCGCGAACGAGTCCCGCTGCGAGGTCGATTCGCGAGCAAGCTCGCTCCTACAGGGCGCCAACCCAGGACTACCGAAGGAACCCATCATGAGAGAAGCCGTCATCGTCTCCACCGCCCGCACCGCCATCGGCAAGGCCTTCCGGGGTGCCTTCAACGACACCGAGGCGCCTGCCATGGGCGGCGCAGTGGTGGCCGAAGTGGTACGCCGCGCCGGCGTCGAGCCGGGCGAGGTGGAGGACGTCATCATCGGCGCCGCCGCGCAGCAGGGCACCCAGGCCTACAACCTCGGCCGCCTCTGCGCCATCGCCGGCGGCCTGCCGTCGAGCGTGGCCGGCATGGCCGTGGAGCGCCAGTGCGCATCGGGCCTGATGAGCATCGCCATCGCCGCCAGGTCCATCGCCTGCAATGAACTGGACATCGCCGTGGCCGGCGGCCTGGAGTCCATTTCCCTGGTGCAGAACAAGCACAAGAACGCCTACCGCAACCAGTCGCAGGCGGTGCTGGCGCACGACCCGGCGGCCTATATCCCGATGATCGAGACCGCCGAGATCGTCGCTGCACGCTACGGCATCAGCCGTGAGGCCCAGGACGCCTATTCGTTGCGCAGCCAGCAGCGCACGGCGGCAGCGCAGCGCGATGGCCTGTTCGCCGACGAAATCCTACCCCTGCACGCCCAGCGCCTGGTGCTGGACAAGGCCACTGGCGAAAGCCGCCACGAAACCGTGCTGATCGACCGCGATGAATGCAACCGTGCCGATACCACGCTTGCCAGCCTCGCTGCGCTGGAACCGGTGTGGCAGGGCGGCCAGTGGAGCGAGGCGGGGCGGTTCATCACCGCCGGCAACGCCTCGCAGCTCTCCGACGGCGCCTCGGCATCGCTGCTGATGGAAGCGCGCGAGGCAGAGCGCCGTGGGCTGCAACCGCTGGGCATCTACCGGGGCCTGGCGGTGGCCGGCTGCAATGCCGACGAGATGGGTATCGGGCCGGTCTTCGCGATCCCCAGGCTGCTGCAGCGCCATGGCCTGAAGATGGACGACATCGGCCTGTGGGAGCTCAACGAAGCCTTTGCCTGCCAGGTGCTGTTCTGCCAGGACAAGCTGGGCATCCCCGATGAGCGCCTGAACGTCAACGGCGGCGCCATTGCCATCGGCCATCCGTTCGGCATGTCCGGCGCACGCATGGCCGGCCACGCGCTGCTGGAAGGGCGTCGGCGTGGCGTGCGTTACGTGGTGGTGAGCATGTGCATCGGCGGTGGCATGGGCGCGGCCGCGCTGTTCGAGGTGGCCTGATGGACGCCCAACTGATCCGCCGGCGCATGGCGCGCTACGTGGAACTGGTGGATGCCGGCGATATCGATGGCATCCTGGCGCTGTATGCCGATGACGCGGTGGTCGAGGACCCGGTGGGCTCGCCCGCGCAGGTCGGGATCGAGGCCATCGCGCGCTTCTACCGCGAAGGGCTCGGCCGCGCCGAAGTCAGCGCCCAGCTCACCGGGCCGGTGCGGGTCACCGGCAACGGTTGCGGCGCCATGCCGTTCCGCGTCGACCTGAACTGGAACGGCACGCCGTGCAGCCTGCATGTGATCGACGTGATGGAGTTCGACGAGCAAGGCCTGATTCGCAGCATGAAGGCGTACTGGGGGGACCTCAACCTGGAACAGCGGCCGGAGTGAAGGCTGCGTCTGGGCCGGGCTGTAACCCGTAGGAGTCCACTCCCGCCTGATCGGTCCGTGCTCCGGTCAGCCCTCACCCTAGCCCTCTCCCAGAGGGAGAGGGGACCGTACGGTGCAGGATGACACTCCAGCGTCAATCGGCACGATCGGCTCCCTCTCCCTGGGGAGAGGGCTGGGGTGAGGGGAAAGCATCGGCACGGGCTTCCCGAGAAAGACTGTTACTCCTACGCACAGCTCATCTCACGGAGCAGACGGGTAATCCGCGTTCTGCGTCTTGCCGGTTTCGTAGAAGGCTTTCAGGTTCAGCGCGATCTTCGCCACGGTCCGCCGCAGCGCGCCGGCCAGCAGCCATTCACCCAGGCGCCCGCCGCGCAGGTCGCCGTCCAGGCTCAGGAGCAGGCGGGTGCGCGCCTCTCCCTCGGGAAGCAGCGCATAGCGGAAACTGGCCTGGCGAAACGGGAAGGGCGGTCCCTGCTCGGCGCGGTGCAGGCGCAGCACCAGGCCCTGGCCTTCGCGCCAGTCGACCACGCTTTCGTCGAGGAAGCCGCGCTTCATGTGCACCCGCCGGCTGGCGCCGAGGCCTTCGCGCGGGCCGGGGTGGAAGTCGCAGCTGGTCAGGCCGGGCACATAGTGCGGTGCCAGGCTGAGGTCGCGCAGGCGCGCCCAGGCGGCGGCGTGGGGCAGGTCGAGAATCAGTTCGTGTCGGGCACTGAGCATGGCGTCATCCCTGGGCCGCTTCGAGGAAGGCAGGGCGCTCGCCGCCGCCGTGCAAGGCAATCTCGGCGCCGCTGACATAGGCCGCCAGCGGTGAAGCCAGATACAGGCAGGCATCGCCGATATCGCCGGGCTCGGCCAGTCGCCCCAGCGGAACAGTACTGGCAACGCGTTGCAGGCCGTCTTCATCACCGTAGTGCAGGTGACTCTGCTCGGTGCGGATCAGCCCGCCGATCACCGCGTTCACCCGCACCTTCGGCGCCCATTCCACCGCCAGCGAGCGGCCCAGGTTGAGCAGCCCGGCCTTGGCTGCGCCATAGGCGGCGGTGCCGGGAGAAGGGCGGGTGGCGCTGACGCTGCAGATGTTGATGATGCTGCCGCCGCTGGGCTGTTGCTGCATGCGCTGGTTGGCCAACTGGCAGAGATTGAGCGGCGCCAGCAGGTTGAGCCGGACGATGGCCTCGGAGAAGCGTGGCGAAGCCTCGGCGGCATTGGTGTGGGGCGCGCCGCCGGCGTTGTTGACCAGCACATCCAGGCGGCCATGGCGTTCATCGATGGCCGCCATCAGGGCCTGCAACTGCTCGAAATCACGCACGTCGCAGGGGATGAACCAGGCCTCACGCCCTTCGTGGCTGGGCAGTTGTTCGGGTGCCTCGCGACCGCAGATCACCACCGCGGCGCCCTGTTCCAGGAAGCGCTGGCTGATGCCCCGGCCCACACCCTTGCCGCCGCCGGTGACCAACACCACCTGGCCGCTGAAATCCAATGCTCTCGTCATGTCCGTTCCTCTCTGGGGAAGGCTTGCAGGCTAGGCGCGGCGGCCTCGCGCGCCCACGTCCGAAGGGACTAGGGCGAAGCCTTGGTTCGAGCATGGTGCGGGCGGTCAGTGAGGTGTCGTTGGATAGCGCCCTTCGCGAGCAAGCTCGCTCCTACGAAGAGCCGTTCGGTTCCAGGGGGCGGTGCCGCTGCCCCGTAGGATGGGTGGAGCGCAGCGATACCCATGCGGTCGGTGCACGGATTCGATGGGTATCGCTGCGCTCCACGCCATCCTACGCAGGGCGGTCCATGCGAACGCCTGCCGTAGTCCTCTCGGACGATGTGGCACCGGCCAGGGCGCCGAAATAATCCCGGCACACTCAATGCCAGGAGCGACGCCATGGCCGCCTTGCCGCAAGGGCACTTCGTCACCCTCAACGACGGACTCCGACTGCATTACCTGGACAACGGCAGCGGTGACGCCGTGCTGTTCATCCACGGCAGTGGCCCCGGCGCCAGCGGGCACAGCAACTTCAAGCAGAACTACCCGGAATTCGCCGCCGCCGGCCATCGCGTGCTGGTGCCGGACCTGCCGGGCTACGGCGCCAGCGACAAGCCGGAAACCGACTACACGCTGGATCTCTTCGTCGATGCCCTGTTCGGCCTGCTCGACGCGCTGGACATTGCCCGCTGCACCCTGGTGGGCAACTCCCTGGGCGGCGCCATCGCCATCAGGATGGCCCTCGACCAGCCGCAGCGCATTGCCCGCCTGGTGCTGATGGCGCCCGGCGGCCTGATGGAGAAGGAGCAGTACTACCTGCAGATGGAAGGGATCCAGAAGATGGGCGCGGCCTTTGCCAACGGTGAACTGAACGACGCCGCCGGCATGCGTCGCCTGCTCTCGCTGCAGCTCTTCGATGCCACACAGATCAGCGATGAAACGGTGCACGAGCGGGTCGCCGTGGTGAAGGAGCAGCCGCGTTGCGTGCTGACCCGCATGCAGGTGCCGAACCTGTCGGCGCAATTGGCCGGGCTGAGCTGCCCGATCCTCGGTTTCTGGGGCATGAACGACAGGTTCTGCCCGGCCAGCGGCGCACAGACGCTGATGCAGGCGTGCCGCAACATCCGCTTCGTGCTGCTCAGCGAGTGCGGGCACTGGGTGATGGTCGAGCACCGTGCGCTGTTCAATCGCGAAGTGCTGGCCTTCCTCGCGGAGGACGCCGCATGAGCGAGCTGCTCCAGCGTCAGCACGCCGATGAACTCTACGCCGCGCTCATGGAGGGCCGCACCCTGGCGCCGCTCACCGAGCGTTGGGCCGAGATCGGCATCGAGGATGCCTACCGCATCTCCCAGCACATGCTGCAACGCCGCCTGGCCGACGGCGACGAGCTGGTGGGCAAGAAGATCGGCGTCACCTCCGCAGCCGTGCAGCGCATGCTCGACGTGCACCAGCCGGACTTCGGTTTCATCACCCGGCGGATGTGGTTCGCCAATGGCGCCGACATCTCGCTCGCGGAAAACCGCCTGATCCAGCCCCGCGCCGAGGGTGAGATCGCCTTCCGCCTCAAGCACGACTTGAAGGGCCCCGGCGTGACCGAGGCCGATGTGCTGGCGGCCAGCGAATGCGTGATGGCCTGCTTCGAGATCGTCGATTCGCGTATCCACGACTGGAAGATCCGCATCCAGGACACCGTGGCCGACAACGCTTCCTGCGGCGTGTTCGTCCTCGGTGAAGTGGAACGCGACCCGCGCGAGCTGGACCTGCCCAATCTGCGCATGCGCGTGCGCAAGAACGGCGTGCCGATCAGCGAGGGCCTGGGGTCGGCGGTGCAGGGCAACCCGCTCACCGCCGTAGCTTGGCTGGCCAACACCCTGGGCGCCTTCGGCATCCCCTTCAAGGCGGGCGAAATCATCCTCTCCGGCTCGCTGGTGCCCCTGGAGCCGGCGCGTGCCGGCGACCGTTTCGAACTGGATATCGACGGCCTGGGCAGCGCCCGGGTGTCCTTCCGTGCATAGGAGTCATCCATGAGCAAGAAACTACGGGCCGCGATCATCGGCCCAGGCAACATCGGCACCGACCTGCTGATGAAGATGCGCCGGTCCGAGTGGATCGAACCGGTGTGGATGGTTGGCGTCGACCCGTCTTCGGATGGCCTGGCGCGTGCCCGCGAGTTCGGCCTGAAGACCACCGCCGAGGGCGTCGATGGCCTGCTGCCGCATGTGCTGGACGACGACATCCGCATCGCCTTCGATGCCACCTCCGCCTACGTGCATGCCGAGAACAGCCGCAAGCTCAATGCCCTCGGCGTGATCATGGTCGACCTCACCCCGGCGGCCATCGGGCCGTTCTGCGTGCCGCCGGTGAACCTCGCCGAGCACGCCGGCAACCTGGCGATGAACGTCAACATGGTCACCTGCGGCGGCCAGGCCACGATTCCCATGGTGGCGGCGGTCTCGCGAGTGCAACCGGTGGATTACGCGGAGATCGTCGCCACCGTTTCGTCCCGCTCTGTCGGCCCGGGCACGCGCAAGAACATCGACGAATTCACCCGCACCACCTCTGGCGCGATCGAGCAGGTCGGCGGGGCGAAGCAGGGCAAGGCGATCATCGTCATCAACCCCGCCGAGCCGCCGCTGATGATGCGCGACACCATCCATTGCCTGACCGCCGGCACGCCGGACCAGGCGGCAATCCGCAGCTCGGTGTACGAGATGATCCGCGAGGTGCAGCGCTACGTGCCGGGCTACAAGCTGATCAACGGCCCGGTGTTCGAGGGCAACCGCGTCTCGGTGTACCTGGAGGTGGAAGGCCTGGGCGACTACCTGCCCAAGTCCGCCGGCAACCTCGACATCATGACCGCCGCCGGCCTGCGCACCGCCGAGATGTTCGCCGAACAAGCCCACCAGGGCGCCCTGCAATTGCCGGCCCGCCAAGGAGTAACAGCATGAACCTGCAAGGTAAGAAGGTCCGCCTGCACGACATGAGCCTGCGCGACGGCATGCATGCCAAGCGCCACCAGATCAGCCTGGAGCAGATGGTTTCTGTGGCTACCGGCCTCGACGAGGCTGGCGTGCCGCTGATCGAGATCACCCATGGCGATGGCCTGGGAGGCGCCTCGGTGAACTACGGCTTCCCGGCCCACAGCGACCGCGAGTACTTCGAGGCGGTGATTCCCAGGCTCAAGCAGGCCAAGGTTTCGGCGCTGCTGCTGCCGGGTATCGGTACCGTCGAGCACCTGAAGATGGCCCACGGTTGCGGTGTGTCCACTATCCGCGTGGCGACCCACTGCACCGAGGCGGACGTTTCCGAGCAGCACATCGGCATGTCCCGCGAGATGGGCCTGGATACCGTCGGCTTCCTGATGATGGCGCACATGGTCAGCGCCGAGCAGCTGCTGGAACAGGCGCGGCTGATGGAGAGCTTCGGCGCCAACTGCATCTACTGCACCGACTCGGCCGGCTACATGCTGCCGGCGGAGGTCAGCGAGAAGATCGGCCTGCTGCGCGCCGAGCTGAAGCCGCAGACCGAGGTCGGCTTCCACGGCCACCACAACCTGGGCATGGCCATCGCCAACTCCCTGGCCGCCATCGAAGCCGGCGCTGTGCGCATCGATGGCTCGGTGGCCGGCCTGGGTGCGGGTGCCGGTAACACGCCGCTGGAAGTCTTCGTCGCCGTGCTCAAGCGCATGGGCGTGGATTGCGGCGTCGACCTGTACGGCATCATGGATGTCGCCGAGGACCGCGTGGTGCCGATGATGGACCAGCCGATCCGCCTCGACCGTGACGCGCTGACCCTGGGCTACGCCGGCGTCTACAGCTCCTTCCTGCTGTTCGCCAAGCGTGCCGAGGCGCGCTATGCCATCTCTGCCCGCGACCTGCTGGTGGAGTTGGGACGGCGCGGCACCGTCGGTGGCCAGGAAGACATGATCGAGGACCTGGCCCTGACCATGGCGGCCAAGGCCGGGCTGCTGCCGACCTGAGTGGAACCGCGCCGGCTGCCTTGCGCGCAGCCGGCGCAGTGTTCAGTCGGGCAGGCCGGCCTGGCGGAAGCCTGCGACGAAGTGCTCGCGCACTGCCGCATCGCGCAGCGGCTCGGTCTCCACCCAGTGACGGATGGTGAAGCCCGGATTGCTGACCAGGAAGAATTCGCTCTCCGCATGGGCTTCGTCCAAACGGCCCAACTGCGCCAGGCTGGCGGCGAGGAAGCGCCGTGAGCTGCTGCGGTAGGTCTCGTCGCGGCGCAGGGTCTGGATGGCGCCCTGGTAATCGCGCGCGGCGTACTGCGCCTGGCCGAGGGTCAGGTAGTACCAGCCAGCGGGGAAGGGGTTGAGGCGAAAGGCCCGGCGGATGTACTCCAGGCCATCGTCGATGCGCCCGGCCAATACCGTGACATCGGACAACGCCGTCCAGGCGTCGGCATCGTTCGGGTCCAGCTCGATGGCGCGCTGGAACTGCGCGTCGGCTTCCTCGTACTGGCGTTCGTAGGTCAGCAGGTAGGCCAGGTTCCAGCGGCAGCCGGCATCGTTGGGGTCGATGGCCACGGCCTCGCGCGCCTGCGCCAGGGCCGTTTCGCGCTCGAGCGGTGTCGGCCCGCCGCTGTGTATCCAGCCCATCCAGTGGTTCATCGCCAGCCAGCGTCGTGCCTCGGCGTACTGCGGGTCGAGGGTGATGGCGCGGCTCAACATCAGCTGCGCTTCGCGCGCCGCCAGCGGCGAATCGTCCATCAAGCGGCGAGCGCGCACGCACAGCTCGTAGGCCTCCAGGCTCTTCGGGCGATTGCGTGGCAGTGGCGTGCGCAGGTGGCCGAGCAGGGCCTGGATGATTTGCCCGGTGAGCTGGTCCTGCAGGTCGAAGAGGTCCTCAAGGCGGCTCTCGAAACGCTCGGCCCAGAGGTGCTCGCCGGTGCTGGCGTCCACCAGTTGGGCGTTGATCCGCACACGTGCAGCGGCACGCCGGGCGCTGCCCTCGAGCAGGTAGCGCACGCCCAGCTCGCGGGCGATCTCGCGCACGTCCATGGCCTTGCCCTTGTAGGCGAAGGCCGAGGTGCGGGCGATGACGAACAGCCCGCCGACACGCGACAGCTCGGTGGTCAGGTCCTCGCTGAGGCCGTCGACGAAGAGTGCCTGCTGCGGGTCGTCGCCGAGGTTGACGAAGGGCAGCACGGCGATCGACGGCTCCTCCGGCGGGGCCGGCAGCCTGCGTGGCGCATCCGCCAGGCGCTGTACGCTGCCGCTGAAGCGATAGCCGACACGCGGCACGGTGGTGATCCACGAGCCGCCGTCAGGCGCCTCGCCCAGCACCTTGCGCAGCTGGGCGATCTGCACGGTGAGGTTGCCTTCCTCGACGACCAGGCCGGGCCAGGTAGCGTCCATCAGCTCGGCCTTGGTGCGAATCTCGCCCGGCCTGTCGAGGAGGGTCTGCAGCAGGTTCAGCGCGCGAAAACCAATGGCGACGGGTCGCTCGTCGCGCTTGAGCAGGCCGGCAGCGCCATCGAGCACGAAGGGGCCGAAAGCCAGACGCGATTGCTGCATGACGCCCCCTTTGCAAGTTTTTGCAAGTGTTTGGCGCCGCTTGAGGACGGCGCTGCGGGCTACCGCCATGCTCGGCCCCAAGAGGCACGAGATGAACGGAGGTTGCCATGAACCATACTCCCCGCCTGCTGCTGCCGGAAGTCTCGCTGCGGTCGCTCAGCCTGCCGACCCTGTGGCAATTGCTTGCCCTCTGGCAGGCGCGTGCACGGCTGCGCCGCCAGCTCGCCGGGATGGCCAGGGCCAATCCGCACCTGATCGAGGACATCGGCCTGACGCGGCGCCAGGTGGCGCTGGAGATCGCCAAACCGTTCTGGCGAGCGTGACCCTTACTTTTCCAGACCCAGCCGCTGATGCCACTGGGCGATGGACTCCTGCGGGTAGTCGTCGAATTGCAGATCCTGCGGGCCGGCCGCCACCTCGACCCAGTCGGCCTTCGAGCGCAGCAGCAGATGCGTGTGTTCGGGTGGTACCGGCAAGGGCGTGTCGATGGCCGAGGCGAAGGGATGGATCAGCTCCGGCCAGCGCGCGTCGTAGAGCCACAGGCCGCTGCCGCACAGGCTGCAGAAGTGCCGTTCGGCGCCGCTGGTATGGGTGCGCTGGCCTTCCTCGCGGATTTTCGCGTGGTAGATGCTGATGTGCTGGCGCCCGCGCACCTTGAGGCTGGCGGCGTCGCCGCCGAGGTTGATGGCGTAACCGCCGCCGCCCTGGGTCTTGCGGCAGATCGAGCAGTAGCAGCGCTGGTAAGGGTAGGGATGGGCGCTGTGCAGGCTGAAGTGCACGGCGCCGCAGTGGCAGGAACCTTCGAGCAGCATGGCTTCTCTCCATCTGGGATAGCTGGGCAGAGACATGCGGGCGCGCCGGGAATTCCAGCGCATCGCAGCAACGGGACTGGTCGTGCCCCGTGCAGTAGACTAGCTGCCCGCCCAGCGCCGGACTCTGCCCATGCTCAGGAATTTCACCGACCTCGATCTGCGCCTGCTGCGCATCTTCGCCTCCGTGGTGAAGTGCGGCGGCTTCACCGCGGCGCAGGCCGAACTGAACATGAGCCAGTCGAACATCAGCATGCACATCGGCAGCCTGGAAAAGCGCCTGGGCTACCGGCTGTGCGAGCGCGGCAAGGGTGGCTTCCGCCTGACCGCGAAAGGGCAGCGGATTCTCGATGCGTCGCAGGCGATGTTCGATGCCATCGGACTGTTCCGCGACCAGGCGCAGGCGCTCTCCGGTAAGCTGGTGGGCGAGCTGTACCTGGGGTTGGCGGACAATGTCACGACGCTGCCGCAGGCACGCTTCGACGAGACCCTGGCGGCCTTCCACGGCCGCGAGCAGGACGTGCAGCTGAACCTCTACGTGAATTCGCCCACCGAACTGGAACTGGCGGTGATCGACGGCCAGCTGGACCTGGCGATCTCGTATTTCAGCCGCACGCGGCCGACCCTGGATTACCTGTCGCTGTACACCGAGGAAATCGGCGTGTTCTGCGGCGAGCGCCACCCGCTGTTCACCGCGCGCAAGCCGACGCTGCGCCAGATCGCCGACTGCAACTGGGTGCGCCACGGCTTCCTGCCGGCTGACCAGGAACTGCCGTTCCGCCCCGAACGCAGCAGCGCCACCGCGCATCACATGGAGGCAGTGGCGCATTCGGTGCTGGCCGGTACGCACCTGGGCTACCTGCCGACCCACTACGCGAACATCTGGGTCGAACGCGGGCGCATGAAGCCGCTGCTACCGGAAAAGCTCTGCTACGAGGTGACTCACAGCATGATCACCTATGCCGGGCGGCCCCGCAGCGAGGCCGCCCGCGCGTTCATCGAGGACCTGCTGAGCGTCCACGGGCTCGGGCCTGGGGTTTAGCCGAGGACGCCGTTGACGGCGTTGAGATAGATGCGCGAGTAGTCCTCGGCCTGCAGCGGCAGGGCGTTGGTCTCGGAGGATGAGATGTCCGCCACGGCCTGTTCGCCGACCCACTGCGCATCCTCGCCATCCAGGCCCAGTTCCTTCAGGGAGTGGGGAATGCCCACCGCCGAACGCAGCTCCAGCACCCAGCCGAGCAGGCTGTCGAAGCTCGCCTCCGGCAGCTCCAGGTAGCGGGCCAGGCGCGTGGCGTCGGCCTCGATGGCCGGACGGTTGGCCACCAGCACGTAGGGCAACAGCACCGCGTTGAGCAGGCCGTGGTGTTTGTGGTGCTTGGCGCCCAGCGGGTGGGCCAGCGCATGGACGCCACCCAGTCCCTTCTGGAAGGCCACGGCGGCGCTGGCCGAGGCCACCAGCATGCCTTCGCGCGCGGCAAGGTCGGTGCCATTGTGCACCGCACGCTGCAGATGCTCTTTCACCAGGCGCACGCCTTCGATGGCGACGCCGGCCGACATCGGGTGGTAGAGCGGCGAGAACAGCGATTCCAGGTGATGGGTCAGGGCATCCATGCCGGTGGCGGCGGTAAGCGATTTCGGCAGGCCGACAGTGAGCATCGGGTCAAGGATCACCGAGCGCGCCAGCAGCTCGCGGTGGCCGACGACGATCTTGATGTTGCGTGCAGTGTCGGTCAGCACAGCCTCGCGGCCCAGCTCGGAGCCGGTGCCGGCGGTGGTGGGAATGGCGATTAGCGGCGGCAGGTCGAGGGCGGGGTGGTCGCCCAGGGTCGGGTAGCGCGCGATCAGCTGTGACCATTCGAAGTTGTGCAGACCGTTGGCGTCGCGGCTGAGCAGGGCGATGCCCTTGGCGGCATCCAGGGCGCTGCCGCCGCCCAGGGCGATCAGCGAGTCGTGCTTTCCGTCTGCCAGGGCGCGGGCGCCCGCGTTGACTTCCTCCAGCGCGGGATTGCTGGAGAAACCGTGGAACAGTGCGTAATCGATGCCGGCGGCTTCCAGGCGCCGACGCACCTCGTGCAGCGGCGGCAGTTCGAGCATGCCGGGGTCGGTGACCAGCAGCGGCTTGCGCATCCCGGCGAGGCGGCAGCGCTCGGCCAGTTGGTCGAGTGCACCAACGCCGCAGAGGATTTCCGTGGGGTAGTTCCAGTAGTTCAGGGTGGACATGACAAGCTCCGGACTTCAGGCATGGCCTGCCCGTGCCGGCTATTCATGAAGCCAGCGGCGGGAAGGTGGGGAAAGGCGGGCGCCGGTCTGTACCGGCGCCGATGATTCAGGCGGGCTGGCTCAGCCGACCGCGCGGCCGGCGAAACTCAGGCTGGTGGCGATGCGGCGGTGCGGCTTGGCGATGAACAGGTAGGCCAGGCCGAACAGCGCGAGAGCGGAGAACACCACGACCACTGCCCAGACCTGGAACCAGGGCGCGCCGGGCGGGGCGAGCATCTCCCGCGGCCAGGCCACGTTGATCGCCTCGAACACCAGCCAGACCACGGCGATGACGTTGACCAGCAGGCCCTTGCGACCAAGCTTCAGCGCGCCCTTGTCCGGGTCCCAGCGGCCGCTCAGGCGGGCGTACAGCGCGCTGGCGGCGACGATCAGGAAGACGAAGAAGAAGCCGCCGCTGCCGAAGGCGATCAGCGTGCCGACCGCCGTGGCGTTCAGCCCCAGCGCCAGGCCCAGGCTGGCCAGCAGGGTGCTGCAGACCATCGCGGCCATCGGCACCTTGCGCTTGTCGACGCGGCGCAGCAGCGCGGAGCCGGGCAGGATTTCATCGCGGGCCATGCCGAAGATGGCGCGGCCGATGTAGGTCTGCACCGAGACCACGCAGGCGACGAAGGCGACCAGCACGATGGCCACGAACGGGTGCTCGGCCCAGGCACCGAAGGCGTCCACCACGGCGGGTGTCACCGGGTCGATGATCTGCCCGCTGACCACGGCGGCCGGGTCCTTGTACGACAGGGTGACGGCGAAGGCGGTGAGCATCACCGTCAGCCCGACCACCAGCATCGAACGCAGGATGGCGCGGGGCGTGGAGACGCGGGCGTCGGTGGTTTCCTCGGAAATCTGCGAGCAGGCATCGAAGCCGAGGAAGGCCCAGCCACCCACGGCCAGCGCGGTGAGGAAGCCGCTCCAGTAGGTGCCGCCGGAGACTTCCAGGGCATTCAGGCTGCTGAACAGCATCGCGAAGGAGTGGTTGCGGAAGAACAGCAGCAACAGCACGCCGATGCCGATGGAGGCGATGGCCTCGGCGAAGATGCCGGCGTTGACGAAGTACTTCAGCGGGTTGATGCCCAGCAGGTTCACTCCCAGCCCCAGGGCCAGCAGCGCCGCGCCGCAGACTACCTGCGCGTTGGCCGACGGCGGTTCGCCGGTCAGCAGCAGGCCGAGCCAGAAACCGCCGAGGTAGGCCACGGTGGTCAGCGAGGCGAGGGCGGAGGCGAGGTAGAGGAAGCCGGTGAACCAGGCGGCGCGGTCACCGATGAGGCGGCGCACCCACTGGTAGCAGCCGCCGGCCAGGGGAAACTGCGAGGACAATTCGGCGTACACCAGGGCCACGGTCAACTGCAGCAGCAGGCACAGGGGCACGACCCACACCCAGGACGGCCCGACGCTCATGGCGCCCAGCGACATTACCGAGTAGATGCCGACGACCGGGGAAATGGTGGCGAAGCCGACCGAGAACGACGACCACAGGTTCAGCCCGCGGTCCAGTTCCTGGCGGTAGCCGTGGCTGGCGAGCAGGCTTTCGTCGCCGTTGCTGTTGGGGGCCACGGGGTTGCGAAGGTCAGACATGCCGGCCTCCGGTGTTCTGGGCAAAGGGGGATTCACGGCCAGGCATGAGCGGGCAAAGGCACATGGGAGATCCTCGGGGCAGTTGGAGTTGTTATCGAGAACCCGCGTCTCTAGAGGACGACTGAGTAGCTGGCGCTGTCAATGCAGCGCGTTGCCAGAGTAGGGGGCTGCCGCATCAGGGAAAATTCATATTTGATTGAGCTGACATCAGTTGGGGCTGATGTTTAAGGCCTGGTGCGTGGAATGATGCCAGCGCAGCGCCGGGGCGCAATGGATTGTCCTGTGTGCGCGCGCTGTCGGCGCTATCGTTCTGTGCTGGTATGGGCGGTCGGGCGGTCAACCTGCAGGAGCGAGCTGGCTCGCGAAAAGGCCAGGCGCACACCGGGGTCGTCGGGAAGGATGCGGGTTGGCGAGCAGGCTCGCTCCTGCACAAGGCAACCAGGTCGATGCTGGGGATGGGGAACCGGGAGCGGCGGTGCGCTCCCGGTGTGAAGCGCTATCAGCAGTGCTTGTCCTGCTCGGCCCTCTTCGCGGCGTCGGGCTGGGCATTCTGTGCGGTCTGCTGCTCGGCATCGGTCTTGGCGCGGGTGGCCTGCATGGCCTGATAGTTGGCTTGGGTCAGGCGGTTGGTCATCAGCGGTGACTCTTCGGCCATGGAAGCCTGGCTGGCGAGCAGGGCGGCGAGGATCAGGGCACTGGCAGTGAGCAGTTTCATGCGGAAATTCTCGGGTAATGGAGTTCTGGTGGGTGATTGCTCGCGAGTGGCCACAGTCTACTGATGGGTCACCGGGCGAACCCATGAGGAAAACTGCTGGAAATGATCGAATCGCCGTGCGCTCAGCGCATCGGTATCTACCGGTGCTGCCCGGTAAATCCGTGGATGCGCCGAAGGCTCTGGGTTGCAGCCAGGTGTTGAGCGCAGTCGGCTGAGTTCGGACTGATCGAAAAAACACCGATCATTAAGGCTGGCTAACGAATCCATGCAAGCGGCCTAATGAGTCGCGAGCTGTCCTGCAAGGACCTTCGCGGCATGGTTGATCCGCACAGAAAAGGGGCCGCATCGCGCGGCCCCTTTGCATGGGTGAACAGGTCATTCGCGGACGTTGCGGTAGAGCATCGCCCGCGAGGTCTCGTGCATCGCCCGGGTCAGCGCGGCAAGGCGCTGGAATTCTTCCGGATGATGCCCCGCGACGTTGTCCATCGGCGTCGGCGAGTAGATGTCATGCAGGGTTGGCGCGCTGCCATCGTGCTGCATCTGCAGGAGGAAGCGCCGGGTTACGCCGCCGATGAGCGGGAAGGTGCCTTCGCGCAGCACCAGCGGCACCACGCGCTCGCCTTCCGGAGCGGGTTGCTGCAGGTCGCGGCCCATGCCGCCGTTGACATAGGGCTTGCCGAGCAGGCCGAGCACGGTGGGCAGCAGGTCCGCCAGGCCCACGGCCTCATTGAACTCGCGGGGCTTCAGCAGGCCCGGTGCGTAGATCATCAGCGGCACGTTGTTGCTCTCCAGGCCCAGCTGTTCGAAGCCTGGCGCCATATGCGGAATCTGGCTGATGCGCGTGTTGTGGTCGCCGAAGAACACGAAGATCGTATTGTCGAGGTAGCCATCGCGCTCGGCCATCTCCAGCAGCTTGCCGATGTTGAAGTCCAGCAGGCGCACCGCGTTGAACTGCTCCAGGCTGCGCGAGCCGGCGGCCTGCACCTGCTCCAGCGGCAGGTCGAGCGCGCGGAAGCCGTCGTTGTCGCGCGGGATGGTGAAGGGCCGGTGGTTGCCGGAGGTTTGCAGGTAGGCGAAGAACGGCTGCTCTCTCGGCAACTGGCGCAGGATCGCCGTGCCCTCCTTGAAGAAGTCCAGGTCGGAGATACCCCAGACGTCCACCAGCGGTGCCTTCCAGTGGCGCTCCTCGTACAGCCGCACGCCATCGATGCCGCGCTGGATCAGCGCGTTGATGTTCGCCCAGCCGGCGTTGCCGCCGATCATGTAGAACTTCTCGTAGCCGTCCAGGGCGTTGATCAGGCTGTGCTGGCGGGAGATCAGCGGGTTGCGCGTGGCGGTCTGTTCGCGGGTCACGTCCGGCACGCCGGTGATGCTGGCCCAGACGGTTTTCGCGGTGCCGGTCACCGGCACGTAGAAGTGTCGGAAGAACCAGCCCTCGCGGGCAATGCGGTCGAGGTTCGGGGTTGGCTTCAGCGGGTTGCCGTAGGCGCCGACGGCGCTCGTGCCGAGGGATTCCAGCATGACGAAGATCACGTTCGGCTGGCGTCCGCCGGCCAGCGCCGAAGCTTGCGCGGGTTGCTGGCGGCGGTAGTCGAGGGCTTGCTCGTCGGGGCTGTCGATGCCGAGGTAGCTCGCCATCAACGGGTAGTGCTTGCGCGCTTCGGCCTCGTCATAGGCGACGGGGTCGACGCGCAGCGTGTCGTAGAGGAACACCACCGGGTTCAGCCCGAGCGCGGCGATCTGCGCGTCGCCGCTGTAGAAGGCGTCGCTCCAGCGCAGCGGCACCGGGTTCTCCAGGTTGAGGTTGTCGAGCCGCCCGAGCAGGCCGAGGAACACCAGCGTGGAGACCAGCGCCGCACCGGCGGCGACCGCCCCACGCGAGATCGGCGTGCCAGGGCGCTGTAGTGTCCTGCGTTCGAGTTGCCAGAGCACGGCGAGCGTCAGCATCAGGCAGGCCAGCCAGCCAAGGCTGATCCAGATGACCGGATAGGTCTGCCAGACCATACCGGTGGAGATCTGCGCGTCCTCGATGAAGCGCAGCACGGTGGCATTGATGCGTACGCCGAGGTAGGCGTAGTGGCCGAAGTCGAGGATATGCACCAGCAGCACCAGGCCCACGGCCAGCGCCAGGTAGACGCGGGCGAAGCAGCGCACGGCGCGGCTGCGCAGCAGGTTCAGCCAGGGCAGCCAGGCCAGCAGCATCAGCGGCAGGACGATCAGCAGCGCCAGGCGCAGGTCGAAGCGCAGACCGATGCCGAGGGTGCGCAGGACGTTGTGGTTTTCTCCCAGTGTCTGCCACGGCAGCCCGGAAAAGCCCAACAGGAAGACCCCGCGCAGCAGCGCGAACAGGCAGAACAGCACGGCGGCGACACCGGTGAGGTATTGCAGGCGTCTGGAGCGAATCCAACTCATCGTTCGATCTCGGCGAAATCCGTGGGCCGTTGCGCAGTGCGCGCACCGGCGAACAGCCTGCGGGCGCGCCGCAGCAGCGCAAGGCCGGCCCGCCTGAGGCAGTAGACCCAGGCGTAGAGCGCCAGTAGCGGGTCCAGCAGGTAGTTCCAGTAGTTGCCGGAGCCGTCCCCGCGCAAGGCATACATCAGCGTCGCGACCAGCAGCATTGCTGCCCCCAGGCCATTGCCGCGCAGCAGGAAGAGCAGGGTCAGCACGGCCATCGCCGCCAGCAGCCAGGTCGGCTCGTAGCCCCAGCGGAACGGGTCCAGATAGCTCAGGCCCAGGGACGCCGGGTAGAGCGCCAGCGCCAGCGCGGCGAAGGCCGGCAGCACGTCGCGCAGGTGGCTGGCACGGATCGGTACGCTGGCCAGGTGCGCCAGGCTGAAGCCGGCCAGCAGCACCAGCAGGCTGCTGGACAGGTCGTGGGTGAAGCTGCGCACCAGGATGGCCAGCGGCATGCCATCCACGGGAAGCCAGGTCAGGGCGGCTGCCACCGCCAGTTTCAGCGCCTGCCAGTGACGTGCGGTGCCATACGGCGCGACAAGCAGGAAGAGCAACAGCGCCAGCGCAAGGTGCGCCTGCCAGAGTCCGAACGTCATGGTTTGCCCTCGACCCAGGCGTCGGTGAAGCTGACGTGCTTGATGAAGGTGTCGTTCCACGAATAGACCAGGTGGTAGGCACCGGCGGCATCGCGGGCGAAGTAGGGGTACTCGTACTCGAAGCGGCACTGGCCGGATTCGCACATGCGCTGGCTGACGCTGGCGAGGAAGTGCTGCTCCAGGGCCTGCTGTTGCCGCGCATCGACCTCGTCCCAGGTTGCGCCGATCAGCGCGCGGAAGACTTGCGGCGGCACCGGGTCGCCCCAGGGGTCGGGAGATTCGTCGATCTGCGAGACCAGCCGCCAGTTGCGCAGTTGCGCGTCGGTTTCGTAGAGCGTGAGACGGAAGCGGCCGTCCTCCAGGTCATTCATCGCCACCAGCAGGTTGCCGTTGGCGCGGCCAACGGCAGCCAGCGACGAATTGGGGTTGCTCGGCTCCACCGGTTGCGGCTCGCTCCAGGTCTGCCCGGCGTCGGTGGTGCGGCTGGCCAGCACGCGATGGTGCTGCTCGCCGGCATAGCGCAGCAGGGCAATGGCCTGCCGGCCGTCCTGCGCCACCACCGTCGGTTGCAGCGAATGCTTGCCCTTGCTGATGCGGAATTTATCCAGCACCTCGCCGTCGCGGCTGAGGTAGAGGTACTCGGCGAACTTGCCCATGAATTCGTGGTAGACCGGCAGGCCGATGGAGCCGTCGCGGTGAAACACCGGTGCGCCGCGCACCAGCGTGCTGAGATTGAGGAAGGGCGTGGTCACCAGTTGGCGTGGCGTGCTCCAGGTGCGGCCGAGGTCGTCCGAATGCATGGCATTGATCGCGCTGCCGGCCCAGCCACCGACCGAGACGGAGACGTAGAACAGCCACAGGCGGTTGTCCGGCGAGAGGGCGATGACCGGGTTGCCGAGCTTGCGGATGTGCTTGCGTACCGCCTGCTGGGTGTCGATGCGCGTGGCCAGCACGCGCTCGCTGGACCATTGCCGGGTGTCGGCATCGAATTGCGCGGCGCGAATCTGCACATCGGCAGAACCCTCGCGGGTGCCGGCGAACCACGCCGCCATCAGCGCGCCGTCGGGCAGGGCGGTCAGGGAGGCGGAGTGGACGAAATCGCGCATGTCCGAGGAGGCGAAGCGTCGGCTCAACTCGGCGGGCGCCGCGCCCCCGGCGGGTGCGCTGGCAGCGAAATCGGCCACGTCGAATGAGGGCGACTGGTACCAGGCAAAGCCGAAGACGGCGGCGACCAGCAGGCCGCCTGCGGATCTGAGGGCCAGCCTGTTCATCGTCGCAGCACCGGCTCGGCTTTCACCAGGGCGAAGGTGACGGGGTGGAAGTAGAGTTCGACACGATCGCTCTGCGGGTTGAAGGCGTAGATCTCGTAACAGTTGCCCGGTGTCACGCGGAACTTGGTGATGCGATAGCCCTGCTGCTTCATGGCCGAGCGGAAGATTGATTCCTGTTGCCAGGTGGATCGGTCCGCGCGGGTGCATTGCGCGTCGGCGAAGGCGAGGTTGGTGCTGCCCAGGGCGGCAGCGAGCGGGATGAGCTTCCACATGGGGCCTGTCCGGTAGGTCGAAGGCGCCAAGTTAGAAACCGAAATGTGAATTAAATGTTAAATATAACAAGCAGTTACACTGCTTTTGTGGTGGCCTGTGACGGGTGTTTCCGGCTGCTTTCCGGCGAGCCTAACGGCTGATTCGGCGTCGCGCCAAACCGCTTTTGATGACTTTCTGTTTCGCAGCGGGGTGTCTGGCGGGAGGAGGCGCAACGCGCGGGCCGGTCAAGCATCGTGCGCGCGCAAGGGAGCGCCGGGTGGCGCTCCCTTGCAGAGGGTCAGGCCGGTACGCCGAGGATGACGTGGGAGGCCTTGATCACCGCCGTGGCGGCGGCGCCGGGCACCAGGCCGAGCTCCTCGACGGCATCGCGGGTGACGATGGAGTAGACCTGGGTGCCGCCGGCCAGCTCGATCACCACTTCGGCGTTGACCGCGCCGTCAGTGACGCTGACGACCTTGCCCGGCAGGCAGTTGCGCGCCGACAGGCGGATGTCGCTGGCCTCGGTCATCAGCACGACCCAGGGCGCCTTGACCAGGGCGACGGCTGCGGCGCCAGCAGCCAGCTTCAGGCTGTTGACGCTTTCCACGGTGACCACTGCCACCAGGGTTTCGCCGCCGGCCAGTTCAAGCACGACTTCGCTGTTGACCGCACCGGCGCGGACTTCGCGAACCTTGCCCTGGAAGACATTGCGTGCACTGACTTTCATCGTTTCTCTCCATGTTGGATTCAGAAAAATCCTGACCACAATGTCAAGAAACGCTATGGAATTACCACCACAACGAGTGTTTCAGGCCTTCACGTAGACCCATGCCTGCAACCCCGACTGCAGCTGCGCATTGATCCGCTGGTAGTCGGACACCTCGTAGGTATCGGCCGCCAGCAGCTCCTGCGGGGTGATCTCGAACACCGTGCCGGGCACCCGGTCCGTGTCCACGCCGCTGTACTGCACGATCGGATGATGGGTCTTGCCGCTGGTGGCCAGCACGGCGGGGTCGGTGATTTCCAGCCATTCCTGGCGAAAGCCCACCAGGGCGTCGGCATGCCCGCGAAGTTCGCGGCCGAAGCTGGCCAGTTGCACGGCCTTGTCCTGCAGGGTGCCGTAGGAGAACAGCAGTACGCTATCGCTCATCGCTTGTGCTCCGTGTCAGGCCAGCAGGTCTTCGTAGAAGGCGCCATAGGCTTTGCTCGGGTGGGCGAGCTGGATCTCCAGGATCCACAGACCGCGATTGGGGTGTTCGGCGTAGTCGCCCAGATCGCCGGCGCGGTAGATGGCGTGGGGGAAGTCGCTGACGCGGTGGCCCTTGATGTCCAGGTTGAGTTTCCAGCCCATGGCCTCGGCCTGCTGGTGGGCGAAGTCATAGAGCTCGACGCCGCTGCAGCCGGTCTCGCGCCAGTGTGCCGCGACGCGCTCGAACAGCGACTTGGCTGCCGCTGCGCAGGCCACCATCTGCGGATCGTTGCCGGTGACGAAGGTGGCGCCGGCATCGCCCTCATGGCCGCGCCAGACCACACCCATGTCGATGAAGAAGATGTCGTCCGTACCGAGCACCGGGTTGCCCTCGGAGCGCTGCTTGAAGGTCTTCAGGGTGTTGGCGCCGAAACGGATCAGCAGCGGATGCCAGATACGCTCCATGCCCAGGTCGGCGAGCACCTGCTTGCCGATGGCGACGGCTTCCAGCTCGGTCATGCCGGGGCGGATCGCAGCGGCGATGGCGTCCACGGCTTCCCAGGTGCGGGCCTGGGCGTACTGCATCGATTCCAGCGCGTAATTCGCGCCGACGGCTTCCTTGGCATACACGGCGGTGTTCATGTCCCTTTCCTCTGAACGTCAGGCTAATCGGCGTATATATTTCTACATAGCGATGCCGGAATTCAATCGCCGTTTCAGCAACAGGACATGGCGCAGGCGATGAATGCTGTGGTCAGGGTGGTGATGCTCAGTCCGATCAGGAACAGGCTGTCGGCGATGCGTTCCAGGCGGTGGTTGCGCTGCAGCTTGCGGGTGCGCAGGCCGAAATAGGCGGTAAGGGTGGTCGCCAGGTAGATCACCGTGTTCACCGCGAGCATGTCCTGGCCGATCAGGTCGACGCGGTGCTGGCCGACGATGATGCGCAGGATGCCCACTACTGTCAGGCACACGCCGACCATGGCGCCGGACGCGGCGAAGATGTGCACGCAGATGTCGTCGTCCAGTTGCGCGGTGTGGCTCTTGTGGCTCATGGAGGGGTCTCCTGCGCCGGCCGCTGCGGTTCATCCGCTCGACTTGCCGGTCTCGATGTGGCTGCCATGATAGGTAGGACGCGACGCTTGCTGTACTCGCTTTCCCGGTGGCCCCAGGTGAACCGAAAAACAGCGGAAAATCAGCCAGATAGCCGTCGTCTGCCGCGGCAGGCGCGGGCGCTGGAGAAGGTCGAGCTCATATTGGAGGCGTCGCGGCGCATCCTCGAGCGCCACGGCCTGGAGGGTTTCACCACCAACCATGTGGCGGAACTGGCCGGGGTCAGCGTCGGCTCGCTCTACCAGTACTTCCCCAACAAGGAACGCATCCTCGACGAACTGGCCCGCCGCGAACTGGCAGCGTTGGCCGCCGGCATCATGGGCGCGCTCACCGGGCGCCCGCCGGAGACCCCGGGCGAACGTATCCGCGCGGTGATCCACGCGGCTGTCAGCGCCTACGGCGGACGCACCGGCGCGCACAAGGCGCTGATGCACTACCTGATGACGCGCGGCGGCGGCAGCCCGCTGCCAGCCTTGCGTGGCAGTGTCATGAGCCACCTGGTGACCCACGGCCTGGTCGACCATCACCAGCAGTTGCGCAAGCTCGACGAGGCCGAGGTCTTCGTTCTCGCCCATGCCGTGGGTGGCGTGCTGCGCGCGCTGCTGGAAGACCCCGGCGCCCTGGCTCCGGGGCGGCGCGAGAGCATCGAGGAGGCGCTGGTGCAACTGGTGCTGGCGTACTACCGGTTATCCGCGACGCCGACCGGCTGATTCACGGCGCGCTCAGTCGCCGTCGGCCGGGTAGTCGAAGCAGGCGAACGCCTGGCCACCGTACGTGTCCTGCTGCCGTTGGCAAGCGTTGCTCTGTGCTTCGCAGGCGGCAACGGACCTGGCGTCGGCGGCCGGCACCACGATGCGCACACTGGGCAGGCCCTGTTCGTAACCATGGGCGATGAGCAGCTCGCCAACACGTGCCAGCAGGTCGGGGTCCTGGCAGCTCTCGGCCAGGTTGGCGCAGGCGTGGCCAACGTCGCGGACCCGGCTGGCATCGGGTTCCAGCACGAGGCTGGCGATGCCTGAGCGATCCTGCTCGCCGTCCTTGAACACGTCATAGAAGATCACCGGTGCACCGGTCGGTTTGAACACCTTCACGTCCCTGGGTTGCAGGCTGAAGCCCTCGCCATAGAGGACTTGCGCCTCGGCGAAGGCTTCGCCGGGCTGGACGGCGCGCAGATCTTTACCATTGACGACGGTCATGTCGAGTTGCTCCGGTAAGCGTGGCCCCCACTCAGCCTAGCTCCGTCACCGTCGGCACTCATCATTCATTTGAAGGAAACGCTGCGCTACAGCCACCAGCGCAGCAGGTAGAAGGCGCCCATGCTGAGGATCACGCTGAGCAGCACGTTGCGCGTCCACAGCACCAGCGCCACGGCCACCACGCCGCCGAGCAGGTAGGGATTGTCCAGGCGCAGGTTCAGCTGGTGCTCGGGAAGGAACACGATGGGCCCGCAGATCGCAGTGAGCATTCCCGGTACGGCGAAGCCGAGGAATTGCCGCACGTTGCTGCTCAGGCGGATCGGCAGGCGTGGTTCGAGGAATACGTAGCGGTTGAAGAAGACGATCAGGCCCATGCCCAGGATCACTGCCCAGACCATCATGCGCGTACTCCCGAGAGTTTCTGCCAGAGGAAGCCGGCGAACATGCCCGCCAGGCCGGAGAGCACCAGGGCCGAGCCCAGTTGCCAATAGCTGAAGAGCACCGAGCAGAACAGCGAGACGGCGACGCAGACCACGGTGGGCACGTTCTTCACCACGGGGGTGATCAGGGCGATGAAGGTCGCGGCGATGGAGAAGTCCAGGCCCAGGTGCTCAAGACCCGGAATGCTGGTGCCCACCAGCACGCCGGCGAGGGTGAAGAGGTTCCAGGCGATATAGAACGTCAGGCCCACGCCCAGGGCATACCAGCGATTGAAGGTCTCGCGGTCGTGGCCGCTGGTGAGGGCGAACAACTCGTCGGTGAGCAGGAAACCCAGCCCCGCGCGCCAGCGTCCCGGCAGCGGAGCAATCACCGGGCGCATGGTCATCCCGTAGAGCAGGTGCTGCGAGGTCAGCAGCAGGGTGGTAATCATGATCGAGAAGAACCCGGCGCCGCCCTTGAGCATGCCGATGGCCACCAGTTGCGCGGCGCCGGCGAAGACAATCGCGGACAGGCCCTGGCCGTGCAGCGGCGAGAGGCCGGCGTCGATCGCCAGGGAACCGGCGAGCAGGCCCCAGGGCAGGACCGCGAGTGACAGCGGCATGATGTCGATGGCGCCCCTGAGGAAGGCGCGTGAAGGCAACTGGTGTTGGGACATGAACATTTCTTGCAGACCGATAAGTGCCGTCAGCGTGGCAGAGAACGGCACCGCCTGGCTTGAACAATCTTGCTGTCGTTGTCGTCGCGGGTGGCCCTGCTGGGCATCTCATGCCGGCGGATTTGCCAGGAACGCCAGCAGGGTGGCTTCCTCGGCGCTGAGGTTCTGGCGCTTGCGCGCCTTGCGCAGGCCGGCCAGTTCGCCGGCAAGGAAGGCCTCGATCACCCGCGGATGCACGTAGCACTTGCGGCAGATCGCCGGGGTATTGCCCAGTTCGTCGGCTACCTGCTGGATGATCTCCTTGAGCTGGCGGCTGGCGCTCTTCTCATCCACCCAGCGGGCCTTGCGGCAGTGTTCCAGGGCCAGGGTGGTGCCGGCCCAGGTACGGTAGTCCTTGGCGGTGAACTCTTCGCCGGCGTGCTGGCGCAGGTAGGCATTGATGTCGCGGGAGTCGATCATGTGGCGTTGGCAATCAGCGTCCAGGTACTGGAAGAGTTGCTGGCCCGGCAGCTCCAGGCAGCGCCGGAGGATTCGCGCCAGGCGCGGATGCTCGATGTCCACGCTGTGGCGGATGCCGCTCTTGCCGCGAAAGGCGAAGCGGATTCGCCCGCCCTGGACCTCGACGTGACGGTTGTTCAGGGTGGTGAGGCCGAAGGAGCGGTTCTCCTTGCGGTAGCGCTGGTTGCCGATGCGGATCAGCGTGCGGTCGAGCAGTTCGACCACGGTCGCCATGACCTTCTCGGCGCCCAGCCCCGGCAATGCCAGGTCCCGCTCGATGCGCCGGCGCAGGTTCGGCAGGCTCTGCCCGAAGCGCAGCAGGCGCTCGTACTTGGCGCCATCGCGCACCTCGGTCCAGCGCGGGTGGTAGCGGTACTGCTTGCGCCCACGCCCGTCGCGCCCGGTGGCCTGCAGGTGGCCCAGCGGGTCGATGCAGATCCACACATCGATGTACGCCGGCGGAATCGCCAGGCGGTCGATGCGTTCGATCTCCGCTTCCACGCGGATGCGCTCGCCGCCCGGATCGAAGTAGGCGAAGCGCCCGCGCAGGCGGCGCCGGCTTATCCCCGGCAGGCTGTCGTCGACGTAGTGCAGGTCAGGCGGTAGCTCCAGCAACTCCGGCGGTGTGCTCATGACGGCTCCTCGCAGGCTCTCCCGTCAATGGATCGCACAAGGGCCCTGAGAGTGCCGTTTTTTTCATCCGCGACGCCGCCTGCGCCTCAGGGGCGAGAGTCTTCGGTGGCCAGCTGGGCCGGCGAGACCAGGCGCGGATCGGCGTCGCCAAACAGGGTGCGCAGGTAGTCTTCCTGGCTTTGCAGGCCCCGGCGCACGAGCCACGCCCGGCCGCCGGGCAGCGCGCGCAGCAGGCCGTGGAAGAGCAGGCGTGGCGGCGCGCTCAGCAGCGGGTACCAGGGCAGGCTGCCACTGGGCAGGCCCAGCGCCCGGCGGCCGTGGGCGTCGATGAAGGTGGCGGCGATACTCAGGTGGATGGCGCGGTTCAGGCGCCCGCGCAGCCAGGTGAAGTTGGCGTAGTGACGTTGCAGCGGCTCGTCCACCAGCGCCGAGCCGAGGATGCGGCTGCTGTCATCGGGCGGCGCCTGGGACAGCAGGTTGTGGTAAAGGGCGCGGATCGCGTCGTTTTCGCTGGCGCATAACCAGCGCTCCTCGACACCCATCAGCCAGGCGATATAGCGCCAGAGGTGGACGATGGCTTCGCGCTCGCGCCGGCTCAGGGCGATGCCGAGCATGCGCTGGCCGATCAGGAAGATCGCCGAGAAGGCCAGGTAGGTCGCCTGCATGTCGCCCTGGTTCACCGGCAGGCCGTAATGGCCGGAGTCCCACTCCGCGCGCCGGGATACCTGCCGGCGCACCAGGGCATGCACCAGGCGCACGTGCAGGGTGCTGCGATAACCCGCTGCGCCGCGCGCCATGCCGCCGGGACGAGTGCAGTCGATCCACCACTTGGTGGTTTCGGCAATACGTCGCTGCGGGCCTTTCTCCAGTGCGCCGGTCAGCACCAGGGTGCGATTGATCGCGGACGCCTGGTAGCCCGCCAGGAGGCCGAGATCGCGCAGCACGCGCATGCCGGTCAGCCCGGACAGGCCGCAGGCACGGGCTCCTTCCTCCAGGCGCTGGGGATCGACCCAGGCGGGCAGCGCATCGACCTGGGCAAAGAAATCCCGCAGCGCCCGGGGCGCCTCGGGAAGGGCGCCAATACCTTGCTGCAACGCCTGTTCGTACAGGCGCATGGTGCTGCCGAGGCCGGCTTCGTCCATCCATTCGACCAGCGCATCCATGGGCCCATCGCCCACCGTGAGGGACTCGCCGATGGCCTGCCAGGTCGCGGCATCCGGCTCGCTCGGGCCCTTGAGGAAGCGCCTGACCGGCGCGGCAGTGCGCCGGGCGCGCTGCAGGTCGGCGCCGTGGCGAGTGGGCAGGATGGTTGCGCTCATCGATTCATACCTTGGTTTGGTTGCCGGGCGGATTGCTCGAATTACGCTATTGCGAGTATTTGCTCGCATTCAACTCGCGTCCGGCTCGCACCAGGAGAGAGGCATGAGGAAACAACCCAAGCAGCAGCGCGCCAGCGAGATGGTGGCGGTGCTGGTCGAGGCAGCGGCGCTGGAAATCGGCGAGCACGGCCTCGACGGCCTGACCACCAACCACGTTGCGCGGCGCGCCGGGGTCAGCGTCGGCTCGCTTTACCAGTACTTCGCCAACAAGGAGATGCTCGTTGAGGCATTGCTGATGCAGCGTGCCGGCACCCTGATGAAAGTGGTGCACGAGCGCGTGGCGCCGTTACTGGGCGCGGACATCGGCAGTGTGACCCGTGCGGTGCTGGAGGGGATCTTCCAGCAGGTGGAAGGCGATGCGGCGCAGCGCGAGCTGCTGCGGCACTGGCACCGGCTCAACTCCGCGCCGGTGTTCCGCGCCCTGGAGCAGCAGATGATGGAGGTATGCCGGCAATACCTGATGCGCCACTTCGACGACTACCGCATCGACAACCTGCCGGCGGTGCTCTTCGTGGCGATCAATTCCGTGCAGTACACCAGCGCGCGCTACCTGAGCGAGGGGCAGCCGCTGCTCGGGCGCGAGGAAGTGATCGAGACGCTGGCGCGAATGGTCGAAGCCCTTTGCCTGCCGCGCACCGTGCGGCATCCGTAGGGACCACTGGCTTCTCCCGGCGAGCCTGTGCCAGCGCAACCCCCTCACCCCAGCCCTCTCCCAGGGGAGAGGGCGCCGTTCGGTGGAGGCGGAGGCCTTGGTATCAGCCGGCGCGATCTGCCCCTCTCCCAGGGGGATAGGGGTCGTTCGGTGCGGGCGGAGGTCGTGGTAGCAGCCGGCACGACCTGACCCTTTCCCTGATGGATAGGCACAGCAAGCGCAAGGAGTGACGGGCAGGGGCCGTGCGTAAAAAAGCCCCGGAAGGCTTGCGCCAACCGGGGCCTTGTTCAACACATCAGGCCACGACCGGGATCATCGGGTCGGCGGCGGCCAGCGCGGTGGCGCGGTCGGCGGCCGGCGGGTAGATCCACACGGTGTTGATTTCGGTCTTGATCTTCTTGCCTTCCTCGCGCTGGAAGCGCACCTGGCGATCCCAGCCTTCGGTGAACAGCGCGCCCCAGGCGCCCAGATCCAGGCAGGTCACGTACTTGGGCTGGCTGTAGGGAATGGGTGCCACACCCAGCAGGTCGGCGGCGGCGTTGTTGCCGGCCGAGCGGCCGAGGGCGATGGCGTGCTGGCAGGTCATCAGCGCGTAGTTGCCGGCATCGTCTACGGCGGCGTAGGCGACGTCGCCGGTGGCGAACACGGCGTCCTGGCCGATCACCTGGAGATTGCGGTCGACGTGCAGGCGGCCCTGGCGGTCGCGCTCGCCGGCAACCTGTTCGGTCAGCGAGCTGGCGCGCACGCCGGCAGTCCAGATCACCGTCTTCGCCTCGATGCGCTCGCCGCTGGAGAGGGTCACGCCGTTCTCGTCGATGGATTCCACCGAGGCCTTCAGGCGCCATTCCAGGCCCAGTTCGGTCGAGGCTTCGGCCACCACGGACTGAGAAGTGACGCCCAGGGCGCCACCGATCTCGCTGCCGCGGTCGACCACGATGACCCGCACCTTGGCGTCTGCGCCCAGCACTTCACGCAGGCGCGCCGGCATTTCAGCGGCGGTCTCGATGCCGGTGAAGCCGCCGCCTGCGACGATCACGGTATTGCGCGCTGCGGATTCCGGCAGCTGGTGCAGCGAGCGGATGTGCTGCTCCAGACGTACGGCCTGGTCGATGTCGTCCACGTCAAAGGCGTGCTCGATACCCGGCAGGGCAGGACGGGCGACCTTGCTGCCGCTGGCGAGGATCAGGCGGTCAAAGCCCAGGGTAGCGATGTCGCCACCGGCATTGCGGTAATCCAGCTGGCGGCCGTCGACGTCGATCTGCTCGACGCTGCCCTGGATGAAGGTCACGCCCACGGCGCCGAACAGTTCGCCCAGCGGTGCCGCCATCTGGTGCACGTTCGGCTCGTAGAAGCGCGGGCGGATGCGCAGTTCGGCCTGGGGCGCGAGCACCGCGACTTCGACGTCGCCGCGCTGGTGCAGGTCGAGCAGACGCGTGGCGCTCAGGGCGCTCCACATACCCGCGAAACCGGTACCGACGATCAGGATGCGTTGTTTCATGGTGTCTCCGACGAAAAGGATGAATCCAGGTTGCAGGGTTCCCGAGTGCCTGATATCGGAGCGGTTCGCTTCCCGGCTCGCCTCGGATAACTACGACTATATTGGTCGTAGTTGAGTGGTGCAACCGATTTCTGCTTGAAACTCCGACCGTTCGTCACAGTTGAGGCGGACAAACGGTGCTGCTTCTGTTTATGTGCAGAACATTGGGAAACCCTAGGGGCCGCGCCTGGCGGGTGACAGCTCGTCCGAATGCATGCTTAAGTGCTTGCCGGACGCCCGGTGTGGCATGAGAATAATGCGACTGATCTAGTCGGAGTTTGTGATGGCTTTATACAGCGCAGGGGTGGAGTACGGCATTCACTGCCTGCTCTTCCTGACGGACGAAAAGGGCGACAGCCGTGACTCCAGCGTACGCGCGCTGGCGGAGTTGCAGGGGGTGCCCCAGGAGCTGCTCGCCAAGGTCTTCACCAAGCTGGCCAAGGCCGGCCTGGTGGCGGCTACCGAAGGCGTGCGCGGCGGTTTCCGCCTGGCGCGGCCGGCGGACGAAATCACCGTGCTGGATATCGTCAAGGCCATCGACGGCGACAAGCAGATCTTCGAGTGCCGCGATATCCGTGGTCGCTGCGCGGTGTTCGAGGGTTCGCCGCCAGAGTGGGCGACCTGCGGCACCTGCTCGATCCACGCGGTCATGCTCACCGCACAGAAGCGCATGGAAGAAGCCCTGGCCCAGCACACCGTGCTCGACCTCGCGCGCCGCGTCGGGCGCAAGGCCCCGCCGGAGTTCGGCGAAGCGCTGCTGCGCTGGATGGACGCCCAGCGCGACGGCACCAGCGCCGCCAACTAGCGTCGTCTCAGCGTGCTTCACCGCCGCGCGGCTTGTAGAAAACGAATTCATCGGTCTCGGCGGTGCGGATGTACTCCTTGGCCCAGCTCGGCGATACGTGGCGGTCATGGAAGTACATGGCGCCGCGAGTGCGGTCGCTGAGCTGCTTGTTCAGCGCCTTGCGGGCGATTTCCTTGGCGATGTCGTAACGGTTCTTCTCTTCCACCTGGTCGGGGCGCCCGTCGCACCACCAGGAAAACTGGCAATGCTTCTGCTCCTGGCCCTGCTTGACCACACCGCACACGGTGTCGGGGAAGCCGCTGTGGCCGATACGGTTGAGCACCACGTTGGCCACCGCCTCCATATCGGCGCGGCCGCCACCCTTGGCTTCCCAGTAGATGGTCCGCGACAGGCAGACCACGGCGTCGTCCAGCGGCGCCTTGCCGGCGGGGTCGACGGCTTTCACTTCGGCCTTGGTGATGGGGGCTGCGGTGGTTACCGCGGTAGCGGGGTGGGCGACCTGTTGTTCCAGGACTTCGCCCTTGGACACGGCGGCCTGGGCTTTCTCATCGGTGGATGTGCCCAGTTCGGCGGCGATGGAAGAGGGTGCCCAGAGCGCGAGCAATAACAGCGGAAGCAAATGAAGGCGGCACATGATCGAATCTACCTGCGCGACAAAACCAGTCCGGCCGTTGCGCAGGGCCCTTCCGGTACCCGCGCGACGGCGCCCTTGAGGCTGCTCCCTGGGAAAAGAAAGCGAAGCGACGGCGCCTGGTCGTTGTGACTGTCCTGCACGAGCCCGGATTCAATATTTCAGCCGGACGGTATTACCTGCATCCCGCGGGTGACGGGGCCTGGGGCAGATAGCGCTGGAAGAACTCGGCCACCGCCTGGAGCACCGCAGGTTGCTGTTCGCGGTGCGGAACATGGCCGCAATCGGCCAGCAGCCTGAGCATCGTCGGTACTCCAGGAATCGAGGTGAAACGCTGCGGATGCGCGGCTGAGCCGTACTCGTCCTGCTCACCGTGCAAACTGAGGATCGGGCACTTCACCTGCGCCAGTTCGGCGTCCAGGTTCCAGTCGCTGAAGTCATCGGAGAGCCAGGTGTCGACCCAGGCGCGCAGCACCCAGAAGGCCTTGTCGCCGTGGTACTTCTGCAGGCGCTGCAACTGCCCCTCGCGGGCGAACTCCTGTTCTGCGGCGCGGATGCCGTCGCGGGTACGGTGCTCGACGAAGGCCTGGGCCGACTCGCTGATCAGCGCCGCGCAGGCCTGCGGATGCTGTGCCACGCAGGCCACGGCCATGGCGCCGCCGACGCTGTGGCCGAACACTACGCAGCGCTCGAAGCCGAAGTGCTGCTGCAGCAGAGGGAAGACCGTGCGCGCCTCCTCGTCGATGAAGTCCAGGGGCAGGGCGCCAGGATACTGATCGGAACGGCCGAAGCCGAGGCGGTCGTAGGCGATCACCTGGCGGCCGGTCGCGCGCGCGAGCTGTTGCGGGAAGTCGCGCCACAGGGTCACACAGCCCAGCGAATCATGCAGCAGCAGGATCGGCTCGCCGGTGTTCTCGGCGGGTGTCCAGTCCTGGGCGAAGAGCTGGCCTTTCTCGCTGCTGATCCAGTGCTCGCGGGTGACGGTGGTGGACGACATGCAGTGTTCCTGATCGGGGCAGGGGCGCATGGTAGGGCTCGGGTCCGGTCAATGCCAAGCATTGGCGGGGCACTAAGGAAACCTTAAGGCTGCTCGGCGATGATGATGACTCGCGGCCGGGGCTGTCCCGGGCAGTGCTCACACCGGGCCCGGTCGCTTTTTTTGAATCAACAGAGGAGTCCTGCCTTGGACACTTGCCCTGGTCGATTGCGACAGGTCTGAACAGCGAGCCGTCCGGCAGAACCCTGCCACTGTCTCGCTGCGTTGCGGACAGTGGCGAGACGCATCCCGTCGCGGGATGACGTCTCACCATTCCCCTGCGGGGCCAACCGGCCCTTCGCACCCGCGCAATCCACCACCCGAATGCGCGCCGGCATCGCCCGGCGCATGGAGCGGCTTCGCGCCGCAAACGAGGTGGAGCATGGATTGGAAAATCTTCCTGCTGCGGGTCGCCGCGGCACTCATCCTGGGCGCCCTGATCGGCGCCGAACGCCAGCTGCGCCAGCGCCTCACCGGTCTGCGCACCAATGCGCTGGTGAGCACCGGCGCGTGCCTGTTCGTGCTGATGACCCAGGCCATGCCGGGGCTCTCGGCGGACGCCCCGCGCATCGCCGCTTATGTGGTGTCCGGCATCGGCTTTCTCGGCGGTGGAGTGATCATGCGCGATGGCCTGAACGTGCGTGGCCTGAACACCGCTGCCACGCTGTGGTGCACTGCTGCCATCGGCGTGCTGTGCAGCATGGGGTTGCTGCTGGAGGCCACGCTGGGCAGCGTGGTGGTGCTCTGCGCCAACATCCTGCTGCGCGACATCGCCCAGCGCCTGAACCATCAGGACGTGCTGCCGGCCAGCGAGGCGGAGCAGCGCTATGGCGTCGCCATCATCTGCCGCGCCGAAGACGAGATACAGGTACGCAGCCTGATGCTGCATAGCCTGGACAGCAGCGAACTGCGCCTGCAGTCGCTGCACAGCGAGGATCAGCCCAACCCGGCGAAACTGGAAGTGCGCGCCGAGCTGCTCGGCGGCCACGGCGCCGCCAGCCAGCTGGAACGGATGGTCAGCCGCATCAGCCTGGAGAAGGGCGTCAGCTCGGTGCGCTGGCAGCTGTTCGAGCTGGCCAGCGATTGAGTATGCGAGCACCCATGGCTTTTCGTAGGGCCGGGGGGGACGCCTAGTCCTTTTTCGCGAACAGGCTGAACTCCGCTACCAAGGCGGTTCGCGAGCAAGCTCGCTCCTACAAATGCAGGCTTTATCCCGTGCGTAGGAGAGGGCTCGCTCCTACAGGAGCCGCGCCACGCGGTACCGGAACGTCGATCGTAGGATGGGTGGAGCGGAGCGATACCCATGCTGCTAGTGCAACTCTGGCTGAATTCCGTTGCCAAGGCGGTTCGCGAGCAAGCTCGCTCCTACAAATGCAGGCTTTATCCCGTGCCTAGGAGAGGGCGCGCTCCTACAGGAGCCGCGCTACGCGGTACCGGAATGTCGATCGTAGGATGGGTGGAGCGGAGCGATACCCATGCTGTTGGTGCAACTCTGGCTGAACTCCGCTGCCAAGGCGGTTCGCGAGCAAGCTCGCTCCTACAAATGCAGGCTTTCTCCCGTGCGTAGGAGAGGGCTCGCTCCTACAGGAGCCGCGCCACGCGGTACCGGAACGTCGATCGTAGGATGGGTGGAGCGGAGCGATACCCATGCTGCTGGTGCAACGCATTGATGGGTATCGCTTCGCTCCCAGCCATCCTGCAAAGGCCGGGGCTCAACTCTCGCGGGCGGCACGGCAACCGCAGCGCGGTGCCGGTGCGCGGGCTTCCTCGGCCACCACGCCGCGCCACCAGCGTTCAGCGCTATGTGGCGCTTCGATAGCGATGCGCTCGCCCATCATCGGCGTGGTGACGCTGAGCCCACGCTCGCCGGCGATTTCCAGTACCCGTTCGAAGGGTTCGTACCAGGCGTGCATGGCCAGGTCGAAGGTGCCGTTGTGGATCGGTAGCAGCCAGCGGCCGTTGAGGTCCTGGTGTGCCTGTACGGTCTGTTGCGGGTGCATGTGCACGTACGGCCAGTGTTCGTTGTAGGCGCCGGTTTCCATCAGCGTCAGGTCGAAGTGGCCGAAGCGCCGGCCGATTTCGGCGAAGCCGTCGAAGTAGCCGGTGTCGCCGCTGAAGAAGATGCGCAGGCTGTCGTCCTCGATCACCCAGGAGCACCACAGGGTGCGATTGCCGTCGCGTACACCACGGCCGGAGAAATGCTGCGCCGGGGTGGCGGTCAGGCACAGGCCGTCCACCGTGGTGCTCTGCCACCAGTCCAGTTGGCGGATCTTTTCCGCCGGCACGCCCCAGTCGAGCAGGCGGTCACCGACGCCCAGCGGAGTGAGGAAGACCTGCGTGCGTTCGGCGAGCACAGCGATGGTGGCGCGGTCGAGGTGGTCGTAATGATCGTGGGACAGGATCACGCCACGAATCGGCGGCAGGTCGCGCAGGGCGATCGGCGGTGCGTGAAAACGCTTGGGCCCGGCGAAGCTGAAGGGCGAGGCGCGTTCGGAAAACACCGGGTCGGTCAGCCACCAGCCGCCGCGCAGCTTGAGCAGCAGGGTGGAGTGGCCGAGGCGATACAGGCTGCGGTCAGGCGCTGCGTCCAGCTCGTCCGGCGTCAGCGCGCGCACGGGCACCGGCGCGCGCGGCACGGTGTTCTTCGGCTTGTTGAAGAGCACATCCCAGAGCACTCTCGCGCTGGGCTCGGGCATGTCGGCCGGGCGCGGGGTGAGGTTGTGGAAGCGGCCTCCGCGCGATTGCGCGGAGTGGTCGTAGTCGCCGATGGGCGCGCGTTGCAGTGGGAGGCGGGGCAAGGCACTGATCCTCTGGTGGCGGAGTCTGTCAGGACACCACGCTACAGGCTCGGCCGCCAGGGATCATTACCGGCATTTTGATTCAGAACATCACCGGCATCGATACAAGCCGCGCGCCTCGGGGGATGCCCTGCAGGAGCGAGCTCGCGAACCCCTTGACGCCGGAGCCGCCGGGGGAAACATCGCGGACGGAGCCCGCTTCCACGCGAACGCAAGCGTTGGGGCTGACCTGCAGGAGCGAGCTCGCTCGCGAACCCCTTGACGCCGGGGCTGCTGGGGGAAACATCGCGGACGGAGCCCGCTTCCACGCGAACGCAAGCGTTGGGGCTGACCTGCAGGAGCGAGCTCGCTCGCGAACCCCTCGGCGCCGGGGCTGCTGGGGGAAACATCGCGGACGGAGCCCGCTTCCACGCGAACGCAGGCGTTGGGGCTGACCTGTTGTAGGAGCGAGCTCGCTCGCGAACCCCTTGACGCCGGAGCCGCCGGGGAGACATCGCGGACGGAGCCCGCTTCCACGCGAACGCAGGCGTTGGGGCTGACCTGCAGGAGCGAGCTTGCTCGCGAACCGCTTGGTGCCGGAGCTGCCGGGAGGCATCGCGGACAAGGTTGGTTCCTACAGCAAGCGCATCAATCGAGCTTCGAGAGAATCTCCCAGGCCAGCTTCACCCGCACCTCGTTGGGGTAGTTGCGGTTGGCGAGGATAACGATGCCGCGCTGCTTCGCCGGGACGAAGGCGACGTAGGCGCCGAAGCCGCCGGTGGCGCCAGTCTTGTTCACCCAGACGTCCTGCTGCGGTGGTAGCGGCTTGCGCAGAGCCTTCACCGGCTGGCTCTCCAGCACCATCGACGGACCGTTGTATTGCTGCAGCTCGGCGAGCTTGGGCGGGTAGACGTACTGTTCCCAGATCAGGTCCTGGGTCATCGGGCCAACCTGGTAGTAGCCGGTTCGCGTGGCATCCACCGCGGCCCGCAGCTTGTCGCCGAGCTTCACCTCGCCCAGTTGAATCTGCACGAAGCGCAGCAGGTCGCGGCTGCTGGATTTCACCCCGTAGGCCTCGTCGGCGATCTGGTCGGGGTTCACCCGCACGGGCGCATCATCCTTGTCGTAGCCCTGGGCGTAGATGGCCTGGCGCGTTACCGGCACGTCGATGTGGGTATTGCTCAGGCCCAGCGGGGCGAAGACGTTGCGTTGCATGGCGGTCTTGAACGGCACGTCGAGGGCGCGGGCGGTGGCGATGCCGAGCAGGCCGACACTGGGGTTGGCGTAGGTGCGCTGGGTATCGGCCGGGTACTGCGGCTGCCAGGTCTTGTAATAGTCGGTGAGCTGGGCGGGCGTCTTCACCTCGTCGGGCAGCTGCAGCGGGAAGCCGCCGCTGACGTGGGTGGCGAGCTGGAGCAGCGTCACCTTGTCCAGCGCACTGCCGCGTAGCTCCTTCAGGTAACGCGTCGGGCTGTCCTGCAGCTTAAGCTTGCCGCTGGCCTGGGCGAAGCCGGCGAGGGTGGCGGTGAAGGTCTTGCTCACCGAGCCGATCTCAAACAGCGTGTCGCTGCTCACCGGCTGCCTGCTCTGCTTCGAGGCCACGCCGAAGTTGTAGAAACGCTGCTCGCCGTGGTTGGTGACGCCGATGGCGAGGCCGGCGATGTTCTGTTCGCGCATGACCTGCTGGGCGAGCTTGTTCACCTTTGCGTCGAAGTCCGGCGGGGCCGCCTGGGCGAAGGTGGTGACGAGAAACGGGAGCAGGGCAAGGGCGAGCGGTGCGTTCCGGTGCATGACGACTTCCAGGGCAGTGCAAAAGGCTGACCCTAGCACCGTCGTCGCGTTCGCTCCAGCCGGAGGCGGGGCATTGCACCCCGCCCGGCGAACGTCAACGGATGTTGTTGATGCTGCCCTTGTTGCCGGTGACCTTGACGTCGACCTTCTTGAAGATGAAGTAATCCTGCACGTTCACTTCGTAGCGCGGCGCGACGATCAGGTCGGAACCCGAGCTCTTCACGGCCTTGTACGCGGCAGCGGCCTTGACCGAGGACACCGGATCGAAGGCCGCCAGGCTCATGCCCGAACCGCTTTCGGCGCCGTAGGTCACGCCGTCGGCGTACTGGCTGTCGCCGCCGAACTTGATGAAGCCGAACAGGATGTTGACCTGGGACTGGCCGCTGATCGGGCCACCGACGGCAACGTCTGCCTTCAGGTCGGTCTTGACGGCGCCGGCGATAGGGGCGATCGGCTGGCTGACGTTGTAGCTGGTGCAGCCGGTGGCGAGGGCGGCGACCGAGACGAGTGCAGCGGCGCTCAGGAACTTCTTCATGCTTACTCCTTGTATGCAAATGCCCCTTTTTGCATTGGATTGGGGGCGGCGGCACTGTAGGGGCGCGGTGAGGGGGGCTGAATCAGACGAATCTCAAAGGTGGATGTGCGCGGTTGACGCAGCGACGCGTCTACGACGGGTGTTCCAGCGCCATCGACCGGCAGCGCTACGCCGCGCCGGCGCCGGGTGGTAGGATGCGCGCCCCATGCGAATCTCCGACCTCGACCAACGCCTTGCCGACCTCGGCGCACTGCCCCTGCACCGCGCCCGGATGTTGCGCGCCTGGCTGCAGGGCAGGGCGCTGGATGCCGGCACCAAGCGCCAGGCCAGCGAGGACTTCCTGCCGCTGAGCGTGCGCAACGGCGTGGCGCAGATCGCCGCTGAGCTGGATGCCCTGGCGACCGTCCAGTCGCGCCATCCGGCTGGTGACAACTCCGAGCGCCTGCTGGTCCGCCTGGCCGATGGGCAGATGGTGGAGAGCGTGTTGTTGCCGCGCGGCGGTGTCTGTGTGTCCACCCAGGTCGGTTGCGCCGTGGGCTGCCGCTTCTGCATGACCGGCAAGAGCGGCCTGCTGCGCCAGCTTTCCACCACCGAGATCGTCGCCCAACTGGTACTCGCGCGGCGCGTGCGGCCGGTGAAGAAGGTGGTGTTCATGGGCATGGGCGAGCCCGCGCACAACCTCGACAACGTGCTCGAGGCCATCGACCGTCTCGCTACTGACGGCGGCATCGGTCACAAGAACCTGGTGTTCTCCACCGTCGGCGATCCACGCGTCTTCGAGCGCCTGCCGCAGCAGCGAATCAAGCCGGCGCTGGCGCTGTCGCTGCATACCAGTAACGCCGAGCTGCGCGAACATCTGTTGCCGCGCGCGCCGAAGCTGACGCCTGAGGAGTTGGTGGAGCAGGGCGAGGCCTACGCGCGCGCCACGGACTACCCGATCCAGTACCAGTGGACGCTGCTCAGGGGCATCAACGACAGCCAGGAAGAACTCGACGGCATCCTGCGGCTGCTCAAGGGCAAGTTCGGCGTGCTCAACCTGATCCCCTTCAATGCGCTGGAAGGCGATCAGTACCAGCGCCCAGATGGCGAGCGTATCCTCGAGATGGTCCGCTACCTGCACAGCCGTGGCGTACTGACCAAGGTGCGCAACAGCGCCGGGCAGGACGTCGAGGGCGGCTGCGGCCAGTTGCGGGCGCGGGCGACCGGGCTGATCGCCACGACCCGCCGGCGAATCATTCCCGCCGACTAGCGCTGTCCTCCTGCCGCTCGCGAGCCGGATAGGCTTCACCCTGGTCCCAGCGGGACTGCCAGTGCGCCAGGTACTGGCGCGCCACTTCCGGGGCATTGCGCAGCACCAGCACATTTTCCGAGTTGACGGTCTCAGCCGACACGGCAAAGTTGAACGAGCCGGTTTCCACGGTGTGCTCATCGACGATGAAAGTCTTGTCGTGGTGCAGGTGATAGCGGTCGTTGGTGCGCAATTCGACGCCCTGGCGGGTTACCAGGTCCATGGCCGCCCGGCTGACAGCGCCAAGGTTGCGCTGCTTGTCGACCACCACCTGCACGCGCACGCCGCGCCTGCTGGCATCGACCAGCGCCTGGGCGATGTCCGGCGCCTGGAAGGCGTAGGCGAGCATGTGGATGCTGTGCTTCGCGCTGCCGATGGTCTGCAGGACCAGCGCTCGCGCCGAGCCCTCTGGGGAAAACCCCACCTCGACCTGAGGGGCGGCCTGGGACAGCGCGGGAATGGCGAGGAGCAGCAACAGGAGGCGGAATGTCGGCATGGTTCTGGTTCGACCGAATGCTGGGGCGTCAGGCAATCCTAGTCGTGGTGGCTGTCGAGTGCCTGAGCGCACCGTGATGTTCCCTGCACCGTCAGACGCCGGGCGCTGCGGCAAGCGCGCGGACGGCGACCAGCCACAGTCCGAGCACGGCGAGGAAGTTGATGGTGAAGACCAGCCCGCGCAGGCGCACGTTGCTCGTGAGTATCTGTACCGCGCTGTGCGCCACGCGGCCGGCGATGAACAGCCAGGCGAGCCAGGTTGCCGCGGCGAGGTTCAGCGGGTGCTGGATCAGCAGCAGGCAGGCGACGTAGAAGAACAGCGGCCATTCGAACTGGTTGGACAGGTTGGCGCTGATGCGCGGCTCGATGCCGGCCCAGGGATTGCTTCCGTCCGCCCGCTGGCCGACGCCCCAGATCTTCGGTGCGCGGGCGACGGTCAGCAGCACATAGAGGAAGGCGGCCCACGCCACCTGGGCGGCCATGGGCAGGATGAGCGGGTGCATGGCGGGTGATCCTTCACTGCGGACGCCGGGATGGCTGCTGACTATAGGCGGTGCAGGCGGGTGGTGTCCAAGCCTGCGCCGAGGCGACCAGCGACACGGCTCCAGGGCCGATGGCCGCTGCGTTTGACTTGCACGGGGCTTGCTGCGGTTGGTAGCCTTCCGCATCTGAAAAAACCAGCAGGGCTGGGTATGGCGATCCGGGTTGTCGAAGCACAAGAAGTAGATCAGCAGCGAATTGCCATTCCTGGTTGGGAGCAGCAGTACACGCAGATGTCCGCCGGCCGATTCTCCGGGCGCATCCTGCATGCCGAGGTCGATGGGCTCGAGCTCTACGAGGAGCAGATGAACCTGCGCGTGGAGCAGGAATTCCATGCCCCGCCCGGTGCGCTGGTGTTCAGTTTCGACATGTCCGACAACGCCCTCTACCTTCTCGACGGGGAAACCCGCAACGCTTGGGTCACGCCGGAGAACTACCGCGAGGTGGCGGTGGTGATCAAGGAATCGGCGAACTGGGGCCAGCCGGCCGACGCCTTCGCCGACCTGGTGCTGACGCCGCTGCGCTCTGGCCACTGCCAGTCGGTGGCGACTTCGCTGAGCAACCTGCTGACCGGTGCTTCGACCGGTGACGACCCGATGGATGCGCCGGGTGTGGCGCAGAGTATCGTCGCCAACTGCTTTTCGCTGCTGTGCGAGGCGCCCCTGGATGGCGAGCGCCGCGCGCGCTCCATCGTCCAGGCCAAGCGCGTGGTGCAGCGGGTCAAGGAAGTGGTGAACGACTGTCCCGACGAGCAGTTCGGCATGGCCGACCTTGCCGCCAAGGCGGGCGTTTCACCGCGCACGCTGCAGCAGTCGTTCCTGCATTACGCCGGCATCCCGCCCATCGTCTGGCTGCGCAACCGCCGCCTGAACGCCGCGCGCCGCGACCTGCTGGCCGCCGCCGAGTCCGGCGTGACCGTGGCCGAGGTGGCGATGAAGTGGTCGTTCTGGCACCTGGGACGGTTTTCCCAGTCGTACTTCGCGCTGTTCGGCGAGTATCCGAAGACCACTGCCAGGCTGGGTGGTCGGGCCTGAGGCATAGGCACAGGCCTGGCGTTGGACCGTAGGATGGCGTGGAGCGAAGCGATACCCATCAATCGCGATCGCCGCAGCATGGGTATCGCTGCGCTCCACCCATCCTAAAACCGCTTCGCGATCAGCCGATCAGCTCGCGTACCCGATACCACGCCATGCCCAGCGCCAGCAGCGGCGAGCGCAGCAGCTTGCCGCCGGGGAAGGTCAGGTGCGGCACGGCGCTGAACAGGTCCAGGCCCTTGCTCTCACCCTGGTGGATGGCTTCCGCCAGCAGCTTGGCCGCCCAGTGCGTGACGTTCAGCCCGTGGCCGGAATAGCCCTGGGCGAAGTACACATTCGGATGGCTTTTGAGCCGTCCGACCTGGGGGAAGCGATTGGCGGTAATGCCGATCATGCCGCCCCACTGGTAGTCGAGCTTCACCTGTTGCAACTGCGGGAACACCTTGAGCACCTTCGGCCGCATGTAGGCGCCGATGTCCGCCGGGTCGCGCCCGGAGTAGTGGCAGGCGCCGCCGAACAGCAGGCGACGATCGGCCGTCAGACGGTAGTAGTCGAGCCCCACCTTCTGGTCGCACAGCGCCATGTTCTGCGGGATCAGTTGCGTCGCCAGTTCCTCGGACAGCGGCTCGGTGGCCACCACATAGCTGCCGGCGGGCAGCACCTTGCCGGTCAACTTCGGCTCGAGCTCATCCAGGTGCGCGTTGCAGCCGAGCACCAGGGTGTTCGCCAGCACGCGGCCCTGGGCGCAGTGCACGACGGCCGTGGTGCCATGCTCGATGCGCAGCACCGGGCTCTGCTCGAAGATCTGCGCGCCGAAGGCCTTGGCCGCGCGGGCCTCGCCCTTCACCAGGTCGAGCGGGTGCAGGTGGCCCGAGCCCATGTCGATGTGTCCACCGGCATAGCAGTCGCTGGCGACCACTTCGCGCATGCGCTCGGGCGGCACCAGCCGGGTTTCGTGCGGGTAGTCCGAAGTGCTCAGCGACTCCTGCTCGCGGACCATGGCGGCGTATTGCGCCGGGGTATTGGCCAGCTCGCAGAAGCCCCAGCGCAGGTCGCACTCGATGCCAAGCTCCTGGATGCGTTCGGCGACCAGGGCCACCGAATCCACACCCGCCTGCTCGAGGTAACGAACGCCATCCTCGCCGACGTGCTTGGCGAAGCCGCTGACGTCGTGGCCGATGCCACGGATCAGCTGCCCGCCGTTGCGCCCGCTGGCGCCCCAGCCGATGCGCCGGGCTTCCAGCAGCACCACGGAGTGGCCGCGGCGGGCCAGCTCCAGGGCTGTG
Organism: Pseudomonas sp. GD03903; assembly: GCF_029840045.1. Taxonomy (NCBI): domain Bacteria; kingdom Pseudomonadati; phylum Pseudomonadota; class Gammaproteobacteria; order Pseudomonadales; family Pseudomonadaceae; genus Pseudomonas; species Pseudomonas sp. GD03903. Next base: position 108,410 of record NZ_JAOCBT010000009.1, on the reverse strand, counting down.
TTGACGCCGGTGAAGCCGCCGCCGATCACGCAGACGTCCGCGCGTATCTCTCCGTTGAGGGAGGGATACTGCTGCCGGTCGCGGGCGGTCGCGGCGTAGTAGGACGCGGCGTGCTCCTCGGTGTACTTCATGGGGCTTTCTCGTTTCATTGGTTGAACTTGATCTTGCTCCAGCTGCGGGTCATCAGGCGCATGATCTTGGGCGGCGGCGCCTTGGCGATGTACAGCTTGTCGAGCACGGCCTGGCTCGGGTAGACCTCGGGGTTGTTCTGCATTTCCTCGGGCAGCAGGGTCTTGGCGTCAGCGTTGGCGCTGGGGTAGCCGACGTACTCGCTGATGCCGGCGATCACCTTCGGATCGAGGATGTAGTTGATGAACGCCAGGGCCTGTTCCGGATGGCCGGCATCCGAGGGGATCGCCATCAGGTCGAACCACAGGTTCGCGCCTTCCTTGGGAATGCTGTAGGCGATCTCGATGCCGTTCTTCGCTTCCTTGGCGCGGGCGGCGGCCTGGAACACGTCGCCGGAGTAGCCGAAGGCCACGCAGATGTTGCCGTTGGCCAAGTCCGAGATGTACTTGGACGAGTGGAAGTAGGTGACGTACGGGCGTACCGCCACCAGCTTTGCCTCGGCCTTGGGGTAGTCCGCCGGGTTGGTGCTGTTGGGGTCCAGCCCCAGGTAGTTGAGCACCGAGGGGATCATCTCGTCGGGCGAGTCCATGAAGGCCACGCCGCACGCCTGGAGCTTCTTGATGTTCTCCGGCTCGAACAGCACCGACCAGGAGTCGATCTTGTCGACGCCCAGCACCTGCTTGACCTTGGCGACGTTGTAGCCGATGCCGTTGGTGCCCCACAGGTAGGGCACCGAATGCTTGTTGCCCGGGTCGTTCTGTTCCAGCAGCTTGAGTAGTACCGGGTCCAGGTGCTTCCAGTTCGGCAGCTTGCTGCGGTCCAGTTCGAGGAACACGCCGGCCTGCACCTGGCGGGTCAGGAAGTGGTTGGACGGCACCACCACGTCGTAGCCGGAACGGCCCGCCAGCAGCTTGCCTTCGAGGGTCTCGTTGGAATCGAAGACGTCGTACACCGGTTTGATCCCGGTGGTCTTCTGGAAGCCGGCGAGGGTGTCCGGGGCGATGTAGTCGGTCCAGTTGTAGATGCTGACCGTCGGTTCAGCGTGGGCGCCCATGGCAAAGCTAGCCAGGGCGAAGGGCGCAAGGGTGCGCAGCAGTCTCATGACGACTCCCGAATTGTTGTTGTGAATGGAGTAGTGGGGTTGCTCAGACGCTCAGCAGGAGGAACTCGCGCTCCCAGGAGCTGATCACCCGCTTGAAGTTCTCGTGCTCGGTGCGCTTCACCGCCACGTAGCCCTGCACGAATTTCTCGCCGAGGAATTCCTTCAGTACGGCGCAGTCTTCCATCTGCTGCAGCGCGTCCTCGATGGTGATCGGCAGGCGCAGGTTGCGGCGCTCGTACGCGCGGCCCTGGACAGCAGCGCTGGGGTTGACCTGTTCGATCATGCCCAGGTAGCCGCAGAGCAGGCTGGCGGCCAGCGCCAGGTAGGGGTTGGCGTCGGCGCCCGGCAGGCGGTTTTCCACGCGCATGGCGATCGGCGGGGCCGCGGGGACGCGCAGGCCCACGGTGCGGTTTTCCTCGCCCCATTCGACGTTCACTGGCGCGGAAGTATCCGGCAGGAAGCGGCGGAAGGAGTTCACGTTGGGCGCGAACATCGGCAGTACTTTCGGGATGTACTTCTGCAGGCCGCCGATGTAGTGCAGGAACAGCTGGCTCATGGAGCCGTCTTCGGCGGCGAAGATGTTCTTGCCGGTGGCGATGTCCAGCACGCTCTGGTGGATGTGCATGGCGCTGCCGGGCTCGTCGGTGATCGGCTTGGCCATGAAGGTGGCGCTGACGTCATGCTTGAGCGCGGCTTCGCGCATGGTGCGCTTGAACACGATGATCTGGTCGGCCAGGCTCAGCGCGTCGCCGTGACGGAAGTTGATTTCCATCTGTGCCGGGCCGTCCTCGTGGATCAGCGTATCGAGGTCCAGGCCCTGCAGTTCGCACCAGTCGTAGACGTCCTCGAACAGCGGGTCGAATTCGTTGGCGGCGTCGATGGAGAAGCTCTGGCGGCCGCTTTCCGGGCGGCCCGAGCGGCCCACGGGAGCTTCCAGGGGAAAGTCCGGGTCGCTGCTGCGCTTGGTCAGGTAGAACTCCATCTCCGGCGCCACCACCGGGCTCCAGCCCTTGTCGGCGTAGAGCTTGAGCACGCGCTTCAAGACGTTGCGCGGGGACAGCTCGATGGGGTTGCCGACCTTGTCGAAGGTGTCGTGGATGACCATCGCGGTCGGTTCCAGCGCCCACGGCACGAGGAAGATAGCGTCCGGGTCGGGACGGCAGACCATGTCGATGTCCGCTTCGTCGAGCAGGTCGTAATAGACGTCGTCATCGACGAAATCGCCGGTGACCGTCTGCAGTAGAACACTTTCGGGGAGACGCATGCCCCCCTCGCCGAGGAACTTGTTGGTGGGGGAAATCTTGCCGCGGGCGATGCCGGTGAGATCGCTCACCACGCATTCGACTTCGGTGATTTTCTGTTGCTTCAGCCGTTGCTCCAGTTGCTCGGCGGGGGTGGTCATACAAGCCTCGGATTTGATTTTTTGTAATGGATGCGCGCGCAGCGTCAGGCTGCCAGGCGGGGCTAGTGTCGGCTGGAGCGGGGCCGGCGTTCTATCCACTTTGCGCAAGGCTGCGTGAGTGGGAGGAGGAATGCTGTACTGGCAATCTGAATTGTGCAGATAGTGCTGTAGCGCTCTGGCTCGCGCCTTTGGTGGAAAGAATGGCTACAAACGACGGGCGCGGTAGCAGATAATGCGCGACCACCTCACCCGCCAGCTGATAGGGAAATTCTGCTCGATGAGACGACCGTTGTGTGCCGCTATTTGCGCTTTCGCGCTACTGCCTTCGTTTGCCGATGCCGACGACAGGTCGCTGGAAGATACCTTCGCGGCGTTCTCCCGCTGTGACGCCCAGTTCTTCTCCAGTCTTCAGGCAAATGCCGATGCCTGGAAATCCCTTGCGCCGCTTGGTCATTCGGCCAGCGCTGCATGGATCGCTGTCGGCAACCGCGCGAGCGGTACCGCGAACTCTGTGAATCTGAAGAATTCACCGACCCTCGCTGGCCTGAAGCTGCTGTCCTATTTCGACGAAAGCTCGGACCTGGGGACCCTGGGACGCTACCTGTACTGGGGCTTCATGGTCGACGCCAGCCCCGACAAGGTTGCCCAGCAGCTTTCGCCCCTGATCGCCGACCGCGAGCGTCTGCAACAGGACGGCCCGGCCTACGTACGTAGTGAAGTAAAGGCCGGCGACCGCTGGCTGGCCGTCCGGACACAGTCCGGTAGCGCTCCGGGGACTAACCGCCTGGAGCGGGTGCTTCTGCTCGAGCCGGAAGGCCCGCGAGGTGCGCAGACGCGCGTCAGTTGCTCTCTGCAAGGTGCCATCGACGGTGAGCTGCTGGCAGAGCTGCGTCCCGACATTCCTCCTGCCGAGTATCCCCGGCCGACAGCGCTCACCCCGTTCGACAACGTGGCTGTACCGCAGACGGTACTCAAGAGTCTGGAAACGTCGTTGCTGCAACCGCGCTTCAAGTCCCTGACCTATACATTCCAGTCGCAGAAGGACAACGGCGAACGCATGACTCCGGTCACCGTCCGCTTCGAGGCGAAGGACGGGCTGCTGCGCAAGACCGAGATCTACAGCGACAAGTTCTGGGTCGATCGCCTCACTCAGGCCAACCTGATCCAGTTGAAGTCGAAGATGAACGGCGTCGGTGACGGCCGCGTGCTGTTGACTCAGTCCCTGGAATACAGTCTGCCCCTGGGCTGGATCCTGGGCCGGACGCTGAAGGCGAACCTGGTCATGGAAGAGTTTCCGGCAAAGCCGGGCGATGAACCTAGCGAGTCGGAGCTCAGTTGCAAGATTGGCCAGCGTTTTCCCGCCCGAGACGTCTTCGCATCTCTCGCTGGCGATGCAATCCGGTTGGAGTGCATCCAGGGTAACTATCGGACGACTCGTGCCTTCATCGAGGACCTGGGAGTCGCTCTTGATCTGGAGTCGACCTCGGGCTCGACGCATCAGAAGAATGAAATCGCGTCACTGGAGTTCTCGCGCTGATCGGTGAAGAGAAGTCTCCGATACAGGGTGATCCTGGGCGCATCCGGCGCCCAGGCATTCCCGGTAGAGGTCCAGTCGTCAGACCCCGGACTTGATCCGGCTCCAGTCGCGGGTGATCAGGCGCAGGATCGATGGGCTGGGCGGCAGGCTGACGTACATGCCCTTGACCAGTTGCGCGTCCGGATAGACCGCCGGATTGCTGCGGACTTTCTCATCCATCAGTGCCTTGGCCGGCACGTTGGCGTTGGCGTAGTGCAGGTAGTCGCTGGTCCTGGCGATCACGTCCGGGCGCAGCAGGTAGTTGATGAAGGCGTGGGCGCCTTCGGGGTTGCGTGCGTCCTTGGGGATGGCCAGGTTGTCGAACCAGATGTTGGTGCCTTCCTTCGGTACGCTGTATTCGACGTCCACTGCGCCGCCGGCTTCCTGGGCGCTCTTCTGTGCCTGCAGCACGTCGCCGGAGAAGCCGATGGCGATGCAGACGTTGCCGTTGGCGAGGTCGGCGATGTATTTGGTGGAGCTGAAGTAGGTCACCGAGGGCTTGAGGCTTTCCAGCAGCTTGGTGCCGGCCTCGTAGTCCGCCGGGTTGTTGCTGTTCGGGTCCTTGCCGAGGTAGTGCAAAGCCAGCGGCAGGATCTTCGCCGGCGAGTCGAGGAAGGCCACGCCGCAGCCCTTGAGCTTGGCCAGGTTCTCCGGCTTGAACACCAGGTCCCAGGAGTCCAGCGGTGCGTCGGCGCCCAGCGCGGCCTTGACCTTGGCCGGGTTGTAGCCGATGCCGACGGTGCCCCAGAGATACGGTACGGCGAAGCGGTTGCCCGGGTCGGATTGTGCTACGCGGGCCAGCAGGTCAGGGTCGAGGTTCTTGCGGTTGGGCAGCAGCGCGTCATCCAGCGGGCGGTACACGCCGGCCTTGAGCTGGCGGGCGAGGAAGTCCGCCGAGGGCACCACCACGTCGAAGCCGGAATGCCCGGTGAGCAGCTTGGCTTCCAGCACTTCATCGGATTCGAAGGCGTCGAGCACCACCTTGATCCCGGTTTCCTTCTGGAAGTCCTGCAGCACGGTCGGCCCGATGTAGTCGGCCCAGTTGGCGAAATGCACCTCTTGCGGCGCCGCCAGTGCCGGCAACGCGGCACCGGCCAGCAAGCCGGCCAGACAACCCAAAGCACGCTTGTTCATCTTCACTCCTGGGGCGCCGGCTTGCGCGGCGCCAATGCGATCGGCAGGTGGGAAATGGGCACTGTTCTATTGTTCTCGGCCCTGGCCGAAAACTAGGCGTGGCGGGGTTTTTCGTCGTTCTTCCGTGCACGGGCGGAATCGGCGATGCTGCTGCGGACCCGCGGCACTGTGCAGCGCGATACTCGCGCCCTACGCTGCGGGCCTGGGCGGAGGGAAAACCATGAATGAAGAAACCGAGCGCACCCGCGAAGTGGTCACGCGCTACCACCAGTGCTGGATGAACCGCGACGTCGACGGCGTGCTGGCGATGTTCCATCCGCAGGTGCAGTACTGCGACTTCTACAATGACCTGGAAATTCCCGCCAGCGAGTTGCCCGGCTACATCCGCACGGCCATGCCGCGAAGCCCGCAACATCACATCGAGCATATCGACCAGATTCGTGCCGACGGTGACACCGCGTTCATCCAGTACCGCTCGCGCCTGACGCTGCGGCGCAGCAGCCGGCTGGCGTCGTTCCGCGCCAGCGAGGCGATCACCGTGCGCGACGGGCTGATCTGGCGTGTCCACGAATATGCCACGCCGGTGCGCGAACAGCGCGAGGAGGGCGTCAAGGACCAGCGCCGCCTGGGCCTGAACTCCGCCCAGGTGGGCAAGATGCTGCTGGATATCGAGTCGTACTTCGGCAGCGCCCATCCCTATCTCGATCCGGAGATGGACCTGGAGCGCCTGGCGCGGGCCACCGGCTACACGCGCAACCAGATCTCCTATCTGCTCAACCAGGTGCTCGGGCAGAGTTTCTACCGCTACCTGAACCAGGCGCGTATCGGCCACCTGCTGGAGCGCCTGCGCGAGGAACCGGCGGCACGCATCGACGAACTGGCGTTCGCGGTGGGCTTCAATTCGCTGTCGGTGTTCTACCGCTGCTTCCGCGAGCACACCGGGCAGCCGCCGCGTGCGTACCTGGCGGCCATGCAGGGGGGAAGAGACCCGGCCTGACGCAGGCGCCAGGCCGGGCTCGCTCAGAGGACCGCGTCGAGCAGCCGGTACCAGGCGATACCGACGCCGAGATAGAGGCGTTGCAGACCGTGGAAGGGGATCGGCCGTACCGGCGTGACCGGGAAGGGGAAGTCCTTCTCGCGATCCAGCAGGCGCTCGGCCAGGTGCCGGCCCAGGGCGGAAGCCATGGCGATGCCGCGGCCGTTGTAGCCCAGCAGGATGCTCAGGTTCGGCGCCGGTTCGTGCAGCCGCGGCATGAAGTCCGGCGTCAGCGCCACGCGGCCACTCCACTGGTACTCGAACTCGACCTCGGCCAGTTGCGGGAACAGCCCCAGCAGCGAACGCTTCAGATGCAGCCAGTCACCGGGCGAGCGCGGCTCGGCGAACGGCCCGCGGCCACCCAGCAATAGCCGGCCGCGGGCATCCTGCTTGAAGTACAGCAGCAGGCGACGGGCATCCGAGCAGACCTCGCCACCCGGCAGCACGCTGCGCCGCAGGTGCTCCGGCAAGGGTCTGGTGGCGACGATGAAGCTGTTGGCGGCGATCACCGTCTGCCGCAGCTTCGGCCACAGGTCGTCGGTGTAGCCGTTGGTGGCGAGGACAACGCGCTCGGCAGTCACGCTGTGCCCGGTGGACGCAGTGAGCTGCCAGCCGTTGCCGTGGCGGCGCAGGTCGGTCACCCGGCTGTGCCCGTGGATCGCGGCGCCTTCGCTCAGCGCAGCGCGGGCCAGGCCGCGCACGTAGCTCAGCGGTTGCACGCTGCCGGCGCGCGGGTCGACCCAGGCGCCGAGGTAGTCGTTGCTGCCGATGCGCTGGGCGACGCTGCTCTTGTCGAGCATTTCCACCGGCACGCCGCGCTGGCGCCACTGTTCGGCGCGCTTCTCGATGGCGCGCAGGGCGGCCGGTGAGGCGGCCGGTTGAATCCAGCCCTTGCGGGTGGCTTCGCAGTCGATGTCGTAGCGGCGGATCAGCTCGAAGACTTCATCGGCAGCGCCCCCGGCAACGTCGATCAGGCGCTCGGCCTGCGCGCCGCCGAACATCCGGCGCAGATCGTCGGGATCATGCTTGAGGCCGGGAATCACCTGCCCGCCGTTGCGCCCGGAAGCGCCCCAGCCAGGCTCGCCGGCGTCCAGCACGCAGACGCGCACGCCACTGCGGGCCAGGTGCAGGGCGGTGACCAGCCCGGTGTAGCCGGCGCCGACGATGGCGACGTCGACCTGTTTGTCTTCAGCCAGCGCCGGGGTTGCCGGGCCGGCGTTCGCGGTGGCTGCCCAGAGCGAGGGCGGTAGCGCCAGGGGCTGGGCGTTCATGCCTGGCCTCCATCGGTGTTGAGCAGGCGGCGGAGGAATTCCTGGGTGCGCGGCTGGCTGGGTGCGCCAAGCACGTCCTTGGCCGCGCCTTCCTCGACGATGCGCCCGCCATAGAGGAAGCACACCTTGTCCGCCACTTCGCGGGCGAAGCCCATCTCGTGGGTCACCACCACCATGGTCATGCCTTCGTCGGCGAGCTTGCGCATCACCGCCAGGACTTCACCGACCAGCTCCGGGTCCAGCGCCGAGGTCGGCTCGTCAAAGAGGATTGCCTTGGGCCGCATGGCCAGAGCGCGGGCGATGGCCACGCGCTGCTGCTGGCCGCCGGAGAGTTCGTCCGGGTAGGCGTCCATGCGATGGCTCAGGCCGACCTTTTCCAGCAGCGCGCGGGCGTGCTCGCGGGCTGCTTCCGGGCGCTCCTTCTTCACGTACACCGGGCCTTCCATGACGTTCTGCAGCGCGGTGCGGTGGGGGAACAGGTTGAAGCGCTGGAACACCATCGCCACCTGGGTGCGGATCTCGTGGATGGAGTTGGCGTGGCGGTCGACACGCTCCTGGCCGACCAGGATGTCGCCGCCCTCGTAGGTCTCCAGGCCGTTGATGCAGCGCAACAGGGTGGACTTGCCCGAGCCGGATGGGCCGATCAGGCACACCACCTGGCCGCTCTCCACGGACAGGTCGATGCCTTCGAGGACACGGGTGCTGCCGTAGCTTTTGTGCAGCGACTGGATGCGGATCATGCTTTCTTCCTCGTGGCGATGCGCGCTTCGAGACGGCGCAGGGCATACGACAGCGGCAGGCTCAGGGCCAGGTAGAGCAGGGCCACCAGGGTGTAGACGGTCATGTTCTCGAAGGTCGAGGAGGCGATCAGCTGGCCGGCGCGGGTCATCTCGGCAACGGTGATGGTGGACACCAGCGAGGAGTCCTTGAGCATCATCACCAGGGTGTTGCCGTAGGGCGGCAGGGCGATGCGGAAGGCCTGCGGCAGCACCACCCGGCGCATGATCATCGGGCCGCGCATGCCGAGGGATTCGGCGGCTTCGATCTGCCCCTGCTGGATGGCCTGGATGCCGGCGCGGAAGTTCTCCGCCTGGTACGCCGAGTAGGCGATGCCCAGGCCGATGATGCCGGCCTGCATGGCGCTGAGCTGCACGCCGAAGTCCGGCAGCACGAAGTAGATGTAGAACAGCTGCACGATGATCGGCAGGCCGCGGATCACGTTGACCACGGAGATGCCGAACAGCGCGACGGCGCGAATCTTCGACACCATCATCAGGGCGAAGGCCAGGCCGATGAGGGAGCTGAGCAGGAACGACGCAATCGTGACCTGCACGGTGACCACCGCGCCACTCAGGAGAATGGGCAGGAAGTCCAGAGCATTCTGGAGAAACATGGGAAGTGTCCGTGAGCGGAAATCAGAGAGCGCCCGTGGCCGGGCGCAGGGAGCGCGGAAGGGTGGCGAGGCTCAGTCGAGGTGCCACTTGCCGATGATGCCGGCCAGCGTGCCGTCGGCCTTGATGCTGGCGATGCCCTTGTTCACCTGGGCGAGCAGAGCCGGGTCGCCCCGGCGCAGGATCAGGCAGACTTCGCCCTTGATCTGCGGCTGGTAGCTGTCCACCAGGCGCACTTTTTTCAGCGTGCCCTTGGCCATCTGGTAGGCGAGGATCGGGTGGTCGCCGAAGCCGGCCTTGATGCGCCCCAGGGCCAGGTCGCGGGTGAGGTCGGCGAGGGAGTCGTAGCCGCGCACTTCCTTGAAGATGCCGCGCTGGTTGAGCTTGTCGATGAAGATGGTGCCGACCTGGGCGCCAACGATCTCGCCCTTGAAGTCATCCATGCTGGTGTAGGCCTTGTCGTCGTCGGCGCGTACCACCAGGCCCTCGCCGTACTCGAACACCGGGTCGGAGTACTGCACCACTTTCTCCCGCTCGGGCGTGCGCAGCATGGCGGCGGAGATCAGGTCGATCTTCTTCGCGGTGAGCGAGGGGATCAGGGCGGCGAAGGTGGTCTGGGCGATTTCCACGTCGAAGCCGCCGGCCTTGGCCACGGCCTGGGCGGAGTCGACCATCATGCCCTGGATGCTGTTGGTCTTGACGTCGAGGAAGGTGAAGGGAACGCCGGTGGCGGTGGCGCCGACTTTCAGAGGTTCGGCCTGGGCGGCAAGGGATGCGGCGCAGCTGGCGACGAGCGCGAGGGCGCAGGAAAACACGCGGAGGCGAGGATGCATGGATGAACTCCCATTTGACGCGGTTTGTTGTCTTTATGCGTTATGGATAGCCTCGAGTATCGGCAGGAGGCGTTGGCTGCAATATAAATGATTTACAAGAATCGTAAAGAGATTTATAAATATCGCATATCGATATTCATGGCCTTATAAGGCCTGTTCTTCCCAAGGACGAGACATGAGCGACAACGAAAACAGCCTGTTCAACCAGTCGCTGGAAAAGGGCCTGGCGGTGTTGCGTGCCTTCAATGCACGCAATCGCACCATGAACCTGGCCGAGGTAGCCGAGGCGGCCGACATCACCAAGAGTTCCGCGCAGCGGATGATCCATACCCTCGAGGCGCTGGGCTACGTCAGCAAGCATCCGCAGACCAAGCGCTTCCAGCTGACTCCGCAGGTGATGGAGATCGGCTACAACTACCTCGCCGCCGATACCCTGGTGGATGTCGCCAACCCCTTCCTCGCGGAATTGGCACAGACCACCGGCGAGACCACCAACCTCACCGAGCCGGTGCGCACCGACATGCTCTATGTGGCGCGGTTCGTCGGGCCGAAATTCATCCCGATCCACCTGCCCATCGGCAGCCGCATTCCCATGTACTGCACCGCCTCCGGGCGCGCCTTCCTCAGTGCGCTGAGCGATGATGAAGTGCTGGAGTTGCTGCAGGGCAGCGACCTCTCCAGCCACACCCAGTACACCCGCACTTCGCTGGAGGAAATCCTCGCCGAGATCGCCGAGATTCGCCGCAAGGGCTATGCGATCAACAGCGAGGAGCTGTTCCTGGGCGACATGGCGGTGGCCGCTCCGGTGCGCAACAGCCAGGGGCGCCCGGTGGCTTCGGTGCACGTGGTGGCGCCCACCAGCCGCTGGACCCGCGAAGATGCCGAACGGCGCCTGGCGCCGGCGGCCATCGAGTGCGCGCGGGCGATCAGCACCTCGATCAGGACGCTTTGACGCAAGGTTCCGGCATGCGCGCTCCGGCATGCCCTCAGGGTTGCACCTGCAGGCCCGAGGGTTCGTCATCCAGCAGCCTGTGCAGATGCGCCAGCGCCTGCTCGAAGTCGAAGCCTTCGATGGCCGCGGCCACGTCCTCCAGTTGCGCGGCCCTGGGCGAAGCCCGGTAGAAGACCCGCAGGCGGCCGACAAGGTCACCGGCGCTGGTATCGCTTTGCGCCAGCGCGTCCTGCAATTGCCGGAGCAGGGCGGCTGCCTCGGCGTCGCTCATGGCGGGCTGCGCAATGGCTGGCGGTTGCGCTGCGAGATGTTCCGCGAGCCCGGCCAGGACGACTTCCAGCTCGGCCTGCAGGTCGAGCAGCAGGCGCGCGATCAGTGTCTGCGAAGCCTGCGCCTGGCACGCGTCTTCCAGCGCGGCCGCCGCCCGGGCCAGGGCCTGGGCGCCGATATTGCCGGCGGCGCCGCGCAGGGTATGGGCGGCGCGGCGTTGCGCTTGCGGGTCGCTACCCGGGTCCAGCGCGCGGAACTCGCCGGCGAAATCCGCATAGCTCGTGTGGAAGCGCCGCAACAGCCGTTCATACAGCGCGGTCTTGCCGGCACAGGTGGCGAGTCCGGCCTGGCTATCGATGCCGGGCAGGTCGAACGGGCCGTCTGCGCGGGCGATGGCCACCGCGGCACTGGCGGCCGTTTCGCGGGGGCGCGGCTTTATCCAGCGCGAGAGGGTCAGGAACATCGCTGCCGGGTCGATGGGCTTGGCGATGTGGTCGTTCATGCCGGCGGCCAGCGCCAGTTCGCGGTCGCCGGCCATGTTGTTGGCGGTCATGGCGATGATCGGCAACTGCGCCAGCTGCGGACGCAGGCGTAATGCACGGGTGGCCGCATAGCCGTCGAGTACGGGCATCTGGCAGTCCATCAGCACGCCATCGAAGCGTTGGTCGACGGCCAGCCGGTCCAGCGCTTCCTGGCCGTTGCAGGCCAGCACGATGTCGATGCCGGCGTCACCCAGCAGCTCCAGCGCCAGTTCCTGGTTCAGCTCATTGTCCTCCACCAGCAGCACGCGGCTGCCGGCCAGGCCGGCCATGGCATCGTCTGCGGCGCTCTGGCGTTCGCGGCTGCGCGGTTCGACGGGGCTCTGCCCGCCCAGGGCGATATTGATCGACTCCAGCAGCGTGGAGGGGGTCACCGGCTTGGTCAGTACGGTGCCCAGTTCGACACCACGCTCCTGCGCGGCATCCAGGGCTTCTTCGCGGCCGAACGCGGTGACCATGATCACCGCCGGGATATTCTCGCAGTGGCCATCGTGCAGCCGCGCGACCACCTCGATGCCATCCATCCCCGGCATCTGCCAGTCGACCAGCACCAGTTGGTACGACAGCTGCCGCAGTTCGGCCTCGCGGATCCATTCGAGCGCCTCGCTGCCATTGCGCGCGACGTCGACTTCCAGGCCGTAGCTCAAGGCCATGCCCGAGAGAATCTCCCGAGCCGAGGCGTTGTCGTCGACTACCAGGGCCCGTACACCGAGCATTTCGCTCGCCTGCAGCATGCGCCGGGGCGCCGCGCCTGGCGGGATGCCGAAGTGCGCGTGGAAGTGGAACACCGAGCCTTTGCCCGGCTCGCTGTCCACCCAGATCTTTCCGCCCATGAGCTCCACCAGGCTCCTGGAGATCGACAGCCCCAGCCCGGTGCCGCCATAGCGGCGTGAGGTGGACGAATCGGCCTGGATGAAGGACTGGAACATGCGCCCGCATTGCTCGGCGGTCATGCCGATGCCGGTGTCGCGCAGCCAGAAGTGCAGGTCCGCCTCCTGTGGGCCAAGCACCAGTGGCTCGATGCCAAGGACGATTTCCCCGCGCTCGGTGAACTTCACGGCGTTGTTGCCCAGGTTCAGCAGGACCTGTCCCAGCCGCAGCGGATCGCCGATCAGCGAGGTCGGCAATTCCTGGCTCAGCTGGAAGAGCAGCTCCAGGGACTTCTCCTCGGCCTTGAAGCCGACCAGCCCGGAGAATTGCTCGAGCACGTCTTCCAGGCGGAACTCGACGCGCTCCACGTGCATCATCCCGGCCTCGATCTTGGAGAAGTCGAGGATGTCGTTGATGATTCCCAGCAGCCCTTCGGCGGAGCGGTGGACCTTCTGCACGTAGTTGTGCTGCCGGGCATCCAGCCCGCTCTTCAGCGCCAGGCTGCTCATGCCGATGATGACGTTCATCGGTGTGCGGATTTCGTGGCTCATGTTGGCCAGGAACTCGCTCTTGGCCCGCGTCGCTTCCTCCGCCAGCTCCTTGGCGCGGCGCATCTGCTGTTCGGCCTGCTTGCGCTGGGTGATGTCGTACAACCAGCCGAGCACGGCGAATTCGCCCAGGTGATGGATGGGCAGGAACGTAGCGAAGATGTCGCGTTCCTTGCCGTCGCGGTCGCGCAAGCGCATTTCCCGTTCGACCATCCGTTCGCCGGCATGCATGGCGCTCCACACCACCTCGCGGTCGGCCGGTTCGACGTAGAGCCCGGACGTGGCATCGCCGACCGTGAGACCGAAGGTCTCGATGAAGGCCGGGTTGGCCAGGTGCAGGTGATCCTGGGTCGAAATGGCGACGCTGACCGGGCTGCAATCGAGGATGTACTGCAGGCGTTGCTCGCTTTCCTGCAGAGCCTGGGACTGCTGCTCCATCAGCTCGGCCTGGGTGAGGGTTTCCGCCAGCAGCTGCTCGGTACGTGAGCTGCGTTCGCGGATTTCCAGGTTCATGGCGAGCAGCGGGAGCAGTTCGTCGAGCAGCGTTCGCCGGCTATGCGCGAGCGCCTCCGGGCTTTCCAGGGCCAGCACGCCGACCAGGCGTTCACCGTGGATCAGCGGCAACACGTCGACAAACAGCGCCGGGGCGTAGTCGTCCTGAAAGCGCTGGGCGGGCTGCTGCAAATGAATCGGCTCACGCTGTTTCGCACACTGGCCGACCAGGTCCTGGCCCACGCCCAGGCGCCGCGGCTGGTCAGCGGGCGCCGCGTAGCTGCCCAACAGCAGCAGTTCAGCGTTGTGCTCCTCGTGGACATACAGGGTCGCGCGGCGCAAACCCAGCAATGGTGCCAGTGTGTCGAGGGTGCGATCGCCCAGCTGGTTCGAGCCGGCAACCGATTGCATTGCCGTGCTGAGGGCCGCGACCTGGGTCTTCACCCAGCGCTGGTCGGCCATCTGCCGGGCTTCGGACTGCAGCGCAGTGATCGCCCGCGCCATCTCGCCAATTTCGTTGGGGTAGTCCTGGAAGGGCACCTCCACGTCCAGCTGGCCCTTGCTCAGTGCATCGACCGAGTGCCGCAGGCTTTCCGCCGGGCGGCGAATCGACAGGCTGATGAGGACCCCGAAGAGGAATCCGCCGCCGACGCACAGCGCGAGCAACCAGAAGGTCAGCTCGACGCTGCGCAGGAAGTGCTCGGAGGCGCGATTGACTTCCAGGTCCGCACCCGCGCGCTTGATCTGCGCCACTTCGGACAGGGCCTGGTTGGCGACCTCGCCGGGGCGCTGCAACTGGGTGGAGGAGAGCAGGGCGATGGCGGCGATGTCCGATGAGCGGCCCGCGCTGGCGGGTTGGTCGTTGAGCTGCAGGACCCGGTCGACCTGTCCCTGGTACTCCTCGTAGGCGACCTCGAAGCGGGTCAGTTCCTGCTGGGCATTGGAGCGATAGATGAGCGGACGCGACTGTTCGACTTCCTCGCGCAGGGTCGCCTTGGCCTCCTTGAGCTGCTCCAGCGCCTGCGCCCTGGCGCCCGCGTCCGCGGCGAGCACCGCCTGGCGGACGCTCCGGCCCATGCCCGCGAGGGCCACGCGGGCGGCATCGATATGCGAGAGGCCGAGCATCTCCTTCTCGTAGATCTGGGTGATCCGCTGGTTCTGCTCGCGCTGCACGTACAGGCTGTAAAGGCCAATGGACAGGGCAAACAGGAGGATGCCGCCAAACCCGATCACCAGCCGGGTTCCCAGCTTCAACTGCTGTAGAAAACCGAGGGGATTCACCATCGGGCCGCCTCCTGGCGGGTCTGTCCTGGAGCGATGAACAGCACGGGTTGCTCAACCAGGCGTGCCGACCTCGGCAGAAAGGGCGGTGTGGTCGCCGAAGCGCTCGGCGATGTGGCGGAACTCGTCCTGCAGCGCGACGAAGGCATCCACCACGTCGGGATCGAAATGCTGCCCGCGCTGGCCGCGGATGTAGTCGACGGCGGCCTCGTGCGGCATGGCGTTCTTGTAGATGCGTCGGCTGATCAGCGCGTCGTAGACGTCGGCCACCGCCATCAGCCGCGCCGACAGCGGGATCGCATCGCCGGCGAGGCCCTGGGGATAGCCTGAACCGTCCCATTTCTCGTGATGGCCGTAGGCGATCTGCTTGGCCAGGCGCAGGAAGGGCACGTCCATGCCGAGGCGCTCCTCGGCCTTCGCCAGGGCTTCGAGCCCCAGCGTGGTGTGCTGCTTCATGATCTCGAACTCTTCGCTGGTCAGTCGGCCCGGCTTGAGCAGGATGTGGTCCGGGATGCCGACCTTGCCGATGTCGTGCAGCGGCGCCGACTTGAACAGCAGGTGACGGGTCTCGTCGTCCAGTTCGGCAACGAAGCGCGGGTGCTGCCGCAGGTGCTCGGCCAATGCGCTGACGTAATGCTGGGTGCGCCGGATGTGGTTGCCGGTCTCGTTGTCACGGGTCTCCGCCAGGGAGGCCATGGCCAGGATGGTCACATCCTGGATTGCCGCCACTTCGCGGGTTCGCCGCTGCACTTCCTGCTCGAGGAATTCGTTCTGGTCGCGCAGGAAGTCGGCGGCGGCCTTGATGCGCAACTGGTTGTCCACGCGCATCAGCACGGTCGGTGGATTGATCGGCTTGGTCAGGTAGTCCACCGCGCCGAGTTCGAGGCCGCGTATTTCATTATCGGCGGTGCCCTGCGCGGTGATGAAAATGACCGGGATGCCGCTCGTTCGCGGGTCCTCGCGCAACCGCCGGCAGACCTCGAAGCCATTCATGCCGGGCATCATCACATCCAGCAGGATGATGTCCGGCGGCTCGTCGGAGTGGGCGATCTGCAAGGCCTTCTCGCCGGTGCGGGCGGCCTTGACGCGATACAGCAACTTGAGCAGCTCCGAGAGGAGCGTCAGGTTCTCGGGAGCATCGTCGACGATCAGGACTGTCGGACGAACAACGGGACCAGGCTCATTCATTGACCATCCTCCGCCGAAAGGGGCGCGCCAGAGCAATTCCTTCCTGCGCGCGGAAATCAGTATAGACCGCGCCGTTCAAGCCTCTCGCCCAGGGAGAGAGGCCGGCGACAGCCTCAACCGTTGTGTTCCACTTCGACGAAGTGCCGCGTGCCGGCCTCGACGTCGTAGATGTGGTAGTTGTTCATCATCCGCCCGTAGAGGTGAAGGCTCACGGCGCGCGGACGGTCGGCAGGGACGCCAGTGACATGGATATGGTCGGGGTTGGGGACGAAGCTGGTCACGGCTCCCGGTGGCAGCAGGATCATGCCGCCCTTGACCAGTTCGATGCCCTCGTCGCGGTTGCGGTCGGCGGACAGGCAGACATAGCTGCGCTCCTCCAGCACGCCTTCGACTATGCCCACCACGCCCCAGCTTCCGTGGTCGTGCACTGGCGTCCACTGGCCCGGCGACCACACCAGGGCATAGAGCGACAGGTTGTCGTCAGGCGCCTGGTAGACCAGGTTGCGCGCGTAGTGGCTCGGGTCGCTCTGGTAGTGGTGCGCCTCGAGGAAGTCGCCGGCATGCGCCAGCAGTTCCATCATGAAGGGCGCCAGCGAGGCGACACACTGGCAAGGTTCGGATTCCTGTCGGCTGAGCTGCGTGGCGTGGTCGATGAAGCGGGAAAGGCTGGCGTTGGGCATGAGCGGTGCGCTCCGGAGGGCTTTCGCGACACAACGACCAATCACTCTAGCCGCTTTTGCCAAGCCTGCGCGGCGCCGCAGGACGGATAGTTCGGCACGGGTCATCGGCCATTTCGGCGGATGACGCCGAGTGCGTCACTCGCCCTCGGCGTCCTTCGGCGTGCGCCGCAGCAGGTAGGTGTCCATGATCCAGCCGTTGGCCTCGCGGGCTTCGCGGCGGGTGCGCTGGATGTCTTCAGCAACCTCGGCGAGCCTGCCGCTGCGCAGGATTTCGTCCGCTGTACCGACATAGGCGCCCCAGTAGATTTCCAGCTGCGGGTCATCCAGCTGGCGGTAGGCGTCCTCGGCGTCGAGCATCACCACGACGCTTTCGGCGTTATCCGGAAAGCCTTCTGCCAGGCGCCGACCGGTGGTGATGTGCACCGATTGGCCAATGGCGTTGAGCGGCACCTTGTGGCGCGCGGCCAGGGCCTGGACGCTGGTGATGCCGGGGATCACCTGGTAGTCGAAGCTGACGCGGCCCTCGCGCTGGATGGCGTCGAGGATGCGCAGGGTGCTGTCGTACAGCGATGGGTCGCCCCAGACGAGGAAGGCACCGCACTGGCCGTCTTGCAGTTCAGCGGCGATCAGGCGTTCGAATACCTGCTGCTTGGCCTGGTTCAGGTCGCGCACCTGGCCAGCGTAATCGCCTTCACGCACGCGTTCCGGACTGTCGGCTTCGACGATGCGGTAATCGGAGCGGGAGACATAGCGCTGGAGGATGTCGCGGCGCAACTGGATCAGCTTGTCCTTGCTCGCGCCTTTGTCCATCAGGAAGAACACATCCGCGCGGTTCATCGCGTTGATGGCCTGGACGGTGAGGTACTCGGGATCGCCCGCGCCGATGCCGATGATGAGCAGCTGCTTCATGTAGGGCCTGCATGCCGTGGATCGAAGGGCTTCAAGACTACGCCTGTCCGGCGACATGCTCATCTGCCGGATCGACGCGCTGTTGCGGGTGTTTGCCGATGGTCCGCTGCGGGGCGAGGCCGATCGCGGACGGAGTCCGCTCCTACGCGCGAATTCGGAGTCGCAGGAGCGGACTTTGTCCGCGTTGTTTCAACGTCGCAGCAACGTAGGGCGCATAACCCGGCACGGGTTATCCGCCGTGGCGGATAACGCCTGGGGCGTTATGCGCCCTACGGGGCTGGATAGTCCGTCGCTGCGTATCCCCCCTCACCCCAACCCTGGCTGCGCGCCCCGCTCCTCAGGGAGAGGGAGCAGTCCGTGCCGGCTAGTGCCGACGTTTCATCCTGCACCGAACGGTCCCCTCTCCCCTTGGGAGAGGGCTAGGGTGAGGGATGGCCCAAGCGCAGAGGTATCTCGTAGGAGCGGACTCTGTCCGCGATGTTTCAACGTCGCAGCGAGGTTCGCATCGTTCACCTTCGGCGCGGCGTAACTAACCGCTCAGCCCAGCAACGTAGGGCGGATAACCCGGCACGGGTTATCCGCCGTGGCGGATAACGCCTGGGGCGTTATGCGCCCTACGGGGTGTCATCGACCCGCGTTCAGCCCAGCAGCGCCACATCCCTGCGCAACTCGCGGGCGGCCGCGACCATGTTCACCAGTGCGGCTTCCGTCTCCGGCCAGGCGCGGGTCTTCAGGCCGCAGTCGGGGTTGACCCAGAGGCGCTCGGCGGGAATGCGCTGCGCTGCCTTGCGCAGCAGCTTGACCATCTCGTCCTTGCCCGGTACGCGCGGCGAGTGGATGTCATACACGCCGGGGCCGATCTCGTTGGGGTATTCGAACTTCTCGAAGGCTTCCAGCAGCTCCATGTCCGAGCGCGAGGTCTCGATGGTGATGAC
The DNA here is from genome assembly GCF_029840045.1 of Pseudomonas sp. GD03903. Lineage (NCBI taxonomy): Bacteria > Pseudomonadati > Pseudomonadota > Gammaproteobacteria > Pseudomonadales > Pseudomonadaceae > Pseudomonas > Pseudomonas sp. GD03903. The sequence goes on along the minus strand of NZ_JAOCBT010000009.1, from coordinate 89,872 downwards.
GTCGGCGTCCATGGCGGCGATGGATTCGATCACGTCGTTGAACTCGCTGTAGCACATGTGCGTATGGATCTGGGTGTCGTCGCGCACCCCGGATGCACACAGACGGAAGGCCTCGGTGGCCCAATCGAGGTAGCGGCCCCAGTCGCTGCGACGCAGCGGCAGGCCTTCGCGGAAGGCGGCCTCGTCGATCTGCACGATGCGGATGCCCGCGGCTTCCAGGTCGACCACCTCGTCACGGATCGCCAGCGCCAGTTGCCGCGCCTGCGCTTCGCGGGAAATGTCCTCGCGCGGGAAGGACCACATCAGCATGGTCACCGGGCCGGTCAGCATGCCTTTCATCACCTTGCGGGTGAGGCTCTGGGCGTAGCGGATCCACTCCACGGTCATCGCTTGCGGGCGGCTCAGGTCGCCGTAGATCACCGCCGGCTTCACGCAGCGCGAGCCGTAGCTCTGTACCCAGCCGAAGCGGGTGAAGAGGTAGCCGTCGAGCTGCTCGGCGAAGTACTCGACCATGTCGTTGCGCTCGGCCTCGCCGTGCACCAGCACGTCCAGCCCCAGGTGCTCCTGGATTTCCACGGCGTGGCGAATCTCTCTGTGCATCGCCTCGGTGTAGTCGGCGGTGCTGAGCTTGCCCTGCCGGAAGGCCTGGCGCGCCAGGCGGATGGCCGAGGTCTGCGGGAAGGAACCGATGGTGGTGGTGGGGAAGTCCGGCAGGTTCAGCCTGGCGCGCTGCTCCACGATGCGCTCGGCAAACGGCGACTGGCGCTGGCTGTCGGCGGCTTGCACGGCGGCCAGGCGCGCCTTCACTTGCGGCTTGTGGATGCGCGGCGATGCGGCGCGGCTGGCCTGAATGGCGCGGCTGCGCTCGACGGCGGCGAGGGTTTCCGGGGCGTCGGGCTGATTGACGGCGCGGGCGAGGAGCGCGACTTCGGCGCACTTCTGTACGGCAAACGCCAGCCAGCTCTTCAGCTCGGCATCCAGTTGGTCTTCGCGCTCCACGTCCACCGGGCTGTGCAGCAGCGAACAGGAGGGCGCGACCCAGAGGCGCTCGCCGACCCGATCATGGGCGTGGCGCAGCACCTCCAGGCTTTTCTCCAGATCGCAGCGCCAGACATTGCGGCCGTTGACCACGCCGAGGGAGAGAATCTTGTAGGCCGGCAGGCGGTCGAGGATGCTCGGGAACTGCTCGGGCGCGCGCACCAGGTCCAGGTGCAGGCCGTCCACCGGCAAGCCGGCGGCCAGCCCCAGGTTGTCATCCAGGCCGCCGAAATAGGTGGCCACGAGTTTCTTCAGCGGCTCGCTCTGCAGCAGGTTGTAGGTGCGTTCGAAGGCGTTTTTCCAGTCCTGCGGCAGGTCGAGGGCGAGGATCGGCTCGTCGATCTGCACCCATTCGACGCCCTGGGCGGCGAGGCGGCGGAAGATCTGGCCGTAGAGCGGCAGCAGGCGCTCGACCAGGTCAAGCTTGTCGAAGTCGCCGCCCTTGGTCTTGCCCAGCCAGAGGTAGGTCAGCGGGCCGATCACCACCGGCTTGACGTTGTGACCAAGCGCCTTGGCCTCATCGACCTCTTCGAACAGCTGTTCCCAGCTCAGTTCGAACTGCTGGTCGGCACTGAACTCCGGGACCAGGTAGTGGTAGTTGGTGTCGAACCACTTGGTCAGCTCCAGTGCAAGAACGGGTTGCCCATGGGCGCCGCAGCAACCGGCACTGCTGTCGTTTCCAACAGCACCACGCGCCATGGAAAACAGCGTCTGCAGGGTCGGCCTGGCGCCGCCATGCGAGCGGAAACGCTCGGGGATCACGCCGAAGGTCAGCGAGTGGGTCAGGACCTGGTCGTACCAGGCGAAGTCGCCCACCGGCAGCAACTCGATGCCGGCGTTCTTCTGCACCTGCCAGTGGGCGGCGCGCAGCTCGCGGCCAACGGCGCGCAGGCCGGCTTCATCCAGTTCACCCTTCCAGAAGGCCTCCTGGGCCTTCTTCAGCTCGCGGTCGCGGCCGATGCGGGGAAAGCCGAGGTTGTGTGCCAGCGCCATGTGAATCTCTCCAATGAATCAACGATGGGGAAATTCTCCCGGCGCAAGCATCATGAGACAAACTCAATGTTCTCGTGATGAATACAAGAAATCTTCATGTTGAGCTGCGCGGGTGAGCACTTCGCAGCGCCGCGCCATGGGCAATGCCTCCAGGCTGCCTCGCCCTTACTCGTTGCCGCGCATCTGCCGCGCCAGCGCCCCTGGCGAGGTGCCGAGCTGGCGCTGGAACAGCTCGATGAAGGCCGAGGTGGATTCGTAGCCCAGCTCACCGGCAATCAGCGTGACCGCTTCACCGCGCTCCAGCTTCGGCAGCGCCGCCAGCAGCCGGACGCGCTCGCGCCACTGGCGGAACGACAGCCCGGTCTCGTCGCGGAACAGCCGCGCCAGGGTGCGCCGTGAGGCGCCCACGCGCTGTGCCCAGTCTTCGATGCCCAGGCGCTCGCCGGGGTGTTCCTGCAGGTGATCGGTGACCCGCCGCAGCCGGGCATCGCGCGGCAGCGGCAGGTCCAGGCCGGAGTCCGGCGCATTGTGCAGTTCATCCACCAGCACCTGCATCAGGCGGGCTTGCGGGCCTTCGTCGGGGTAGTCGCTGGCGAACTCGCTGGCGCGCTGGATGAGGTTGTCGAGTAGCGGCGAGATCTCCACCACGCGGCACGGGCCGAGCCCCGCGGCGATCTCCGGGGCCAGGTAGAAGCTACGGAACACCACGGCCGTCCGTGCCCTTACGCTGTGGGATACGCCTGCCGGCAGCCACATGGCGCGGCGTGGCGGGATGAGGCAGGCGTGCTGCTCGGTGCTGGCCTCCAGCACTCCGCTGGCGGCGTACATCAGTTGCCCCCAGGGATGGCTGTGCGGCTCCACGCTGTGGCCGGCCGGCATGTCGAATGCGCGCAGCCACACGGGCCGGGGCAGGGTGGTGAAGCCGGGAAGCGCCAGAGGATCCTGTCCCGTCGACGGCATAGCTTGTCTCTCTCACGGAAGTGGGCCACGAACTGCCGATGGTAGCGTTTTCTCCGGCCCAAACCAGCCCGTAATGAGGAAAACGCATGAGCAGCCATCGTCCGCAACAACGCCTTTCAGTACTGGATATCCGCCAACGTCGCGACGCCGGCAGCCTTGTGGTACTGACCGCTTATTCAGCACCCATGGCGCGCCTGCTCGACCCGCACGTCGACATTCTGCTGGTGGGCGATTCACTGGGCATGGTGCTTTATGGCATGCCGCATACCCTGGCCGTCAGCCTGGACACCATGATTGCCCACGGTGCTGCGGTGGTCCGTGGCTCGCAACGGGCGTGCGTGGTGGTGGACCTGCCATTCGCCAGCTACCAGGCCTCGCCACAGCAGGCCTTCCTCGCTGCTGCGCGGGTACTCGCCGAGAGCGCCGCGCAGGCGGTGAAGCTCGAAGGCGGGGTGGAGATGGCCGAGACCATCGCCTTCCTGGTCGAGCGTGGCATTCCGGTGATGGCGCATGTCGGCCTGATGCCCCAGAAGGTCAACGCCCTCGGTGGGTTCAAGGTGCAAGGCAAGGACGAGCAGGGCGCTGCCCGGGTACTGCGTGACGCCGAAGCCGTGGCCGCCGCCGGGGCCTTCAGCGTAGTGCTCGAAGGCGTGCTGGAACCACTCGCGCGGCAGGTATGCGAGCGTCTGGAGATACCGGTGATCGGCATTGGCGCCTCGCCCGCCTGCGCCGGGCAGGTGCTGGTGAGCGAGGACATGCTGGGGCTTTCCGGCGAGCAGATTCCGCGCTTCGCGCAGCAGTACGTGCGGGTGGATGAGCTGATCAGCTCCGCGGCCGAACGCTTTGCCAGCGAGGTACGCGCGGGCCAGTTTCCGCAGGCGCGACATTGCTTCGGGATGAATTCATCCCGCTGAGGCGGGAGCAAGGGCTGGATCATCGCGGACGGAGTCCGCTCCTGCGAGATACCTTTGCGCGTGGGCCATCCCTCACCCTGGCCCTCTCCCAAGGGGAGAGGGGACCGTTCAGAAACCTGCGGGCTGCCCCCTCTCCCTGACGGGGCGCGCAGCCAGGGTTGGGGTGAGGGGGAAGACGCAGCGACAGACTATCCAGAAAAGACAGTTGCTCCTGCGAACGCTGACGTCTGCCTAGGAGCGGACTTCGTCCGCGATCGTCTCCGGCATTGCATGGCGCCAGGTGTTGTGGCGCGTCAGACCCACTCGGTGCTGCGCTTGCGCCGCACGCGCAGCATGGTCGGCAGGATCAGCCCGGCGAGCAGGCCGGCTCCGGCTATGCTGCCGCCGTAGGCCATGTAGCGCATCAGCACCTGCTTGTTCTCGTCGCCCAGTTGCGCCTGGGTGTCGCGTAGCTGCGAGCGTGCCTGGTTCAGCTCGGAGTCCAGCGCAGAGCGCGCCGCCTGCAGTTCGTCGATGAGTTTCTTGCGTGCGTCCAGGGTTTCCTGCATGCCCTGCACGCGGTTTTTCCAGCTGTCGTCGATGGTCTGCAGCTGGGTGCTCAGCTCGGTGACCTTCTGCTCCAGCGCCGGCAGACGTTCGGCCTGGCCGGGTTTCTCCTGCAGGTCCTTGCTGGCGATCCACACCGTGCTGCCGCTGTCGCTGCGCACCTGGCTGTAGTCGCCGGAAGTGCTGACCAGCTGGACCTTCTGCCCGGAGGTCAGGGTGCCGACGATGCGGTAGCCGTCGGTAGGGCCGCTGCGCACGTAGGTGCTCAGGCTGTCGTTCACCCAGCGCGCGCTGCTGGCGGGCTCCTCGGCCTGGGCCGGAGCGCCGGCTGCCAGCAGGCCGGCGAACAGGCAGGCGCCGATGGCGCGGGTCTGGAGGGGAGAAACTCGTGCGGGGAAGCGACGCGATAGGGACATGGGCAATCTTCACATGACTTGGAACGAAACCCGCCTTGCGGGAGCGAAAACGTCGGCCGGGCGTTTTATTTGAAACGAAGGGTTCAGAACCAGCCGGGTGGCCAATGGCCAGGAATCCCACCCGGTGGGCCGACAGCACACAGACAGTCGTCGGATGCCGAGAGTTCACCGGTAGGAAATTGCACGGATGAGTGGTGGAAAATGCGAAGACCCAGGCCGCCCATGGACGCTTCGCCGTGATGGCGAGGCGTCCATGGGGCCGGCTTCAAGGCTTGCGGATGTTGACCAGGGTGGCGCCATCACTGGCGTTGCGGAACTCGAAGGAGACCTTGTCGCCCACTTTCAGGCCCTCGAGCTGTGCAGCGGTGGCCTTGAAGGCCATGGTCATCGGTGGCCAGTGCAGCGCCGCCACCGGGCCATGGGCGAGGGTAACGAGGTGGCGCTCGGCGTCGATCGCGCGGACGCTGCCTTCGGCGCTGGCGGTCGGCGCTTGCTGGGCGCTGTCCATGCTCATGTCGTCCATCTTCATGCCGGCCATGTCTTCGGCCAGGGCGGAATGGGAGAGGCCGAGCAGCAGGGCGCCGAGGGCGATCAGTGGGGTTTTCATGGGATGTCTCCAGGTTGGTTTTGGCTGGTTGCCGGTAGCTGACGACGGCGCATCAGCCAGTAGGCGGCGGGGATGACGAAGAGAGAAAGCAGGGGCGCGGTGAGCATGCCGCCGACCATGGGCACGGCGATGCGACTCATCACCTCGCTGCCGGTGCCGCTGCTCCAGAGGATCGGCAGCAGGCCGGCGACGATCACCGCCACGGTCATGGCCTTGGGGCGCACGCGCTGGACCGCGCCCTCGCGGATCGCCGCGAGCAGCGCGGATGGCTGGTTGGCCTGGGGCTGCTCGGCCCAGGCGTTCTTCAGGTAGACCAGCATGATCACCCCGAACTCCGCCGCCACGCCGGCCAGGGCGATGAAGCCGACACCCGTGGCTACCGACAGGTTGAAACCCATCAGGTACAGCAGCCATACCCCGCCGGTGAGGGCGAAGGGCAGGGTGGCCATGATCAGCAGGGCCTCGTCGATGCGTCCGAAGGTCAGGTAGAGCAGCACGAAGATGATCGCCAGGGTCGCCGGGACGACCAGCTTGAGGCGGGCGTTGGCGCGTTCCAGGTACTCGAACTGTCCGGAGTAGCCCAGGCTCATGCCCGGGGCGAGGCGTACCTCGCGCTCCACTGCCTGGCGCAGGTCCGCCACGACCGAGGCCAGGTCACGGCCACGAACGTCGACGTAGACCCAGCCGGAGAGGCGGGCATTCTCGCTCTTGAGCATCGGCGGCCCCTCGCTGATGCCTATTCGTGCCACGCTGCCGAGGGTGATCTGGCCACCCTGGGTGGTGTAGATCGGCAACTGGCGCAGCGCGTCCAGCGAGTCGCGCCATTCGCGCGGGTAGCGCACGTTGATCGGATAGCGGGCGAGTCCTTCCACCGTTTCACCGACGTTCTCGCCGCCGATGGCGCTGCCGACGATGGCCTGCACGTCGGCGATGTTCATGCCGTAGCGCGCCGCCGCCTGGCGGTCGATGTCGACGTCGATGTAGCGCCCGCCGGTCAGGCGTTCGGCCAGCGCCGAGCTGACGCCCGGCACCATCTTCGCCACTCGCTCCACGGCCTGGGTCGCGCGGTCGATCTCGGCCAGGTCGGTGCCGGCGATCTTCACCCCGATGGGACTCTTGATGCCGGTGGCGAGCATGTCTATACGGTTGCGGATCGGCGGGATCCAGATGTTGGTCAGGCCCGGCACCTTCACCGCGCGGTCCAGTTCCTCCACCAGCTTTTCGCTGGTCATGCCGGGTCGCCACTGGTCCCTGGGCTTGAAGCGGATGGTGGTTTCGAACATCTCCAGTGGCGCCGGGTCGGTAGCCGATTCGGCGCGCCCGGCCTTGCCGAACACGCTGGCGACTTCCGGCACGCTGCGGATCAGCCGGTCGGTGCGCTGCAGCAACTCAGAAGCCTTCTGCGCGGAGAGCCCGGGCAGGGCCGAGGGCATGTACAGCAGGTCGCCTTCGTCCAGTGGCGGGAGAAACTCGCCGCCCAGGTGGGACAGCGGCCACAGCCCGGAGAGGAACACCAGCGCTGCCACCGCCAGCGTGCTGCGTGGCCGGCGCAGTACCGCGTCCAGGGCCGGCTGGTAGAGGCGGATCAGCCAGCGATTGAGCGGGTTGCGCTGCTCCGAGGGCAGGCGCCCGCGAATCCAGTAGCCCATCAGTACCGGCACCAGGGTGACCGACAGCCCGGCGGCGCCGGCCATGGCGTAGGTCTTGGTGAAGGCCAGCGGGCCGAACAGGCGACCCTCCTGGGCTTGCAGGGTGAACACCGGGACGAACGACAGGGTGATGATCAGCAGGCTGAAGAACAGCGCCGGGCCGACCTCCACGGCGGCCTCGGTCATGACCTTCCAGTGCCGCTCGCCGACCAGTGGGACGCCGGGGTGCTGCTGATGCCAGGCCTCGACGCGCTTGTGCGCGTTCTCGATCATCACCACCGCCGCGTCGACCATCGCACCGATGGCGATGGCGATGCCGCCAAGCGACATGATGTTGGCGTTGATCCCCTGGTGCCGCATGACGATCAGCGCGATCAGCACGCCCACCGGCAAGGACACGATGGCCACCAGCGACGAGCGCAGATGCCAGAGGAAGGCCGCGCACACCAGCGCCACCACGAGGAACTCCTCGATCAGCTTGTGGCCGAGGTTGCTCACCGCGCGGTCGATCAGTTGGCTGCGGTCATAGGTGGTGACGATCTCCACGCCCTCGGGCAGGCTCTTCTTCAGCTCCTCCAGCCTGTCCTTCACCCGCGTGATGGCTTCGCGGGCGTTCTTGCCGCTGCGCAGGACGATCACCCCGCCGACTGCCTCGCCTTCGCCGTCCAGTTCGCCGATGCCGCGGCGCATTTCCGGGCCGAGCTGCACACTCGCGACATCGCCCAGGGTGACCGGGCTGCCGTTGCCGGCCAGGCGCAGCGGGATCGCCCGAAAGTCGTCCAGGCTCTTCAGGTAGCCCGAGGCGCGCACCATGAATTCCGCCTCGCCCAGCTCCAGCACAGCGCCGCCGGTTTCCTGGTTGGCCTTGCCGATGGCCTCGATCACCTGGCCCTGGGTGATGCCCAGGCTGGCCAGTCGAAGCGGGTCGAGCAGCACCTGGTACTGCTTGACCATGCCGCCCACGGTGGCGACTTCGGCCACGTCCGGCACCGTCTTCAGCTCGTACTTGAGGAACCAGTCCTGCAACCCCCTCAGCTGGGCCAGGTCATGCCGGCCCGTGCGGTCCACCAGGGCGTACTGGTAGATCCAGCCGACCCCGGTGGCGTCCGGGCCGAGCGTTGCCCTTGCCGTTGGCGGCAGGCGCGACTGCACCTGGTTCAGGTACTCCAGCACCCGCGAGCGGGCCCAGTAGAGGTCGGTGCCGTCATCGAACAGCACATAGACGAAGCTGTCGCCGAAGGAGGAAAAACCGCGCACGGTCTTAGCTCCCGGCACTGACAGCATCGTGGTGGCCAACGGGTAGGTGACCTGGTTTTCGACGATCTGCGGCGCCTGCCCCGGATAGCTGGTACGGATGATCACCTGTACGTCGGAGAGGTCCGGCAGCGCGTCGATCGGCGTGCTGCGCAACGACCAGAGGCCCCAGGCGACGATGAACAGAGTGGCCAGCAGCACCAGCAGGCGGTTGGCCACCGACCAGCGGATCAGCTTGGCAATCATGGCTGCGCCTCCTGCCGGCTCACTTGCTCGATCACCAGCCCGGTATCGCCCTGGCTGACCCCGAAACGGATGCGGTCACCGACCTTCAGCCCGTCCGCCAGGCCGGCTCGGGCCAGGGGGAAGGTCATGGTCATGCCAGGCATGCCCAGGGTGTGGAAGGGGCCGTGGCTGATCGTCAGCCCCTGGGCATTGATTGCGACGATCCGGCCCTCGGCTTCATGCAGCGTGGATGTGCTTGCGCTGGGGACGGGCAGGACGTCCGTGCGGGTTTCGATGCCCTTCAGGCTGGCTTCCGAATCGATCAGGAACTGCCCGGAAGCGACCACCCGCTGACCTTCCTCCAGGCCCTGGAGCACAGCCACCTGGCCGCCGTTCTCCTGGCCGAGGCGTACCTCCACGGGGCGGAAGCGGCCGTGGTCCTCGGCGAGCATCACCAGGTTGCGCTTGCCGGTGCGAATCACGGCTTCGCTGGGAATCTGCAGCACGTCGGACTCCCCGGCGAGAGCGAGGCTGACCTCCACGGTCATCCCCGGGCGCAGTTGGCCATCCGGGTTGGGCAGTTCGATGCGCAGGCGCAGGGTGCGGCTCTGCTGGTCGTTCTCCGGCAGGATGCTGGCCAGGGTGCCCGTCACCGGACGATCCGGGAATGCCGGCAGGCGAGCATCGACCGGCTGGCCGATCTTCAGGCCAGCCGCTTGTGTTTCCGGCACCGCTGTTTCCAGCCAGACCTGTCCCAGACCGTTGATCCGCGCCAGTGGTGCGCCGGCGGGCAGGGTCATGCCGCTACGCACGTTCAGTTCGCGGATCACCCCGGCAATAGGCGAACCGAGCGTGATCACCGGGCGCGCCCGGCCGCTGCGCGCGACCTGGACAACCAGCGCGGGCGGCATCCCCGCCAGCAGCAGGCGCTGCCGCGCCGCTTCGCGCAAGGTCGGCTCCGCGGTGCCCTGCAGGGCGAGATATTCCTCCTGCAGGCCGGCCCACTCCGGGACCAGAATGTCGGCAACCGGCGCGCCGGCCTTTACCACGTCGCCGGGCGCCAGGGCGTAGGTGCGTTCGACGAAGCCGCCGGCCCGCGTCTGCAGCAGTGCCACGTCGCGGTCATTGAAGGTCAGCAGGCCGGTAACCTGCAGCTTGCGATCGAGCCTGCCGTGGCCGACCGAGGCCAGGCGCACGCCGAGATTCTGCTGGATGCCCGGTTCCAGGCGAACCGCCGGCGGGCCGCTGTTGCTCTCATCGTCGGCGTAACGGGGCACCAGTTGCATGTCCATGAATGGCGACTTGCCCGGCGCATCGAAGCGCTGCTGCGGGACCATCGGGTCGTACCAGTAGAGCGCCTTGCGTTCCGCGGCCACACCGCTGGTTTCCGCTGCCGGGGTCGATTGTCGCTGGGCGAACCAGTAGCCGCCGGCGCTGCCGGTGGCCAGGGCGAGCAACAACAGTGCGGAGGTCTTCAAGGGGAGCCGGTTCATGCGCGTACTCCCTCATAGGTGAAATACAGGCGCGCGGCGACCTGCGCCAGGGAGCCCAGCAGGTCAATCTGCCGGAGCCGCTCCTCGAGCAATTGCTGGCGTGCACCGAGCACTTCGCCGAGCTGCAGCTTGCCGGCGCGATAGCTGGCAGTGGCCAGGCTGGCCTTCTCCTCGGCCAGCGGCAGCAGCGTGGCGCTGCTGCGTTCGACGGCGCGCTGCAGGCGCCGGTATTCGGCGAGGTCGTCTGCCAGTTGTTGTTCATGCTCGCGGGCCAGGGCCTCGCGCTCGGCATCCAGCTGGCGAACCTGGGCGCGGCGGGCGGCGATCTTCGGGTCCTGGCGGGTGCCGCTGAACAGCGGCAGGTCGAAGCTGACCTGCAGCGTCATCATGTCGCCGAATTCGCGGCCACGATGCTGGTAGTCCACCTCCCAGCTCCAGTCCGGCTTCTTCTCCGCCACGGCTTCGCGGACCAGCGCTTCGGCCTCGCGGGTCATCGGCCCGTAGGCGGCGAGCTCCGGGTGCTGGTGCAGCGCCTGCTGGTAGTGGGGCGCGTCGATCGACCAGCGCGGGAAGTCGCCGCTGAGCGTCTGCGGCGCGTCCTCGCCGATCCAGCGCTTGAGCGTCGCCCGGGCCCGGGCCTGCTGGCTCAGCAGATCATCCTTGCGCTCGTCGAGCAGCGCGGCTTCCTGGCGCGGCAGCACCGCGTCCACCGCGCTGGCGCCGCCACTGGCCAGGCGCGCGCGGACGCTGGCGTCGAGCAGCCGGTTTTCGCGGTAGAAGTCGTCGAACATCGCCAGCTTGCGTTGCAGCGTATAGGCCGCGATCCAGGCCTGCGCGAGGGCGTTGCGGACCTTCAGGCGCTCCACGCCGGCCTCGGCGTCGGCGCGTTCGACGGCGGCCTGGGCGGTCTCGATGCGGGCCTTGCGCTTGTCGCGATTGGGCACCTCCTGCATCAGGCCAACCATCTGCATGCTCATGTTGTCGCGCTGGGTGGTCCAGCGCTCCTGTCCCTCGATGGGGATGTTCTGCAGGCCGAGGTTGAGCTTGGGGTCGGGCAGTTCGCCGGCCGGAATGGCGGCGCTTTTCGCCGCTGCGAGTTTTTCGCTCTCGGCGAGCAGGGAAGGGGCGTTGCGTTCGGCCAGCAACAGGGCGTCGTCCAGCGACAGGGACGCACCCTGGGCGGACAGGCTGGACAGCAGCGCGAGCAGCAGCCAGCCCGAATGGATTCGGACGTGAGTCACGATGGGGATTCCTCTGGAAAACCAGCGCACGGGCGCAAGCCACCCGGCAGCCTTGAGGGCCGCGGGCGGGGTTCAGGTCGGGAGAGGAATCAGGCGCAGGGAGGTCGCCAGAGATCGGCGGGAGCCTGGCTCAGTACGAGGGGGTTGTAGCGTGGCGCAATCTGCGCTGCGGCAGGGTGCTGCGGGGCATTCAGGAGGCTGACCTGGAGCAGGCTGCTGGTCTTGCACTCCTGGCCGCTCTTGCAGGCCTTCTTGCCGTGCGGGGTCATCTTGCCCGCGTCCTGGCAGCAATCCTGATCCATGCCGGCCATCTGGCTCATGCCCTGTTCCTGCATCGGACAGGGTTCGGCCGGCGCCTCGAAGCCCGCCATCCCGGTGAGGGGAAGCGCAAGGCTGAGCCACAGGATGATGAAGAGCCGCAGGCGACGAAGCATGCCGCGCAGTTTAGAACCTTCCCCTGGGGCAAGGTCAACGGCGGCGGCGCCTGGATAACCGAATCGTCATGCTTGCCTCAGCTTCCCGTTAGGGGCGGCCTCTTAAGGTGGAGTCACTTTCAACCACCCGTGAGGTGACTGCCATGCAACGCTCCCGCATCCTCCTGATCGCTGCCCTGATGGGCGCTTCTTCCCTGGCGCTGGCCGACGGCGGCGGCGACATTACCTTCGCGCGCATGGAGCAGGCCCGCCTGCAAGCCATGCAGGCCCGCCAGGACGCGCCTTCGCCGACGCAGGTCGCCGAGGCGAAGCAGTACACCTACGGGATGAACCTGGACATCGCCGAAGTCGTGGCGGTAACGCCGATGAGCAGCGACTGCGGCGTGGTCCCGGTGCAACTGCGCTACAAGGATTCCTTCGGCGAGGAGCAGGCCATCGAGTACCGCACCGAGCGCGTCGCCTGCCGCGTGACCCGCTGATTCAGTCGGGCGAGGCGGGGAATTCCAGGAGGAAGCGCGTCGGCCCTTCCTCCGAGCTCTGCGCGCTGGCCGCGCCCAGGTGCAACTCCATGATCGAACGCACGATGGCCAGCCCCAGGCCCGTGCCGCCCTGCGCTCGCGAGCGGCCCTTGTCCACCCGGTAGAAGCGCTCGAACAGGTGCGGCAGGTGCTCGGCGGCAATGCCCGTTCCGGGGTTTTGCACCTGCAGAGTTACGGTCTCATCGTCGTTGCGGACCTGCACGCTGATGCGCTCGCCCGCGGGCGTGTGGCGGATGGCGTTGGACAGCAGGTTGGAAATGGCGCGCTGGATCATCAGGCGATCGCCGACGACCCGCCCATGGCCGTCGATGCTGATGCGCAGCGACTTCTCTTCGGCGCTGAAAGCGAACAGTTCGGCGACCTTCGCGGCTTCCTCTTCCAGCTGCACCGTCTCCTGCGGCAGCAGCGCGCGCGGGTGGCTGACCTGAGCGAGGAACAGCATGTCGCTGACGATCCGGCCGACCCGTTCCAGCTCCTCGGTACTCGCGGCCAGCACCGCTTCGTACTCTTCCTTTTGCCGCGGTCGCGACAGCGTCACCTGCGCCTTGCCCAGCAGGTTGCCGATGGGCGAGCGCAGCTCGTGGGCGAGGTCGTCGGAGAACTGCGTGAGCTGCTGCACGCCGCCATCCAGCCGGTGCAGCATCAGGTTCAGCGCTCGCGCAGCCTTGCCCAGCTCCCGTGGCAGGTCCTGCACGGGAATGCGGTGGCTGAGGTCCTGGGTGGTGATCAGCGAGGCCACCTGGCCGAACTGCCGCAAGGGTTGCAGGCCGCGCTTGGCCACCAGGCGCGCGCCGAGGGCGATCAGCAGCAACAGCAGCGGCACCGCCAGCCAGGCCGAACGCAGGAAGGCGCCGAGCAGGGCATCGTCGTCGCGGCGATCCAGGCTCAGGAATACCCGCAGGGTGTTGCCGTCGCGCAAGCGGATCAGGCTGCGCTCGGTGAGCAGGCGGCGGCCGTCCGCCGAGCGCCAGGCAAAGGCGCGGCCACTGCCGGCGAACCCATCGAGCACCGGCAGGTCGCGAGTCGGCCCGCTGCTGAACTGCGCCGGCTGCCCGCGTCGCTCATCGAGCAGCGCGGCGCTCAGGTTGTCGTGGCCCATCAGTTGGTCCTGCAGGGCATGGCCGCGCAAGGGCAGGGCGGCGAGACCCGGATCGGCGTCGAGGGCGTGGCGCAGTTGCCCGAGCTTGTCCTCCAGCTCGCGGTGGGCGCGCTGGTCCAGTTGGTGGTCGAGGGCGAGGTAGGCCAGGCTGAGCAACAGGATCATCAGCACCGAGCCCAGCACGCCGACCCACAGGCCGATGCGCAGCGACAGGCTGGCCGGCTTCATGCGCGGGACTCCAGCACGTAGCCGACCCCGCGCAGGGTATGGATCAGCTTGTCGGCAAAGGGATCGTCGATCTTCGCGCGCAGGCGGCGGATGGTGACTTCCACCACGTTGGTGTCGCAGTCGAAGTTCATGTCCCACACCAGCGAGATGATCTGCGTACGCGAGAGCACTTCGCCGCTGCGGCTCATCAGCAGGTGCAGCAGGGCGAACTCCTTGCTGGTCAGGTCGATACGCTGGCTGTCGCGGTAAGCGCGGTGGCGCCCGGGGTCGAGCTCCAGCCCGCCGATCTCCAGCACCTGGGGCTGGTCGATACGCTCGCTGCGGCGCATCAGTGAACGCACGCGGGCCAGCAGTTCGGGGAATTCGAAGGGCTTGAGCAGGTAGTCGTCGGCGCCCAGGTCGAAGCCCTTTACCCGCTCGGTGAGTCGGCTGCGGGCGGTGAGCATCATCACGCGGATGTCGCTGTGCTGGCGCAGGCTGGCGAGTACGTCCCAGCCATCCATCTGCGGCAGGTTCACATCGAGGATGACCAGGTCGTAGGCGCACTGTCGGGCCAGGTGCAGGCCGTCGACGCCGTTGTCCGCGCGATCCACCACATAGCCGCTTTCGCTCAGCCCCTGTTGCAGATAATCGGCCGTCTTGTGGTCGTCCTCGATGAGCAGGATTTTCATGGATAGTTACCCGGTAATTACGTGGAGAGTGGTGCCGCAGGCGCAGGAAAGTTCATGCCGCCGGTGAAAAGCGCGGGCAGTCTAGAAGCTGTAGCGACTTCAGGGTCAATCGTGCAGGGGTCGCATTTGGTATCGCAGTTGAAGGCTTCAAAGTTATGCAGGTGGCTGTCCTGAAAGGATTTTTCAGCCGTCAGAGAGTTTCTCGGAATGGCGCGAATTGTTTCCTGAAGTTACCTGGAAGTGGCACAAAGCCTTTTTAAATACATACAACGGGAAGTCGCTGGATGGCCAATTACATGTTTGTAATTATCCAGTCACCTTGTCGCTAGAGAGGCACTTCTAGATTCGCCGGTGGAAATGACGGAATACCGTCGAAGTTGACTCCACCGTGCGAGGTTCGCTGTGTTTTCAAGACGTTCTGGATTCGCCGCCTGGGCAACGCTGCTGGCGCTGCTGCTGGGGCAGTTCCCGGCCTGGGTGCAGGCCCGCGAGATCGGCATCGAGGATGCCTTGCAGGCCGCCGCCAGCGGCAACCCCGAACTGGCCGCCAGTGCCCGGGAAATCGGCATCGCCCAGGGACTGCGCGAGCAGGCCGGCCTGCTGCGCAACCCGACGTTCTCCTGGGAGCAGGAAGGCACCGAGTCGCGCAATCGCACCACCACCCTCGGTATCAGCCAGCCGCTGGAGCTGGGCGGCAAGCGCGGTGCGCGGGTGGCGCTGGCCGAGCGCGGCCAGGAGGTGGCGGCCCTGGGCCTGGAAGCCCGGCGCAACCAGCTGCGTGGCGAGGTGATCGCGGTTTTCTACAGCGCCTTGCGGGCCCAGGAGCGCGAGCGCCTGGCACAGCAGTCGGTGGCGCTGGCGCAGCGTGGCGTGGTCGCGGCGCAAGGCCGCGTGCGTGCCGGCAAGGCAGCGCCGCTGGAGGCCAATCGTGCGCAGGTGCAACTGGCCGAGGTGCGCCTGGAACAGGACCGCGCGCGCCGCGAGCGGGCCGACGCCAACCAGGCGCTGGCCGCGCTGATGGGGCTGGCCTCGGCGGATTTCACTGGTGTGCGCAGTGACAGTGGCAAGCCATTGCCCGGGCTGCCAAGCCCCGATGAGCTGCTGCGTCGCCTGGGCGACAGCGCGCCAATGCGCCTGGCGCAGAGCCGTATCGATGAAGGCGAAGCCGCCGTGCGCCTGGCGAAGACCCAGCGGATTCCCGACCTCGACGTCAGCCTGGGCAGCCAGGAAGCCATCGAGGACGGCAACCGCGACCGCATTGCAGTGCTCGGCCTGAGCCTGCCGTTGCCGCTGTTCGACCGCAACCAGGGCAACATCCTTGCCGAGTCGCGCCGTGCCGACCAGGCCCGCGACCTGCGCAACGCCACCGAGCTGCGCCTGCGCCAGGAAACCCAGCAGGCGCTGCAGCAGTGGAGCACCGCCCAGGGCGAGGTGAATGCCTTCCGCCAGACCATCCTGCCCAGCGCCCAGAGCGCCGTGGAAAGCGCCACGCGCGGCTTCGAGATGGGCAAGTTCGGCTTCCTCGAAGTGCTCGACGCCCAGCGCACCCTGATCACCGCCCGCGACCAGTACCTGCGCGCGCTGGCTCAGGTCAGCGACGCCTGGGGGCGGATCGAGCGGGTTTACGGCGATGTCGGTGCGGCCCGTTAAGGCTCGCCGTGCCTGGTTCGGTTTGCTGCTCGTGGCCCTGACGCCATCCGCTGCCGCGCCGCCCGCGAGCCTGCCGCCGCACTGGTGCGTCCATGACCTCTTCAGCACCCTCCATCACCCTGCGGTGCCTGCGCCACGGCGCGGCGCCGACGGATTTTCCCCGGAGCTTCCATGATCAAGAAAACCCCACTTGCCGCCGCTGTACTGCTGGCCTCTGCACTGGGCGTCAGCGCTTACGCCTGGATGGGCAGCGAACAGGCTGACGGCAGCCATCTCGACGACGCGACCCATGCCGACGCTGAGCACCACAACAGCGCTGCACCGACTCGCCATGCCGAATCGGCGAACCATGCCGACGGCGAGCACCACGCCGCACAGGAAACCCAAGCCGAGGAGCAGGGGCTGCACCTGAGTCCGGCACAGATCGAAGCGGCCGGCATCCAGTTGGCCATCGCCGGCCCGCAGGCGCTGGACGAGGCGTTCAGCCTGCCCGGAGAAATCGGCTTCGACCAGGACCGCACCGCCCACGTCGTGCCGCGTACTCCCGGCGTGGTGGAGTCGGTGTCGGTCGAGCTGGGGCAGAGCGTGAAGAAGGGCCAGCTGCTGGCGGTGATCGCCAGCCAGCAGGTCTCCGAGTTGCGCAGCGAGCTGGCCGCCGCCCAGCGCCGGGCGAGCCTGGCAAGCAAGACCTTCGAACGCGAACGCGAGCTCTGGCAGGAGAAGATTTCCGCCGAGCAGGACTACCTTCAGGCGCGCCAGGACCTGGAGGAAGCGCGCATTGCCCTGGCCAATGCGCAGCAGAAGACCAACGCGCTGAGCGGCGTGTCGGTCAGTGCCGGTGGCAATCGTTATGAGCTGCGTGCGCCTTTCGACGGTGTGGTGGTCGAGAAGCACCTGGTGCCTGGCGAGGTGGTCAGTGAGACCACGGCGGCTTTCACGCTGTCCGATCTGTCGCGGGTCTGGGCCAGCTTCAGCGTGGCGCCGCAGGACCTCTCGCGGGTGCAGGTGGGCAAGCCGGCGCGGGTGGAGGCGGCGGACCTGGGCATGCAGGTCGATGGCCGCGTCAGTTATGTCGGCAACCTGCTCGGTGAGCAGACCCGCAGTGCGGTAGCCCGCGTTGCCCTGGCCAATCCCGATGGCGCGTGGCGCCCTGGTCTGTTCGTCAACGTGCGGGTGAGTAGCGAGGCACGCCAGGTGGCGGTCGCGGTGCCCGAGCAGGCGATCCAGGAAGTGGAAGGCAAACCCAGCGTGTTCGTGCGCAGTGCCGAAGGCTTCGACCCGCGCCCGGTCGACCTGGGGATGCGCAGCGCCGGCCAGGTGGAAGTGCTGGCGGGACTTTCTGCGGGTGATCAGGTGGCGGCCGCCGGCAGCTTCATTCTCAAGTCGGAGCTGGGCAAGAGCTCGGCGTCCCACGCGCACTGACGGGGCGAGAGCATGTTCGAACGCATCATTCGTTTCGCCATCGAGCAGCGCTACCTGGTGCTGCTCGCCGTCCTCGGCATGGCCGGCCTGGGTATCGCCAGCTACCAGAAGCTTCCCATCGACGCGGTACCCGACATCACCAACGTGCAGGTGCAGGTCAACACTTCGGCGCCGGGCTTCACGCCGCTGGAGACCGAGCAGCGCATTACCTACCCGGTGGAAACCGCCATGGCCGGCTTGCCGGGCCTGCAGCAGACGCGCTCGATTTCGCGCTCCGGGCTGTCGCAGGTGACGGTGATCTTCAAGGACGGCACCGACCTGTTCTTCGCCCGCCAGCTGGTCAACGAACGCCTGCAGCAGGCGCGCGAGCAGCTCCCCGAGGGCGTCGAGGCGGCCATGGGGCCGATCTCCACCGGCCTGGGCGAGATATTTCTGTGGACCATCGAGGCCGAGCCGGGCGCGCGCAAGGAGGACGGCAGCGAGTACACGCCGACCGACCTGCGGGTGATCCAGGATTGGGTGATCAAGCCGCAGTTGCGCAACGTGCCGGGCGTGGCCGAGGTGAACAGCATCGGCGGTTTCGCCAAGCAGTTCCAGATAGCCCCGGACACCCGCCGGCTGGCGGCCTACCGGCTGACCCTGGCGGATGTGATCGCCGCCCTGGAGCGCAACAACGCCAACGTCGGCGCCGGCTACATCGAGCGCAACGGCGAGCAGCTGCTGGTGCGCGCGCCGGGGCAGGTGGGCAGCCTGGAGGACATCGCCAACATCGTCGTGGCCAACGTCGATGGCACGCCGATCCGCCTGCGCAATGTCGCCGAGGTCGGCCTGGGCCGCGAGCTGCGCACCGGCGCCGCCACCGAGGACGGCCGCGAGGTGGTGCTCGGCACGGTGTTCATGCTGATCGGGGAGAACAGCCGCACGGTCGCCAAGGCTGCCGCGGCGAAGCTGGGCGAGATCAACCGCACGCTGCCGGCCGGGGTCAAGGCGGTGACCGTCTACGACCGTACGCAACTGGTCGACAAGGCCATCGCCACGGTCAAGCGCAACCTCACCGAAGGTGCGATCCTGGTGGTCGCGGTGCTCTTCCTGTTCCTCGGCAACATCCGCGCGGCGCTGATTACCGCCATGGTGATCCCGCTGGCCATGTTGTTCACCTTCACCGGCATGTTCAGCAACCGCATCAGCGCCAACCTGATGAGCCTCGGCGCGCTGGACTTCGGCATCATCGTCGATGGCGCCGTGGTGATCGTCGAGAATGCCATCCGCCGCCTGGCCCACGCGCAGCAGCACCACGGCCGCCTGCTCACCCGCAGCGAGCGCCTGCACGAGGTCTTCGCCGCCTCGAAAGAGGCGCGCCGTGCGCTGATCTACGGGCAGCTGATCATCATGGTGGTGTACCTGCCGATCTTCGCCCTCACCGGCGTCGAGGGGAAAATGTTCCACCCCATGGCCTTCACCGTGGTGCTGGCGCTGCTGGGCGCGATGATCCTCTCGGTGACCTTCGTGCCGGCGGCCATTGCGTTGTTCATCACTGGCAAGGTGAAGGAAGAGGAAAACCTGCTCATGCGTGGCGCGCGCCGCGCCTATGAACCGGTGCTGGACTGGGTGATGGCGCGGCGCGCGCTGGTGTTCGCCGGCGCCGCCGTGCTGGTGCTGCTTTCGGGGTTGCTCGCCAGCCGCATGGGCAGCGAGTTCGTGCCCAGCCTGGGCGAGGGTGACTTCGCCCTGCAATCGCTGCGCACGCCGGGCACCAGCCTGTCGCAATCGGTGGCCATGCAGGAGGCTCTGGAACGCCAGGTGCTGGACAAGGTGCCGGAGGTACAACGCATGTTCAGCCGCACCGGCACCGCGGAGATCGCCTCCGACCCGATGCCGCCGAACATCTCCGACGCCTACGTGATGTTGAAGCCCAAGGAGCAGTGGCCCGACCCGAAGAAGAGTCGCGCGCAGCTGGAAGCGGAAATCCAGGAGGCCGCCAACGGCATGCCGGGCAGCGCCTATGAACTGTCGCAACCGATCCAGCTGCGCTTCAACGAGCTGATATCCGGGGTGCGCAGCGACGTGGCGGTGAAGCTCTTCGGCGACGACATGACGGTGCTGAACCAGACCGCCGAGCAGATCGCCGGCGTGCTGCGCCAGGTACAGGGTTCGTCCGAGGTGAAGGTCGAGCAGACCAGCGGCCTGCCGGTACTCACCGTCAACATCGACCGCCAGCGCGCTGCGCGCTACGGGCTGAATGTCGGCGACATCCAGGACAACGTCGCCGTGGCCATCGGCGGCCGCGAGGCAGGCACGCTGTTCGAGGGCGACCGCCGCTTCGATCTGATCGTGCGTCTGCCGGAACACCTGCGCAGCGACATCGATGCGCTATCGCGCATGCTCATCCCGGTGCCGGCCCCGGCCAATGCTGCGGATTCGCGCATCGGCTTCATCACCCTGGGCGAGGTGGCGCGCCTGGAGCTGGTGCAGGGGCCGAACCAGGTCAGCCGCGAGAACGGCAAGCGCCTGGTGGTCGTGAGCGCCAACGTGCGCGGGCGGGATATCGGTTCGTTCGTCGCCGAGGCGAGCGGCAACATCGAGCAGCAGGTCAAGCTGCAGGCCGGCTACTGGACCACCTGGGGCGGCCAGTTCGAGCAGTTGCAGTCGGCGGCGCAGCGTTTGCAGATCGTGGTGCCGGTGGCGCTGTTGCTGGTCTTTACGCTGCTGCTGATGATGTTCAACAACGTCCGTGACGGGCTGCTGGTGTTCACCGGGATTCCCTTTGCCCTGACCGGGGGCGTGGTCGCGCTGTGGCTGCGCGACATTCCCTTGTCGATCTCCGCTGGCGTCGGTTTCATCGCGCTGTCGGGCGTGGCAGTGCTCAACGGCCTGGTGATGATTTCCTTCATCCGCAGCTTGCGGGAGGAGGGGCGCAGCCTCGACGAAGCGATCCGCGAGGGGGCGCTGACGCGTTTGCGTCCGGTGCTGATGACGGCACTGGTGGCCTCGCTGGGCTTCGTCCCGATGGCCCTGGCCACCGGCACCGGCGCGGAGGTGCAGCGGCCCCTGGCGACGGTGGTGATCGGCGGCATCCTGTCTTCGACCACGCTGACGCTGCTGGTGCTGCCGGCGTTGTATCGGTGGATGCACCGGCGGGATGAGGAGGCGCAGGTGGGCACGCCAACGTAGTGCGTATAACCGTTTGCGGTTATACGCCGCTGCACCTGTCGCGACTTGAGCTTTGTGGCCGAGCCAGGGGCCCATGTGCCTCAGGGCTTGCCCCCCAGCGGGCCGGAAATCTGCGCCAAACGGCGGATAACGCTGCGCGTTATTCGCCCTACAGGGCTGGTGCTGCCGGCGCTGTATCGGTGGATGCACCGGCGCGATGAGGGCTCCTGAGAGGGGAGTTCCAGGCGCCCATGGGGCGTATGAGCATTCACAGTCATACGCCGGATGGCCCGAAGCCTTCCGCGGTGCCTGGTGCGGGGCGGTGATCACGCTGAAGTGGCGGATAACCTCGACGGTTATCCGCCCTGCGGGGTTGAGCGTTCGCGTTGCAGTGTCCGGAGGGCGGTAGAACCGTCGCCCAGATTGGCGCAAGGGTCACTTGCGCCGTCCAAGCCAAGTGGCACCATGCCACCCCATCTGTAAGAACTCGGATACAGGCTGCAGGAAGCCTGGCTTTTCGCGTGGGAGATTGCCTGGGGTTTGGTCCGACAGGCTGCGCCGCGCGGGAGCCCATTCCTGAATCACCCATCAGTTGAATGTTGCCAAGGATGCCTGGATGAGAGAGCGGAATATCGAGATCGGGAATATCGCGGAGATCGATATCAGAGAGGTATATGCGCCCCCTGCCGCCAAGCTGGTCGTGACGCAGTCCACCGCCGAGATTCTGAAGCTCAAGAAGCGCATGCAGTATTCGTTCTGCGCCGCTTTTCTCGCCAGTTTCCTGCCGTCGCTGATCTTTCAAATGGCCGGCGGCGTACCGCTGTTGTTCCTTGCCGTGTTTTTCCTCGTGCCGCTGTTCTGGCTCGCCATGCTGGTGTTCATCTTCCTGCTCAACAAGCGGCTTTCCTCGGTGGGCTATGCGCTCTTCAGGACCGCTATCGCGCTGGTTCCGATCCTCGCTCTCTACGTGCTGTACCGCACGTCCTACGACGCCAACAAAGTCATTCGCGCCAATAGCGCAGCGTGACTGCCGGGCGCTGGAGAACCTGGCGGGGCGCCGGGGCGCCCTCTGCTGTCAAACAAACAACAACGAGAAGGTTTGCCGTTCATGCTCAAGAAGATTTTCGGGGGATTGCTCCTGCTGGTCACGCTGTCCGCGATCGGGGGATGCGTCAGCCAGCCGACCGCTGTTTCCAAGTCCAATATCGCGGAGGGATACACCTCGGCGTCAAAGAGCATCTATGTCATGTCGCTGGTGGGTAGCACCCAGCCGGAGTTCAATACGCTGCTGGAGAAGAGCCTGACACGCAAGCTCGAGTGGGCCGGATACCAGGTCAAGTACGCGAACTCCAACGGTCTTGAGCTCGATCCGGATTCCCACCTGGCCAAGGCCAAGGAGTTCGGTGCGCAATTTGTGCTGGTCATTACCCCCAACGGCGGAAAGGTAATGGGTATGTCGAATCTCTACGTCGAAGGCCAGTACCGCATCGCGGCTGTCGATGTGACGCTCAAGCGCGTGGTTTACAAGTCGCAGTTGCGGTTCTGGCCCTACAACGAACCGTGGATCATGGGAATCCAGTGGAACGACGTGAGTGCGCAGGGGCTCGCCGATGCCATCTACAACGAAGGGCACTACCAGGGCCTGCTGTTCTGATCCGGGCTCGTCTCCGGCCGCGCTGAAAGCAGAGCCGGTTGCCGGTTTGTCTCGGGAAAAAAAGGCGCCCTTGCGGGCGCCGAGGGTTCCTCTTCCTCCAAAGGGGCACGTGGAGCGCCAGGAAGCGGAGCAGTCTTGCGGGGAAAATCATCACCGGTTGCCTTGGGGGGCGGTGATGCCTGCCGTTATACGCAGGGGCGCCTAACGGCAGGCTGAGGCGCAGCTGACAATTCCGTCATCCGCCCGCCCGGCGCTGGTGTTACAGCACCGCCAACGGGTACTCGATGATCAGCCGCACTTCGTCCAGGTCCGATTCGAAGGCCGTGGCGCGGGTCGTCGCCTGGCGTACGCGCAGGGACAGGTCCTTGAGCTGGCCTTCCTGGAACACGTACTTGGCCTCGATGTCGCGCTCCCAGCGCTTCTGGTCAGTGAGCGGATCGCCATTGTCGTCGCGGCGCATGTAGACGGCGTTGGCGTTGGAGTAATCGGCGTCGGTGCCGCGGGCGTAACGGGTCATGAAGCTCAGGCCCGGCACGCCGTAGGTGGCCATGTCGAGGTCGTAGCGGACCATCCAGGAACGTTCCTTCGGCGAGTTGAAGTCGCTGTACTGGATGGAGTTGTCGAGGTAGATCGAGTCGGCCTGGCGCAGGTAGTCGAAATCGTTGTTGCCGTTGTTGCGCTGGTGGCTGACGGCGATGCGGTGGGCGCCGAAGTGCACGCCGGCGCTGGCGCTCCAGATGTTGGTGTTGAACTCGCCGAGCAGCTCGCGGCCCTCGTCCTGCGACTTGTAGTAGTTGAAGCCGCCGAACAGCTCCACTGCCTCGCTGAGCGGGAAGTTCAACGCGGTGCCGAAGTAGTACTGGTTCCAGGCGTCCTTCAGGCGGCTGCTGTAGAGGCTGACGCTGGCATTGTCATTGATCGTGTAGTCACCGCCGCCGTAGGCGAGCCAGGAGGAATCCACCGGGCCGGCGTAGAAGGTGGCGAAGCCGTCGTCCATCTGCCGCGATTGCGGCTGGCTCATGGCGTGCAGGCGGCCGCCTTGCAGGGTCAGGCCTTCGAGGCTGGTGTTCTGCAGGGTGAAGCCGCGGAAGGATTCGGGCAGCAGGCGCGAGTCGCCGTAGTGCACCACGGGAGTCTCGGGGAACACGTCGCCGACCTTCAGCACCGTGTCCCACAGGCGCACCTTGGCGGCGCCACCGGCCTTGGAGTAGTCGCTTTCGGTACGCCCGTCGTTGTCGGTGGGCAGCACGTCCACCGAGCTGCCGGCGCCGTTGCGGCCATCGCCGGTATCGAGCTGGAAGCCAAGCATGGCGAAGGCGTCCACGCCGACGCCGACCGTGCCCTGGGTGAAGCCGGATTCGAACTTGCCGATGATCCCGTGGGCCCAGACTTCCGAGTAGCCGTTGCCGCGCGGCGGTGCGGACTGGCCATGGCGGGCGTCGCGGTTGAAGTAGAGGTTGCGGTTGAGGACTTCCAGGCTGGCGCCTTCGATGAAGCCTTCAGGCTTCTCTTCGGTGGTCGCCTCGGCGAAGACGGTCGGCGATGCGACTCCCAGAGCCAGCAGCGAAGCCGCCAGCGGAAACTTGTGTCGGTACTTTCGATACGTGTGATGCATGGATGTGCTCCCAAGGGCAGGGTGGTTTGGTTACCGCCTGCTGTTGTTGTTTTCGCCCAGGCGTGGCGAGGGCCACGGGCATCGTGTAGGAGCGTGGATAACGACCCGGTGAGCGGCGCATGACAAATCTGTCAGGCAGCGGCTGGGCAGCGCTGGCAGGCAAGCCGATGTCGGAACCAGGCAATCGTTCCGGGTGGTCGATGCCTAGGGTGGCGAACCCTCACCGAAACGATCTGGAGCTGACATGTCCGACTTCATTACCGTGCTGCGCGACACCTGCCCGACGCCCGTGCTGGATGCCACCAGGTGGCAGCGCATCGGCGGCGATCCGCACACCGTCAACCTCAATGCCTACCTGTCGGCGGACGGCAGCAAGATCATGGGCACCTGGATCTGCACCCCCGGCAAGTTCCAGGTGAACTACGAGAAGTGGGAGTACTGTCATTTTCTCGACGGCTACTGCGTCATCACCCCCGAGGGTGAGCAGCCGATCCATCTGCGTGCCGGCGATGTATTCGTCATCGAGCCGGGCATGAAGGGCACCTGGGAAGTGGTGGAGACGGTGCGCAAGTATTTCGTCTTCGCCTGAGCCTGCATGGAGAGAAAAAAGGGAGCCGATGGGCTCCCTTTTTCATTCGCGAGGATCACTGCGGGCCGTCGCTGACCGACCAGCTGGCCGCCGACACATACGGCGCCAGCGCCAGTTCGCCGACCAGGGCTTCCAGCAGGCTGTCCTTGTCGCAGGGGGCGAGGACCAGGGCTGCCACCTCCACTTCGCCGCCGGTCTTGCGCGCGTGGCTTTCCAGGCTCTGCAGGGCCAGGCCGTTGGCACTCAGGCGGCGCAGCAGGGTGGAGCGCACCAGCGCTTCCTGGTGGGCCTCGGTGACGGCTTCGACCGTGTAGTAGCGCTCGCTGCTCGGTTCTATCGGCGCGTGACGCTGGATCCAGCGTGTCACCGAGGGCAGCGTCAGGTTGCACAGCACGATCAGCAGGGTGGCGACCAGCGCCGCCGCGAGAAAGCCGCTGCCGGCCAGCACGCCCACCGCGCCGGTACACCAGATCGTCGCCGCGGTACTCAGGCCGCGTACGCTGAGGCCGTCGCGCATGATCACGCCGGCGCCGAGGAAGCCGATGCCGGTGACGACCTGGGCGGACATGCGCACCACCTGGTCTTCCGCGCCCATGAGGAAGGGCAGGGTGGCGAAGGTGGCGGCACCAAGGGAAACCAGCCCATGGGTGGCGACCCCGGTGAAGCGCTGGCGCCACTGGCGCTCCATGCCGATCAGCGCGCCGAAGCAGAGCGCTGCGAAGAGGTCGAGGATGATGTCGAAGTACATGCCGTTGTGCTCCGCGCCGGTCTTGTGCCGACGCCGGTGGAAAGGAGCATCGTGCCCCTGGTGATTATGGAGGTGCGTCCAGTCTAACGGGCTGGCAAGCGATACGGGCTGACATGTCGCAGGTGGGCTGTGACCTGTAGGAGCGAGCTTGCTCGCGAACCGCTTGACTACGAGGTCGCCGGGAGGTCTGTTCGCGAGCAAGCTCGCTCCTACGAAGAGCCATATGCCGGGGAGGCCGTTTAGGCGTTCCCGCGAGAACTAGGTACAGTGGCCGCCCCCTTTCACTGGAAGAGAGTTGGCAAAATGGTCACCTGTTACCTGCGCTACGTGCTGGACCCTTACAAGCTCAAGGAATTCGAACACTACGGCCGGTTGTGGATCCCGCTGGTGGAGCGCTTCGGCGGCCAGCACCATGGCTATTTCCTGCCTTCCGAGGGCGCCAGCAACATCGCCCTGGCGATGTTCACCTTTCCCAGCCTGGCCGATTACGAACGCTACCGGCAGCAATCCATGGACGATGCCGAGTGCCAGGCCGCCTTCCGTTACGCCGAGGAAACCCGCTGCATCCTCAGCTACGAGCGGAGTTTCTTCCGGCCGGTGTTCGGTGCCTGATCAGTCTGCGGAATAGCTGTTCGTCATGCGCCGGCCTTGAGGGTGGAGCACCCTGCAGGAGCGGGCACAGAGTCAGCCGCCCGGTATCCCGTGGCTGGGGGCATCGCGGACGAAGCCCGCTCCTGCGCGGGGATCAGGCTCGGCAGGAGCGGACTCCGTCCGCGATCGCCATCCGCCGGCAGAGCAGCAGCGTAGGGCGCATAACGCCGGAGGCGTTATCCGCCATGGCGGCGGATAACCGGTCCGGGTTATGCGCCCTGCGTGGAGGTGGTGGATCAGCGCCGCGCCGTCACCTCGCCGCTCCAGCCACCACCCAGTGCGCGGAACAGGTCGACCAGGGCGATCTGCCGCTGGGTGCTGGTCTCGATGTAGGCCGACTCGTTGACGAAGTTGCTGCGCTGCGCGTCGAGGTAGCGCAGGTGGCTGTCCACGCCGCCTTCGTAGCGCGCCTTGGCCAGCTTCAGCGTCTCGTTGGTGGTGTTGGCCAGCGCGCGGCGCGCGGCTTCCTCGCGGCGCAGGGTATCGGTCGCGGCGAGCGCATCGGCGACTTCGCGGAAGGCGGTCTGGATGGTGCCTTCGTAGGCGGCCACGGCGGAGTCCTTGCGCACCTTGGCGAGGTCGAGATTGGCGCTGTTGCGCCCCGCGTCGAAGATCGGCAGCGACAGCGTCGGCACGAAGCTCCAGGAGCGCGAACCGCCGTCGAACAACCCGGACATTTCCGCGCTGGATGTACCGAAACTGCCGGTCAGGCTGATGCGCGGGAAGAACGCCGCGCGGGCCGCGCCGATGTCGGCATTGCGCGACTTCAGCCGATGCTCGGCGGCGAGGATATCCGGGCGCCGCTCGATCAGCTCCGATGGGGTGCCCGGAGCGATGTCCTGGATCAGCATCGGTTTGTCCTGCGGTACCTGCGGGATGCGCTTGGCCGCATCGGCAGTGCCGAGCAGCAGCACCAGGGCGTTGAGCGCCTGCTGCTTCTGCCGGGCGTTGCTTTCCAGCTCCGCACGGGACTGTTCGACCAGCCCCAGGGCTTCCTGATAGTCCAGCGCGGTGGCCGCGCCGGCGCTGCGTCGCTGGCTGATCAGGCTGAGCGAATCCTCGCGGCTGGCCAGGGTCTGCTCGGTGAGCAGCAGGCGGCGCTGGGCACCGTCGTAGGTGAGATAGGCCTGGCTGACTTCGGCGATCAGTGCGATGCGCGCGCTGCGAGCGGCCTCCTCGGTGGCGAGGTACTGCTCCAGTGCGGCGTCGGTCAGGCTCTTCACCCGGCCGAACAGGTCCAGTTCGTACTCGGGCAGCGCCAGGCCAACCTGGTAGCTGCTGCTCACTGCCGAGCCGCCGCTGTTGGACAGGTCCGCCGGCAGCCGCTGGCGATTGCCGTTGGCCGCGGCGTTCAGCCCCGGTACGCGGTCGGCGCGCTGGATGCGGTACTGCGCGCGGGCCTGCTCGATATCCAGCAGGGTCTGGCGCAGCGAGCGGTTGTTGTCCAGGGCGGTGCTGACCAGGCCGCGCAGTTCGCTGTCGACGATGAAGGTCTGCCAGTCGAGGTTGCTGGCGGCCTCGCCGGTCTTCGCGGCCGGGCTGTTCCAGCTCGACGCCACCGGTGCTTCGGGGCGTTCGTAGGTGGGCGCCATCGAGCAGCCGGCCAGGCTCAGCGCCAGCAGCAAGGCGCAGGCGGGTTTATGCAGGGCGGTCATTGCGCGACCTCCGAAGCTTGTTGCGCAGGTTTAGGTTGGCGACGCAGCAGTGACAGCAGCCAGACGAAGCAGATGGGCACGAAGATCACGCCGAGCAGCGTGGCGCTGAGCATCCCGCCGATCACCCCGGTGCCGATGGCGCGCTGGCTGGCGGCGCCGGCGCCGCTGGCGAGCACCAGCGGCACGACGCCGAGGATGAACGCCATGGAGGTCATGATGATCGGGCGGAAGCGCAGGCGTGCGGCCTGGATCGCGGCGTCGCGCAGGCTGTGGCCCTGTTCCCAGAGCTCCTTGGCGAACTCGACGATGAGGATCGCGTTCTTCGCCGCCAGGCCGATGATGGTGATCAGGCCGACCTTGAAGTACACGTCGTTGGGCAGCCCGGTGACCGTCACCGCGAGCACCGCGCCGAGGGCGCCGATGGGTACGATGAGCATCACCGACAGCGGGATCGCCCAGCTCTCGTAGAGCGCCACCAGCAGCAGGAACACCACCAGGATCGCCAGGGCGAACAGCTGGGTGGCCTGGCCGCTGGCGACCTTCTCCTGGTAGGAGAGGCCGGTCCACTCGTAGCCGATGCCCGCCGGCAGCTCGGCGACCAGGCGCTGCATCTCGGCCATGGCCTCGCCGGTGCTGACGCCAGGGGCGGCGTCGCCGGAGATGCGGATCGACGGGTAGCCGTTGTAGCGCGCCAGCTGCACTGGGCCTTCTTCCCAGCGCGTGCTGACGAAGGCGGACAGCGGCACCAGCTCCCCGGCGCTGTTGGGCACGTAGAGCTTGAGCACGGCTTCCGGGGTCATGCGGTCGCCCTGTTCGGCCTGCACCACCACGCGTTGCTGGCGGCCGGCGTTAGCGAAGTCGTTGATCACCGAGGAGCCGAAGGCAGTGGACAGTGCGCTGCTGATGGACTCGAAACTGACGCCCAGGGTGCGCGCCTTCTCGCGGTCGATATCGAGGCGCAGCTGGGGTGCCTCGGCGAGACCCTCCATCATGGCGTAGAGGATTTTCGGATTGCCGTTGGCCTCGCCGAGCAACTGGTCGCGGGCCGCCAGCAGCGCGTCGCGGCCGAGGCCGGCGCGGTCCTGCAGGCGCAGCGAGAAGCCGCCGGAGTTGCCCAGGCCATCGATCGGCGGCGGGGTGACGGCCATGATCGCGCCGTCGCTGATGCCGGCGAAGCGCTCGTTCACCGCGGCGGTTTCCGCTTCGGCCGACTGCGACTTGTCACGCACGGACCAGTCCTTCAGGGTCGGGAAGGCCAGCGCGGCGTTCTCGCCCATGCCGGAGAAGCTGAAGCCCATCACCAGGAAGGACGAGGCCACGGCCTCGCGGGATTTCAGGAACTGCTCCAGCTCCTGGCCGGTGACATCGGCGCGCGCACGGGTGGCGCCCGGCGGCAGCTGGATGTCGACGATCATGTAGCCCTGGTCTTCCACCGGCACGAAGGACTCCGGCAGGCGCAGGTAGCTGTAGCCGAGCAGCGCGACGATGCCGGCGTAGATCAGCATGTAGCGTCCGGCACGCTTCACCAGCGCCGTGTTGAGCAGGGTGTAGCGCTCGGTCAGGCGGTTGAAGCCACGGTTGAAGGCGCCGAAGAAGCCGCGCTTCTCATGGTGGCCCGCAGGGATCGGCTTGAGCAGCGTGGCGCACAGCGCCGGGGTGAAGGTCAGGGCGAGGAAGCCGGAGAAAAGGATCGACACCGCCAGCGACAGGGAGAACTGCTGGTAGATCACGCCCACCGAACCGGCCATGAACGCCAGTGGCAGGAACACTGCCGAGAGCACCAGGGTGATACCGATGATCGCGCCGGACACCTGGCCCATCGCCTTGACGGTGGCGGCAGGCGGGGAGAGGCCTTCCTCGGCCATGATCCGCTCGACGTTCTCCACCACCACGATGGCGTCGTCCACCAGGATGCCGATGGCCAGCACCATGCCGAACATGGTCATCATGTTCACCGAGAAGCCCAGCAGGTACATCGCCGTCAGCGTGCCCAGCAGGCACACCGGCACCACGATGGCCGGGATCAGGGTGTAACGCACGTTCTGCAGGAACAGGAACATCACCAGGAACACCAGCACCATGGCTTCGAGCAAGGTATGGATGACCTTCTCGATGGCCACGTCGACGAAGCGCGAGGTGTCATAGGGCACCGAGTACTCGACGTCGTCGGGGAAGTTCACCGACAGCTCGGCCAGGCGTTCCTTCACCAGCGCGGCGGTCTGCAGGGCGTTGGCCCCGGGCGACAGCTGGATGGCGCCGGCCACGGTCGGCTTGCCGTCCAGGCGGGCGGTGAAGTTGTAGCTTTCGCTGCCCACTTCCAGGCGCGCAACGTCGGCCAGCTTCACGGTGGAACCATCCGGATTGGCACGCAGGACGATGCGACCGAATTCCGCCGGGTCGTCCAGGGTGCCTTTCACCGCGAGGGTAGCCGTCAGCTCCTGCTCGGTACTGCCGGGGGAAGCGCCGAAGCTGCCGGCCGGCACCTGCACGTTCTGCCCGCGAATGGCGTTGCCCACGTCATCGATGGAGAGGCCATAGCCGACCAGCTTCTGCGGGTCGATCCACACGCGCATGGCCGCTTCGGAGGAGAAGAACTGCAGCTTGCCGACGCCTTGCACGCGGCGCAGCTCGTTGTTGATGTTGCGCGCGGCGTAGTCGCCCAGGGCGGTGGTATCGGTGCGCGCGGAACCTTCCTTGTAGTTGAGCGCGTAGATCAACAGGAAGCCGGCGCTGGTCTGCTCGACCTCCAGGCCCTGCGTCAGTACGGCCTGGGGCATGCGCGCCTCGGCCTTCTTCAGGCGGTTCTGCACGTCCACCTGGGCCAGCTCCGGGTTGGTGCCGGGCTGGAAGGTGACCACCACTTCGGCCATGCCATTGGAGTTGCTGGTGGATTCGAAGTAGAGCAGACCCTTGGCGCCGTTGAGCTCTTCCTCGATCACGCTGGTGACCGAGTCCACCAGCACCTGCGCCGAGGCGCCGGGGTAGGTGGCGGTGACGGTGATCTGCGGCGGCGCCACGCTGGGGTACTGGGCGACCGGCAGCAGCGGAATCGCCAACAGGCCGGCCAGGGAAATGAACAGCGCCACCACCCACGCGAAGTTGGGGCGCTTGATGAAGAACAGTGACATGGGGAATTCCTCGCGGCGATGCTCGCCTTACTGACGCGACGCCTGCTGTTGCTCGGGGGCGTGACGGGCCTCGACCTTGGCGCCGGGCTGCAGGCCGGTCAGGCCGCCGACGATGACCTGGTCGCCACTGGCCAGGCCCTGGCTGATCTGCCAGCGCGAGCCCTGCATGGCGCCGGTCTGAACCTGGCGCGTCTCGACACGGTTCTCGGCACCAATCACCAGTACGTGGGCGGTGCCGTCGGTGGCACGCTGCACGGCGCGCTGCGGCACCAGAATGGCCTTGGCATCGGTACCCTGCGGGGCGGTGACACGCACGTACATCCCCGGCAGCAGCAGGCCGTCGGCGTTGTCGAACTTGCCGCGCAGCGAAACCTGGCCGGTGCCGCGATCCACCGAGATATCGGTGAACAGCAGCTCGCCCTTGCGCTCGTATGGGGTGCCTTCGACGCGCAGGCTCAGCACCTGGCTCTGGCCGGCGGGGAGGTTGCCGCTCTTCAGCGCTTCACGCAGGCGCAGGGCGTCGGCCACCGGCTGGGTGAAGTCGGCGTAGATCGGGTCGAGTTGCTGGATGCGCGCCATCAGCGTCGCGTCACCCTGGCCGACCAGC
Source organism: Pseudomonas sp. GD03903 (assembly GCF_029840045.1). Lineage (NCBI taxonomy): Bacteria > Pseudomonadati > Pseudomonadota > Gammaproteobacteria > Pseudomonadales > Pseudomonadaceae > Pseudomonas > Pseudomonas sp. GD03903. Next base: position 58,696 of record NZ_JAOCBT010000009.1, on the reverse strand, counting down.
GCACCTTCAGTCACCAGGGCGCGACCGATGCGCCCGGAGATCGGCGCCTTGACCGAGGCGTAGCCCAGGTTCAGGCGTGCGGTTTCCAGGTCCGCCTGGGCCGAGCGCACGGAGGCCTGGGCACTGCGCAGGTCGGCGGTGGCGGTGTCGAAGTCCTGCTGGCTGACCGCTTCGATCTTCACCAGCGGCTCGTAGCGCTTCACCCTGGCCTGGGCTTCCTGCTGCGCTGCCTGGGCGCGCGCCAGGTCGCCTTCGGCGCGCGACACGGCGGCCTTGAGCGGCGCCGGATCGATCTGGAACAGCAGGTCGCCGGCCTTGACGTCGGCGCCTTCCTCGAAGCGCTTCTGCAGGATGATCCCCGCCACCCGCGCCCGCACCTCGGCCACGCGCATCGGCTCGATGCGCCCCGGCAGTTCCGAAGTCAGGGTGAGCGGTTCGGTCGCGACCGCCACCACATCCACCGGGCGCGCCGTCTCGGCGGCGGCCTGGGGCTCGGCGGATTGTCCGCAACCCGCCAGCGCCAACGCCGTCACCAGCGCACTGATTGTCCCTACTGCACGCAACCTGCCCATGTTTCACCCGGGGTCTGTCTAACTGGAAAGGTGCGTATGATCCTTTCAAAACCAAAATGAGTCAAGAATGTCTCATTTGCTTCTGTGATGTATAAAATGTGTCATGACCTTTCAAAAGGAAGGTCTTTTTCTGCACAATGAGACGATCCGCCACCTGACACGAGGCCCCCGAATGACACTTTCCGCCCATGATGAACGTCTGCTCAAGGCGCTGGCCGTCGCCATCGTCGACCGCCCACGGGCGACGCTGAAAGAGCTGGCGGAATCGGCGGGGGTGAGCAAGGCGACGCTGCACCGCTTCTGCGGTACCCGCGATGGGCTGATGGCGATGCTGGAGGACTACGGCCATGTGGTGATCCGGCAGATCCTCGAAGCCGCCGGGCTGCAGCAGGCCGAGCCGCTGGAGGCGCTGCGAGGGCTGATCGCCGAGCACCTCAAGCACCGCGACATGCTGAACTTCCTGCTGTTCCAGTACCGCGCCGAGAACCTCGACATGGAGGCCACCGCCGAGCGCTGGGGCTACTACACCGAGGCGGTGGATGCCTTCTTCCTGCGCGGCCAGCAGAGCGGCGTGCTGCGCATCGACATCACCGCCGCGGTGTTCACCGAACTGTTCCTCTCGATGCTCTACGGCATGGTCGACGCCGAGCGCTATGGCCGCGCGGCCAGCTCCAGCTCTGCCCACGTGCTGGAGCAACTGTTCCTCCACGGGGCGCTGGTCCAGCCCCAGGGCTGATGCCGTGTTTCGCGGGTGGATTCACCGCTACCGCGCTGGAAGGTGTCCCCTCTGGTCCAGTCGGCTTCATTGAAGAGAAGTATCTGTAGTCCCCAAGACTTTTCCCCTGATCTTTCCGGCACCCTCCCGGACCATTCCTATATGTCTGGGTATTAGGTAGCTCATATCGTGGCCGACTGAGTCAGCAGGTCGGCTACATCAGGTGTCCCAGCCTATCTCCTGCGCTCGCACCCATAGCACGCACGGAGGTCAGGCATGCTTCAGGAAACGCGGATACTCTTCGACCACAGCCGCCACAAGTTCAGTGTTCGCGGCCTGGATACTCAACTCGACCTGCTCGCTTTCGAGGGTGAGGAAGCCCTCAGCCAGGTCTTCACCTACCGCATCGAATTCACCTCTTCGCAACAGGACATCCCGGCCAGCGCCATATTGGGTCAGGACGCCCAGTTCAGCCTTTACCCGCCCCCCGTACCCGTCCCCTACGCTGGCATGGCCATCCCGCCGGCCAAGCCGCTGCGCACCTTGTACGGCGTGGTCAGTCGATTCCGCCGTCTCTCCGGCTCCAGGGATGAAGCGCACTACGAAGTACTCCTGCAGCCGCGCCTCGCTCAACTGGGGCGCGGCAAGCAGTACCGCATCTACCTGCAGCAGTCGGTGCCGGAGATCGTCGAAAGCATTCTGCGCAGCGACCGACACCACCTCCGCGGGCAGGATTTTCTCTTCGACCTCAAGCGCGGCGACTACCCCAGCCGTGAGCAGGTCATGCAGTACGGCGAAAGCGATTTGTCGTTCATCGAGCGCATCTTGGCTGAGGCCGGAATCTGGTACCGCTTCACCACCGACGAGCGCCTGAAAATCGATGTCGTGGAGTTTCACGATGACCAGAGCAGTTACCAGTTCGACGTTCGCCTGCCGTTAAGACCGCAGTCCGGTACCAGCAGCAGTGGCCAGGATGCTGTCTGGCGATTGCAAGCCAAGCATGGCGTCGTCGACAAGGAGGTGTACTTCCGCACTTACGACCCACGCAATGCCGGTGCCTACCTCGATGGCGATATCGACCAGACCCGTGGTGACACCACGACTTACGGCGAGGCCTACCACTATGCCGAGCCCTACACCGTACTGGGCGACCGCTACGACCAGGATGCGCAACTGGAGTCGGGTTTCTCCTACGCTCGTCTGCGCCATGAACGCTACCTCAACGCGCAGACCTGTCTCAGTGGCTGCACCAGCAGCGCATTCCTCGCCCCCGGCCAGGTCCTGAGCGTCGATGGTGGCGCCCCGGAGGCCTTCGGCCCCGGTGCCGTGATCACCCACCTACGTACCTGCGCTGCCCGCGATCGCAGCTTCGAAGCGAACTTCGACGCCATCCCCTATGCGGAGAACATCTGCTTCCGCCCACCGCTGCTCGCCAAACCCGTCATCGCCGGCACCATCCCTGCCCGCGTCAGCAGCCCGCAGCCCAACGACCTCTACGGCCATATCGACAGGGAAGGCCGCTACCGGGTCAGCTTCCTATTCGACCGCGACACGCCCAGCTGGAGGCCCGGCCACGAGAGCATGTGGGTACGCCTGGCACGGCCCTATGCGGGGGAGACCCATGGCTTCCACTTCCCGCTGATCCAGGGCACCGAGGTCGCGATATTCTTCCTCGAAGGCGACATCGACAAACCCTACATATCCCACGCGCTGCATGACTCCCGGCACCCCGACCTGGTGACCTTGCGCAACTACCGCTACAACAGGATTCGCACGCCAGCCGACAACGAGCTACGCATCCACGACCTGCGCGGGCAAGAGCACATCCACCTGCGCAGCCCCCACAGCGGGCAAAGCCAGCTCAACCTGGGGCACCTCGCCACCGACGATCTGCCGCCTTACAAACGCGGCGAGGGCTTTGAACTGCGCACCGATGCCTGGGGTGCCCTGCGAGCCGGCAAGGGGCTGTTCATCAGCGCTGATGCACAGCCCAATAGCCAGGGCCAGGTACTCGCCATGCAACCGGCGGAAGGCCTGCTCAAGGGCGCCGTGAACCAGATGGCGGCGTGGGCCGAAACCGCCCAGTCCCACCACAGCCTCGCGCCGGAGCGTAAAAGCCTGCGGCGCCTGCAGGCCGATGCCACGCAACTCAGCGCCCCCGCCTTGCTGCTCAGCGCCCCCAACGGCATTGCCGCCGTCAGCCCGCAAAGCATCCTGCTCGACAGCGCCCAGGCGCTCTACCTGCAATCGGCGGGGGAGGTCAACCTCGCCAGCGAAGACCGCCTGCACGCCAACAGCCGCCAGGCCATGTCCCTGCTGGCACAGGAGGAGGGCATGCGCCTGGTCTCCGGCAAGGGGCCGTTCAACCTCGAATCCCATGCCGACACCCTGAGCCTGATCGCGCAGAAAGACATCACCGTCCAGTCCACCCAGGGCCACCTGCAGATTACCGCCAAGCAGGGCATCACCCTTGCCAGCGGCGGCGCCTATATCCGCCTCTCCCCGGACGGCAAGGTCGAGGTGCATGGTCCAACCATGCTCAGCCTCAAGGGCCAGCACCGCCTGACGCAACCCACCAGCCAGGACTTCCCGTTGCCGGAGTTGCCCACCTCCGTCTGCAAGGACTGCCTGAAGAGAGCCCAGGCCATGGCCGCCGGTTTCGCCACGAGGGAGTCCTGAAATGTCCAGCACCTTCATCACCCAGTGGATCGACCTGCTTGACGCTGCCTGCGGCGAAGTGCCCACCGCTTATCTGGACCTGATCATCGACCAGGCCGCGGGCGAGCGACCGTTGATTCCCTCCGTCAAGGCGGTGCACCCGCCGCTACCCTGGCGCTCGCTGTTCACCGGCCTGCCCGAGGAGAGCGCGGAAGATCTGGCCCCACTGCTGGTGCGCATCGACCTCCACCACCCCACCCAGCGCAATTGGCTGCAAGGGCTGCTCAAGGCGGTGGCCGGCAAACCGCAGGTAGTGGCGCTGGCCAGCACCTGGCCCTTCGACACCCTGGCCGCTTACCTCGGCCGTTGCCTGGAGGCGCGCAACGGTGGGCAACTGGGCCTGCTGCGCTATTACGACCCGCGTCTGTTCGCGCTGCTGATCGAGGATGTACTGCAGCCCGAGCAGCAACGCCAACTGCTGCGCCCGGCGATGTTCTGGAGCTGGGCCGACCACGACGGCCTGCCGCGCCGCTTGCTGGGTCATGGCGCGCCCGCGCACAGCAGCGCGCAGTTCCAGCGCATCGAACTCAGCGACCTGCAGGTCGACACCCTGATGTGTGCCAGCGATGCCACCTGCGCCCTCGCCACCTTGCCGCCCGAGGCAAAGGCCGGGCGCTCCGCCGAGCAGTGCTTCCAGCTCGCCTATGCCGCCATGCGTGAAGCCAGCGCCGCCGGCCTGATCGATGACCGGCAACGCCTGGCCCTGCTGCGCCAGCGTCTGGCCCAGGTTTGACTATTCAAGAGGAAACGCACGCCATGCCAAACCCCATCTCCCGCCGCCTCGCCATGGCCCTGGTGCTCCTCGCCGTCGGCGGTTGCGCCAGCGCACCGATGCCGGCCCAGGCCAGCGGCGGCACCCTCGATGCCGTCAACCATACCCACTGGGCCATCAACCATTTCAGCGTCAATGGGCAGAACGCCGTGGACATCATCGGACCGTACCAGGGCGGCGGCGGGGGATGTTGTTTCTCCGTGCCGGCGCAGTGGAAACCGGGGATGACGGTGCGGGTGGAGTGGGAGACAGGCGTTGGCGAAGCCTGGGATTTTCCTGGTTTTGGGGACCGTGCCAGGTATGACGCCTGGCTAGAAAAAATTGACTCCCAAAAACGCCAACACACCCAAGTGGTCCCGGTCCCGAACTACACCGGCCAGGAAACCTGCGGCATCACCGTGCACTTCCTACCCTGCGACCAGCTCAAGGTGACCACCTCCTGCCTGACCTATAGCAACCCCAATTACCCCATCAAGTTGCCGCTGCAGATGCCGGAGCCCGCCTCATGTCCGAAGTGAAATCCGTCGACAATGCTGCCTTCCCGCCGCAGTTCCCCGTGCAGGGGCGTCTGCCCAGCCAGCCGCACCGGGTGGCGCTCAACCTCGAGTGCCAGCGCGACCTGGAAATCGCCTACCACAACAGCCTGTGCCTCGCCGCCGGGCGCCGGGTGGTGCCACCTTGCTGCAAGACGCTGCGCATCAGCCTGTTCTTCGATGGCACCAGTAACAACCTGAACCAGGATGTGTTCATCGCCAAGGTGAAGCACCCGACCAATATTGCCCGGCTGTTCCGTGCCAGCATCGGTGCCGGCTATGCCGGTGCTACCACACTGAGCAAAGGCGCCGAGAGCCTGCTGGATGCGGACGGCGTGGGTGGCGGCGAATACTTCAAGTACTACATGCCCGGCGTTGGCACGCCCTTCCCCGAGGTGGGCGACCTGGACTACACCGCCTTTGGCCAGGCCGCCGCCGGCTACGGCGAGGAGCGCATCAACTGGGCGTTGCTGATGCTCATCGACGCCCTCAAGCGTTCCCTGCAAGGCAACAAGCTCACCCGCGTGGGGGCCTTGGTCAAGGCCATGGGCACGCCGATGTTTCCCGAGGTGGGTGGCGCGGCCAACCGCCGTGGCGAATTCGAGCGCCAGCTCAAGCTGTTGGCCGAGCCGCTCCGCATCGCGCTGGAGCAGCCCGCACCGGGTCACCCCAAGCTGCTGGGCCTCAAGCTCTACGTCTACGGCTTTTCCCGCGGTGCGGCGGAGGCGCGCACCTTCGTCAAGTGGCTGACCGAACTGCTGGTGCAGCCCGAGCCGGGGCAGACCTGCGAGCCTTGCCTCGCCGTGGGTGAGCTGAAGCTACCGGTCAGCATCGAGTACCTCGGCCTGCTCGACACCGTGGCCTCGGTGGGCGTGGCCCACGCCGTGCCGCTGTTCGACGGGCACATGAGCTGGGCCAGCGGCACCCAGGAACTGACCTGTGGGGACACCCACCCGGACCTGCTCAAGCGCTGCCTGCACATAGTCGCTGCCCACGAGCAGCGCCTGTGCTTCCCGCTGGATTCCATCCGCCGCAGCGATGGCCAGTACCCGCGCAACAGTGTGGAAGTGGTGCATCCTGGCGTGCATTCCGACCAGGGGGGCGGCTATACGCCGGGGGTGCAGGGGAAGGCGATTGGTAAGGATGACCGCATGCTGCTTTCGCAAATTGCACTGAACGATATGTATGCTGATGCGTTTACTCGTGGCGCCCCGTTTAAAGTTCCACCAGCTGCTCTCCCAAAGGAGCTGCAACACGAACGTTGGCGGTTCATGGGGCCTGAAGTGATACGAGAGTTTGATACAGGACCAGAAGTTGTCTCCCGCTTCAACGCCTGGCGCCAACTCACCCTTGGCCTGGCCAACTCACCCGACCCGCTGCCCGATGATCAGGTCCATCAGTACGTCCCCGTGGCCAGCGGTACCAACCTGGAAGAAGCCCTGCGCGTGCAGATGGGCTGGATCACCGCCTGGCGCATCGATCGCTACGCCTTCGACACCCTGAAGGGCTGCACCTTCTACAAGGAAGCGCCGGACAAGGAGGGCACCCCCGCCGCGCGCACGGCTGCGGAAAAAGCCCGCGACGCCAAACAGGACGAGGTCAAGAAGAACCGCCGCCAGGCCGAAGCCGACGCCCGGCTGGAGCCCAGCCAGGAAGCCCCGCCGCTGCAACCGGGCGTGCAGGACTACGACCCGCAGATGGATCAGGTGCAACTGCGCGAGGCCGCCCAGGAGTTCGGCGAGGACTACCGCAACACCCGTCGCGAACCCACCAGCCTGGCGGAATGGGCGCTGCACAGCCTCCCGATGCAGGCCGTGTACCTGATCAACGGCGACGACGAAGGTGAGGAATATCGGCGCATGAAGGCCGCCGGGCAATCCCACGTGCGCGAGCTGTTCCCGCCGCCGCGCGGCCAGCAGAACTTCCTCAGTGAAACCGAGCGCGGCGAGGTGGACGAACGCCTCAACGCCGACCAGCCCAGCGGCCTGCTGCGTGCGCTGTTCGACGACCAGGTGCACGACTCCCGCGCCTGGTTCCTGCACGCCAAGTTTGGCACCCGCGAGCCATGGAACAGCTACTTCCGTGAACGCATGGTGTTTTTCGGCAGCGAATGCAACAAGCCATTCTCCCTGTTCAGCGTGGCCGGCGGCATCGTCGGCGCGGCGATGATCGTCGGCGGCGTCATGCTGATCAAGAAGCAGAAGGGCTGGGCCGGCAAGCTGGCCATGGCCGGCGCCCTCTCGCAGTTCGACATCATCGACCTGCGCAATGGCCTGCCGCTGCCGATGCTGGCCAACGCCGCCGACCTGCAGGCGCCGACTACCCACGTTGGCGCCCTTGTCGCCCAGCAGACCGAGGCCATCGGCGCGCTGCGCCTGCAACAGGCGCAACAGGCCATCGATGCCCACTGGGAAACCTTCGTCGCCCAGGCCCGGGAGCAGCTCGATGCCCAGGTCTGAATGCCTTAGCCTTGTTTCTGGAGCCAACACCATGCGCACGGTCCGTCAGCCTTTTTTGCTTGGCGCTCTATTGGCCGTCACCGGCTGTGCTGGTACGCCCGTTCCCGCCCAGGCGGGCAGCGGTACCATCGATGCGATCAACCACACCCATTGGGCCATCAATCATTTCAGTGTTAACGGCCAGGGCGCCGTGGACGCAATTGGTCCGAATCAGGGAGGGGGGGGATGCTGCTTCTCCGCGCCTGCGCAATGGAAGCCGGAAATGACGGTGCGGGTCGACTGGGAGACCGGGGCAAGTGGTGTCAGTGAGCTGGCCGATGAGTTTCCGGGCTTCGCTGATCGAGCTAAATATCGCGCCTGGCGCGCAAAAGTAAACGCCGAAAAGCGCCAGCACAGCCGAGTCGTCCCGGTGCCGAGCTACAGCGGCGAGGACACCTGCGGCATCACCGTGCACTTCCTGCCCTGCGACCAGCTCAAGGTCACCACCTCCTGCCTGACCTACGACAACCCCAACTACCCGGTCAAGGAGCCGCTGAAGCTGCCCGAGCCAAAGTCGTGTCCGCAGTGAAGTACTGGCTATTGGTTGCCATGAGCAAGGAGAGCTGAACATGAAAGCCATAGTGCGCAAAGGCGACACCCTGAGGCCGTTTGGTGGCGTGGTGCTGGAGGGGCACTACGAGTGCGATGGCCTGCCCATGGCCTGCGTGGGCGATGCGGTGCGTTGCAACAAACATGGCATGACCCGCATCGAGGAGGGCAGCGCCCTGAGTGAAATCGACGGCCGCCCGCTGGCGCTGGATGGGCACCGCTGCGCTTGCGGCTGCACCCTGGTCAGTTCGCTACCCGATACCCAGGTCGAGCTATGAACGCACCGCCACAGTTCGATGCCTACCCTACAGCGAGTGCGCCGGCCTACGGCCGCTGGTTGGCCGCTGGTACGACCTTGCTGGCATTGCTGGGCGCCGCCGGGGTATTGCTGCGGCCTTTCATAGAGCCACGCGTGGCTGCGTTGCTCGCGGCTGCGGTATTGCTGGTGTGGTTGCTGGCCTTGTCGCTGCGGACGCTGCATTACCGACTGAATCGACATAACGCTTACCTCTATGACCAGGAAGTGGCACGGGTCGAACGTGTCTGGTGGGTGCGACACCGCCAGCGGGTAAGTCTGTGCGATAGCCTGCTCCTGGGGCCGGCCGGCAGCACCGCTGAACATTGGCAACAACTGCTCGCCGGGCAGTTGCGCCCGCCGGAGCCGGTTCCGGAGGGCGAGGCCAGCGCGCTACGCCTGCTCTCGGTGTTTGCCAACGACCGCGCAGAGCGCGAGGTGCAACTCGCCCAGTTGCTTGCCCAGCAATGGCGCGAGCAGTTGCCGGCCACGCTGGCCAACGCGCCGCTGGCTTGCTACTGGCAGGGTTCAGAGGCTGCCTGGCAGGCGTTGCTGGCGGATATGGCCCCCCATTGCCCCGACTTGCCGCTGCCGGCGCTGCCGGAGCCTTGGCAAGGGCAGAAAACCCTGGAGACCATCATCGAGCGCCTGCAGCGTGCGCCGCAGGATGCGCGCATCCTCTGTGCTGGTGTCCGCTCGCTTCCGGCAGACAAGCAGCAAGCATCGCCGGCGGGCGAGGCCGCGCTGCTCTGGCTGCTCGGGCGCCCAGGGCAGGGCGCACAACTGAGCCGGGGTGAGTGGTACGCCGTCGGTGGCGACAAACTCCATGCAGTGGCCGAACAGGCCTGCCGGCAGAGCCGCGTGGAAGAGGCGCCCGATGCCTGCGTGGCCTTTGCCCACGCCGAGGTGACGGAGCTGGACTGGCGTCTGGCAGGTGTGACTCAGGACGCCCACTGGGGGCGACTCGACGATCTTGAAGCCATGGTGGTACAGAGCCTCGCCGCGCTGTATGCGCAGCAGCAGGGCAAGCCCTGCGGTTGGCTGGCAAAGGATAGCGAGCATCCCTTGATACTTGGTATAGCGAGCCCGGCCAATGAGCACGCCTGACGTCAAGCCGCCGGTGCTCTGGCGCACCCTGTTGCTATTGGGCCTCGCACTGGCCTTGCTGGTTCTGCTGGGGGCCATCATCTGGTGGTTCGCTGAACCGCAGCGCGTGGCTAGCCGTGAGGCACTGAAACAGCTAGCCATCGACGCGGGTATCGCCTGGAGCTTTCTGCTCGTGCTGACCTCCAGCGGCTGGGCACTGAAGCAACTGAGCATCAGCGAACGCGTGCGCCAACAGGCGCCGCCGGTAGTGCATCTAGGCGCTGCCAAAGACGCCAGGGAACCTCCGCCGCTACCTGCCGTGCGCGAGGCGCTGCAATTCAACCACGGTCGCTTCTGGCGCCGCCACGTGCGCGTATTGCTGGTAGTGGGGGAGGCGGATGAGATCGACTCGGTGGCGCCGGGCCTGGCCGCCAACGGCGGTTGGCAGGAGGGGCAGGGCGCGCTGCTGCTATGGGGCGGCCCTGTGCAAGGACGCTGGGAAAGCGACTGGCCGAAGCACTTGCGCGAGTTGTCCTGGCGACGGCCGCTGGATGGCATTGTCTGGGCAGTGAGCGCGGAGCAGACGGACAAGCCAGGCGCGCTGGACCTCGGTACACGTCAACTGCAGTCACTGGCGCGTCGAATGCGCTGGCAGGCGCCCCTGTACCTCTGGCAAGTGTGCACCAGCAGGTGGGAACGGCCCGGTCGGAATAGCCCCGCGGTGGGTTGCCTGCTGCCGCCTGACGCTTCGGCGCAGCGGATCGAAACTGAGTTGCGCCGATTGCTGGCTCCGTTGCGCAATCAGGGCCTGGAACACATGAGAGCGGTCAGCAGTCGGGACTTCCTGTTGCGCCTGTCCCGCGACCTGGATGCGTTCGGTATCGCCCGCTGGCGCGATGCGCTAGCGGCGTTGTTGCCGCGGCTCGCCCATGGCCTGCCGTTGCGCGGTTTGCTGTTCAGCCTGACGCACAGGCCTGCCAACGAGGGCGCAGCCAGCAACTCCTGGTGGTCGGTGCCGACCTGGAAGGCCATTATCGAGGATCGCCAGACGCGCGGGCGTCGTTTCGGTTGGACCTGGCTGCGTGGCGTACAGGTGGCGGCACTGGGTTTGGCAGGCCTGTGCGCGGTGGCTTTGCTGCTGTCCTTCGCCAGCAATCGCAGCCAAGTCGCCTCGGCGGAAGCGGCGCTGGCGACGCTGAACACATCCACGGAACTCGACGCGCAATTGACGGCGCTCGATCAACTGACCCGCCTCATGACCCGCCTGGAACAGCGCCAGGAGAGCGGCGTGCCCTGGTACCAGCGCTTTGGCCTGAGCCAGAACGACGCGTTGCTGGTGGCGCTGTGGCCGCGCTTCACCCAGGCCAATAACCGGCTCATGCGTGATGAGGCGGCGCGCAGCCTGGAGCAACGCCTGAGCGCGCTGGCGAACCTGCCACCGGACAGCCCGGAGCTGAACGCGGGGGCGGCCAGCGCCCGCGATCAGCTCAAGGCCTACCTGATGCTGGCGCAGCCGGAGAAGGCCGATGCGGAATTCCTGGCCAGGCAGCTGGAGGCGGCGACTGTCGCCCGCCCCGGAGTGCAGCCGGCACGCTGGCAGGATTTGGCCCCGGGCCTGTGGGCCTTCTATGCGCGGCACCTGTCGGGGCATCCGCAGTGGCGGATCGCCCCCGACGCCCAGGTGATCGCGCAGGCGCGGCAGACGCTGCTGGGCCAACTCGATCAACCCGCGGTGGAGCAGGCGCTGTACCAACGTTTGCTCGACGAGGCGGGCAATCAGTTCGTCGACCTGGAGCTGGCTGGCCTGAGTGGTGAGAGCGATGCCACGAGATTGTTCGCTACGTCCATCCGCGTACCCGGCGCGCTGACCCGGCAGGCGTGGGACGGCTACCTGCGCGAGGCCATCGGCCGGATCGCCGAAGCGCGCCATGAAGAGCTCGACTGGGTACTCAGTGACCCGCAGCATCCACTGGCCCCTGACGTGCAACCGGAGGCGCTCAAGGCGCGGCTGACGTCGCGCTACTTCAGCGACTACAGCCAGGCCTGGCTGGGCTTTCTCAACAGCATTCGCTGGCGCAAGGCAGGCAGCCAGGCCGAGGCTATCGAGCAGTTGAGCCTGCTGGCCGACACACGGCGCTCGCCGCTGCTGGCACTGATGCAGGCGCTGGCCTATCAGGGGCGTGCCGCGGAGGAGGGAGAGCGCGGTTCGCGCAAGGACAGCGACCCTGTCGCGGGGGCTCCGGCAGCGCTGTCACCAATGGAGCCGGTGTTCGGCCCCCTGCTGACGCTGCAGGGGAAGAGGGCAGCCGCAGGCAATGGTCAGGTCAGTCTGCCGGCTTATCTCGCGCACGTCACCCAGGCCCGCACCCGCTTGCAGCAGGTCGAGAACGCGGCCGATCCACGGGCGATGGCCCAGGCCCTGGCGCAGGCCACTTTCCAGGGGCTCACCCTCGACACCCGTGACTATGGCCAGGTGGTTGCGCAAAGCCTTGGCAAACCGTTGGCGGCCTTTGCCCAGAACCTCTTCGTGCTGCCCCTGGACCAGGCCTGGTCGGGGGTGATGCAGTCCTCGGCAAATGACCTGAATCGCCGCTGGCAACAGGCAATTGTGGCTGACTGGCAGCGTGCTTTTGCCGGCCGCTACCCCTTTGTCGCCGCAGGGGCGGATGCCCCGCTGCCGTTGTTGGGACAGATGATTCGCTCGGGCGGGAGTATCGACCGGTTCATCGCCGAGGAACTGGGTGGGGTATTGCGCAAGCAGGGCAAGCGCTGGGTGCCGGTGGCGGGCGACAGTCAGGGAGTGCGGGTCAGCCCGGCCTTCCTGGGGGCGATCAATCGACTGGGGGAACTGGCCGATACGCTGTATTCCGATGGTGCCATGCGCCTGGATTTCCAACTCAAGGCCAAGCCGGTGCGTGATCTGGTGGAGACGCAGTTGATCATCGATGGCGAGCGGCTGGAGTACTTCAACCAGATGGAAAGCTGGCGGGCCTTTACCTGGCCGAGCCCGAATGATCACCCAGGTGTGTCACTGACCTGGAGCAGCATCAGGGCAGGCGCCCGCTTGTATGGCGACTATCCAGGCGGCTGGGCATTGATCCGCCTGTTGGAGCAGGCCAGGGTCACACCGCTGGCGGGTGACAGTTCGATCTATCAGGTTGTGCTGGCGGCACCGGATGGCATTCCGCTGACCTGGGAGATGCGGACTCAACGCGGTGCCGGGCCGTTGGCCTTGCTGAAACTGCGGGATTTCGAGCTGCCGCTGGAGGTCTTGCAGGGCGAAAGAGTTCGAGCATTAACCGGTGAGAGCCGACAAGGGAGGTAGATAGGATGGAACAGCGGATCAGTCTGACTCTGGAAATGATTGAGAAGGCGAGGGCGTTATTCGGTGATCAGTGGCACTGGGTGTTATGGGCTCTGTTTGCAGCCTATGTCGGGAGGGCGTGGGCGCGGGGATATCGCTTACTAAGGGATCATGCCGTCATTCCCCATCGGCGCTACAGGAGAGTCCAGGCGCTGATTGAGAGTGTTGGTAAGTTCTCAGAAGTCTCGGGTCTGTTGCATCAATTGGGTGAATTGGAGGCGTTTCAGTCGGCAACAGGCGTCAGAGCAGGCTGGCGACATGTTCTCGCTCTAAGTCATCTGTGCCGGGAAGGGTTCCTTTCTCCCAACGAACTCAAGGGTATGGCTCGCTTTATTGATACTGCTGACGATGGTTCGATTACCGCCAAATTCAATGGTTGGGATTGCTTCGTTTTCTGGTTCCTGTCGAGTTATGCCTGGCTTGCGTTCGTAACTGGAGTGCTCGTCTGGGTCATGCTTATTCTCAAAGATCCGCTGCCAGGCGCCATCGTTGGGCTCATGCTGTTCATGGGATTTCTGCTTGGCTCCGCGCTGGTGATGGGAGAAGCCAATATTCATGGACGAGCAAAGCGGTTAAAGGTCGAGATGGAATTATTTGATCTCCCGATCTGCCAAGCCTTGGTGCGTAACTGCAAGTGACGGTTTGCGCTATTTGACGGCCGTCGCATCGTCCTGATGAATCGATAGGCTGTCGCGCGGATTATGGCGGGAGGGGGTGGGCTGTTTGGTAGCAGGCGGACGCGAGCTGGTTCGACGGGGCGGTTTTCCGTACCATTGCCGGCCCTTCGAAGTCCCCGTTCCGAGTAGAAAAATGAAACCCGCCCGCCTGCGTGCCGATGTCCTGGCCGGACTGACCACGTCCTTTGCGCTGGTGCCCGAGTGCATCGCCTTCGCCCTGGTCGCCCACCTCAACCCGCTGATGGGGCTGTACGGCGCCTTCATCCTCTGCACCCTCACCGCGCTGTTCGGCGGCCGCCCCGGCATGGTCTCCGGCGCTGCCGGTTCGATGGCGGTGGTGATCGTCGCGCTGGTCGTGCAGCACGGCGTGCAGTACCTGCTGGCGACCGTGCTGCTGGGCGGGGTGGTGATGCTCCTGTTCGGCCTGCTGCGCCTGGGCAAGCTGGTGCGCATGGTGCCGCATCCGGTGATGCTGGGCTTCGTCAACGGCCTGGCGATCGTCATTGCCTTGGCCCAGCTCGAACACTTCAAGGACGGCGAGCATTGGCTCAGCGGTAACCCGCTGTACGTCATGCTGGGCCTGGTGGCGCTGACCATGGCGGTGGTCTACGGGCTGCCGAAGCTGACTCGCGCGGTGCCGCCGGCGCTGGTGGCGATCCTCGGCGTGGGCTTGCTGGTCTATCTGCTGAACCTGCCGACGCGCACCCTCGGCGACATGGCGCACATTGCCGGAGGCCTGCCGCCATTCGCCTTGCCGCAGGTTCCGTGGACCCTGGAAACCCTCGGAATCATCGCCCCCTACGCCTTCCTCATGGCCATGGTCGGTATCCTGGAAACCCTGCTGACCCTCAACCTCACTGACGAGATCACCGAGACCCGTGGCTTCCCGGACCGCGAATGCGTTGCCCTGGGCGGCGCCAATATCGTCTCGGGGCTGTTCGGCGGCATGGGCGGTTGCGCGATGATCGGGCAGACCGTGATCAACTTGAGTTCCGGCGGCCGTGGCCGGCTCTCCGGTGTGGTGGCCGGGGTGATGATCCTGCTCTTCGTGCTGTTCCTCTCGCCGCTGATCGAACGCATCCCGCTGGCGGCGCTGGTGGGCGTGATGTTCGTGGTGTCGCAGCAGACCTTCGCCTGGGCTTCGCTGCGGGTGCTGAACAAGGTGCCGCTGAGCGACGTGCTGGTGATCATCGCGGTGACCGCCATCACGGTTGCCACCGACCTCGCCATGGCCGTGTTCTGCGGCATCATCCTGGCGGCGCTGGACTTCGCCTGGAAGCACGCCCGCGAGCTGTACGCGGACATCCACGACGAGGCCGACGGCAGCAAGCTGTACCGTGTTCACGGCACGCTGTTCTTCGCTTCCACCACGCCGTTCCTCAACCAGTTCGACCCGGCGAATGACCCGCAGCAGGTGACCCTGGATTGCGCGCACCTGAGCTTCGTCGACTATTCGGCCATCACCGCGCTGATGACCCTGCGCGAACGCTACACCAAGGCCGGCAAGCATTTGCGGGTGGTGCACCTGTCCGAGCGCTGCAAGCAGTTGCTCAAGCGCGCCGGGATGCAGCACGCCTGAGCTTCGGCAGTCATTTGCCTGAGCAAGTCACTCCCGCGCTTCGCGTCAGTGGCGTGCTCCTGCAGACTGCAAGCGCCGCTGCCGGGAGCCCGACAGGGTTGTAGTGTGCGGGCTAGAAGCGCGGGCTGCCTTTGGCAAGCTTGAGCTGAATCCATGCCGCGACAGCGGCATCGACCGCGCTGCCCAGGGTGAGTTCTCCACCGAGCAGGCGGCACAACCAGTGTGCGAGCTGAATGCGCGCCTGTTGCTCGATGTCGACCAGGTTCGACTGCACGTCCTCCGCCTGCACCGCGCGGAATGTCAGTTGCCAGTGCAACTCGCCGTGGGGCAGGGGCTGGCAGTCGGCGGTGACCTCCAGTGGCGGCAGGCCGGCCTTGTCGAAGCTGCGTAGCAGCACCTGATTCAGCCGCAGGTAGCGGTTGGCGTCGATCCATCCCCAGGGCGCATCAGCACAAGGGTGCAACGGCACCGGCGGGTTGACGGCGTGCAGCGCCTGGAGCGTCAGTTCGTTGAGATTCTCCGATTGCGGGATGGTCAACACATTGCCCTGTTCCAGGCGAGTCAGTTCCAGGAGCACTTCGATCTTGTCGCGCATCTTGCCCATGTGCGCGTTGGACTGGTTCAGGGCCGCATCCTCCGGATGCCGGGCGCGGCTCGCGACAAGCAGCGCCTCCAGCGAGTCCAGCTCGGCGAGCAGGTCCCGGCCCGAGGTCAGGAGGAATCCTGTGCGGCTGCTGTAGCGGGACTCGAGGTAGGCCTTGGACTCCTGCAATTGCTCTACGTAGCGCTCGTGTTCGGTGATGTCGACCGAGGAGATCAGGATGCCGATGGGGTTGCCCGACTCTTCCTTCATGGGGACGCCGATCAGGCGGACGATGCGTTGCTCCGTATCGTTGTGCGCGTTGACGATCAGTGTGAACGGCTCGCTCGAAGCGGCGCCCTTGAAAAACTCCCTGCGTGCCTGCTGGATGTGTTGCGAGTCGACCAGGCCCATGGAAAAGATGCTGGCGCCCAGCATCTCTGCCTCGCTCTTGGCGTAGAACTCGGCGAACCGCGGATTGCAGGCCAGCAGGGTGCCTTCGAGGCTCCACAGGCTGACCGGGTTGGGAAGGATCTCCAGCAGTTGGGCCAGACGCCCGGGCGTCTGCGGTTGCGGGCCGGGGACGCGGACGAGGTCGCGGATCACACCGTCGTCCAGCAGGCCGCGCTGCCTGGCGGCTTGTACCAGATCGATCAGCGAATCGGTCTGGGTCTTCTCCAGCAGGCGGGTCTTGTAGGTGCTGACGGTGCGGTCGCTGATCGCCAGTTGCTCGGCGATGTCCTTGACCCGATAGCCTTGTGCCAGGTACTGCAGCACGGTCAGTTCCCGGGGTGTGATGCTCTCGGCCGTGGCTCCGGCGCTTTCGTGGTCGCCCAGGTCCGCCGGCAGGCGCGCGGGAAAGACCTTGCGCCCGCTGAGCACGAGCTTCACGGCTTCATCGAGCTCCTCGGGCAGGTCGCTCTTGTGGACGAACCCCGAGGCGCCGGCATTCAGGCACAGGCCCTGGTAATAGGCCCCGGAGAGATGGGTGAACACCAGCGTCTTCTGCCGCGGGGAAGTGCTGCGGAAGCGTCGCAGCATTTCCAGCCCGCCCAGGCGCGGCAGGTCCAGGTCGAGGATCAGCAGGTCCGGGTGCAGCTTCTGCACCAACCCCAGCGCATCGCGACCGTCCCCTGTTTCGCCGACCACCTCGTGTCCGGCTGCGACGAGGCGCTGGCGCAGGGCAGCACGAATGAAGGGTTGTGGATCGGCAATGAGGATTCGGCTCATTCGCTGGCTTCCTGCGCGGCGATGGGTTCGCTGCAAGGGTAGTCCGGCGATTCAGTTGGCGCAGGTCGCCGGTAACAGCAGGCCGATCTGCGCGGCCAGGTACAGCCCCGCGCCGAATATCAGGTGGGTCAGGATGCTGTGGAAGCGCGCCTTGCCGGGATGGGCCGTTTTCGCGGCGGCGATACCCAGGCCGAACGCCGGTTGCATCAGCAGGAAGGGCATCAGCACCGTCGCCGCACCGAGCAGCAGGGCGGGCAGCAGCGTGGGTGCACACAGCCAGTCGCGGCCCGTGGCGCCGGCCAGCAGCGCGGCGAACAGGACGCCGGTGAGGTAGTGCACGCTCCAGCCCAGTGCGTGCTCGCCGGCGATCGGCGCGGCCTTGCCAACGGCCGGGTGGCGAAAGCGCCCGCGCGGCATGTGGCCGACCCAGCGGCCGACCAGGGCATAGTCCAGCGAAGGCATGCCCAGCAGGTGTTTGCGCAGCAGCGCCCAGCCATCCATCAGCAGGGTGGCGCCGATACCGATGGCGGTGATGTGCAGCAGGGTGGCGATGAAGTGGGACATGCCGGGCTCCTCGAAAGTGTCGATGGAGCCCAGCATCCGGGTTCAACCGGACTTGAGGTCAAGCCCCGGTGGCGCGCTGGCTCAGGTTGGAGCCGATCACGTAGAACACGCCGCCGCCGACGATGAAGGCAGCGAGCATGACGAACACCCAGTGCGGCGCGAACAGTGTCAGGAAGCAACCCACCAGGATCGGCCCGAAGGCGCCGCCGAGGTTGGCCAGGTTCTGCGTGCCGTAGTACACGCCGCGCAGGTGTGGCGGGGCGATGCGGTCGATGAACATGTACTCGGCGGGGATCACGATGATCTCGCCCAGGGTGAACACCACCATGGCCAGTCCCCAGTGCCAGAGGCTGTGGGACAGGCCGAAGCCGACGATGCCCAGCACGAATAGGCCGAGGCCGACGATCAGCCAGCGTTGCAGGTGCTGGTTGCCGATGCGCTTGCCCAGCAGGTACTGCAGGGCGATCACCGTTACCGCGTTGACTCCGAGCAGCGTCTGGATCACCCGGTAGGCGTATTCCGCCGTGCCGGTGGCCACCAGGTATTGCGAGAGGTAGGCGGAAAACTGACCGAACACCACGGCGGTGAGCACGCCGCCGATGGTGAAGTACATCAGCCGGTGGTCCTTGGCCAGCACGCCCATGACGGCGATGAACGAGGGCGGCGCCACGCCTTCTGCCGGGCGCATGTCACGGTCGCCATAGCGCAGGAAGGCCAGCAGGAACAGGCCTCCCAGGGCTGCGGACAGCATGAAGGGAACATGCGTGTGCCACTGCGCCAGGGCGGCGCCGATGAAGGGGCCGATGGCGTAGGCGAGGTTGATCAGCGTGTAGCGGATGGAAAATGCGCGGCCCTGCTCGGCGGCGGGCAACAGGCGGCCGAAGATGGTCTTCACCACCACGTCGGTGACCGAATAGGCGAAGTTGAAGCCCAGCAGGAACAGGAAGAACAGCCACAGCTGGCTGGTCAGCAGCATGCCGGCGAAGGCCGCGACGAAGCAACTGCCGAAACCGAGGATCAGGCGGAAGCCGGGCAGGCGGTCGATCAGGAAGCCGCCGTAGAGGCTGAGCAATGAGCCGCCGAACAGGGCGCCGCCCATGATCAGGCCGATGCGGCTGACGGGAAGGTCGAACGTGGTCGAGAGGTAGATCACCAGGTAGGGCAGGGTGATTGCCCTGCCCATGGTCAGCAGGAAAGTGCCGCTGAGCAGCAGGTTGACCTGTAGCGGATAACGCTTGAGCGCGGCGAGCATTCCATGCCTCGGCTGTCGGAGGGAGCGGGTGGGCTCCCGATCCTAGCAGCACCAGCTTGGTGCATGGCAAGCGTCGGAAGCCCTGGCGGGCCCCCGACGTGCCCGCCGGGTCAGTTGCTGCCGTGCTTGCCTTGTGCCTTCAGCTCGGCGACGGTCTTGCCGCCCACGCCCCAGCTGTCAGTGGCGATTTCCTGGATCACCACGTAGGTGGTGGACGGCGGCTTGCGCAGTACGCGCTCGAGCAGTTCGGTAACGCCTTCGATGAGCTGGCGGCGCTCGTCGGCGGTGACGCCTTCATCGGTGACCTGGATGTTCACATAGGGCATTTCGTTTCTCCGTTGTTGTGCGATGGGGCCTTACCAGACGCCGGTGGTGGCGCCACCGTCGACGTTGAGGATGGTTCCGCTGACGAAGGTCGAGTCGGTCAGGTAGAGCACGGCGTCGACGATATCCTGCGGACTGCCGATCTTGCCACTGGGCGACAGACCACGGAGGAAGGCACGCACGCCTTCGTCATCGGCGTGCAGCGGGGTTTCGATGATCCCCGGCGCCACGGCATTGACCTGCACGTGGGAAGCCGCCAGCTCCAGGGCCAGCCCGCGCACCGCGCTGTTCAGGCCGCCCTTGATCAATACCGGCAGCAAGGCCGGGACTTTCACATTGGGCTGCATCGCGATGGACGCGGTGATGGTGACGATGTGCCCGCAACCCTTGGCCGACATATGCCGTGCGGCCGCCTGGGACGGGTAGAAGAAGCCCAGCAGGTTGGTGCCGACGATGGCGTTTACCTCTTCCTCGGTGTAATCGATGACCGGCTTGGGAGTGAAGATGCCGGCATTGTTGATCAGGATATCCACTTGGCCGAAGGCCTCGATGGCCTGGGCAAACAGGCGGCTGGCGGTATCCGCCTGGGCGATGTCGCCGGCCACGGCGAGGAAGTTGTGAGGGTTGCCCAGCTTGGCTGCGGCTTCCTCCAGGCGCGCCTGGGTACGGGCGTTACCGACCACGTTGTAGCCGCGTTCCAGGTAGGCGCTGGCGATGGCGAAGCCGAGGCCGCTGGAAGCGCCGGTGACGATGACGGTCTTGCTCATGGTGGATTCTCCGAGAGAGGAGCGGGGCGGTGTGCCCGCGTCTTGGAGGCCAATCTAGGCGGCATTCGCTGCTTGAAAAATGAGGTCCATGGTATTTGAATTGATACCTCATGTAATTAATCGAGCCGTGCCATGACGCGCCACTTCGACGATCTGCAACTGGGCAGCATCGAGCTGTTCTGCCTCGCCGCGGAAACCGGCAGCTTCACCGCCGCCGCCAACCAGGCCGGCATCACCCCGGCGGCGGTCAGCCGCTCGGTGGCGCGGCTGGAGCAACGCCTGGGCGTTCGGCTGTTCGTGCGCACCACGCGGCAGATGCGCCTGACCGATGACGGCCGCAACTACTTCGAGCAATGCCGCCAGGCGCTGACTCAGCTGGTGGATGCCGAGCGCGCTGTCAGCGGCGGTCAGAGCATCGTTTCCGGGCGCCTGCGCATCAGTGTGCCCACGCCCTATGCGCACTATCGGTTGTTTCCGTTACTGCCCGAGTTCCGCCGGCGCTTCCCGCAGGTGCTGGTGGATGTGCAGGTCAGCAACCGCAACATCGATTTCGCCAACGAGGGCTACGACCTGGCCATCCGTGGCCGCGACCCGGCGGACTCCAGCCTGGTGGCGCGGCGTCTGGAAGACGCGGAGAACGTGATCGTCGCCACGCCCGGGTACCTGGCACGCGCCGGTACGCCGCAGACGCCGGCGGACCTGGTTCATCACGAGTGCATCCAGTTCGAGTTGCCCAGTACCGGGCGGCGCGTGCCCTGGTCATTCCGGGTCGACGGCAAGCCTGTCGAGATCGAGACATCCGGCAGCCTCACGGTGCTGGAGGATTACCTGGCCACCGCCACCCTGGCCAAGTGCGGGGGAGGGCTGATGCAGGCCTATCGCTTCACCGTGCAGGAGGAGCTTGAGCGAGGCGAGCTGGTGGAAGTGCTGAAAGACTTCGGCCAGACGACACGGCCATTCCTGCTGATCTACCCCCACGCGCGCCATGTGCCGTCGCGGGTGCGGGCGTTCATCGAGTTCATGCTTCAGGCCCGCGCGTAGGATCGGACTTTGTCCGCGATTGGCCTGCCCTGTGCCGTGCGGTTCGCGAGCAAGCTCGCTCCTACAGGGTCTGCAGTGTGCGCTCTTTGTAGGAGCGAGCTTGCTCGCGAACAGAAGGTAGGGCGGATAACGCGCCAGCGTTATCCGCCCTACGAAACTTTATGCCCGCGCGTAGGAGCGGACTTTGTCCGCGATCGATTCATCACCGCTCCACGGGGCAAGGAGCTGGGCGAGGCCATCGCGGAAAGAGTCCGCTCCCACACCGTGCCCAGCCGCAGCGTTTTTGCATGATGGTGCAGCGTCGGACAAGGCGAAGACCAGGATGCTATCGATACGATTTAAGATACAAACAATTCGCATTTACAAAGAATTTACATCTGCATACACTTTGGCTCCCTCGCCGGCGTACCACCACGCTGGCATTCGCCAACCCGAGTCATTGCGCCGCCAGAGCGCAAAACCTCGCACCAAGGATCCTTCAGCAGATGAAAGACGTAGCGTCGGGAGCGCTCCTGCTCGGTCTCTCCAGCTTTGCTCTCTCCGCGGTCGCCGCCCCCGTGGCCATCGACCTGCCCAAGCAGCCCCTGGCCGCTTCCCTGGAGCAATTGCAGTCCGCAAGTGGAATGCGGATTTCCTATGATCGTGCCCAGATCGCCAAGGTTGGCGCGCCGGCACTCAAGGGCAACATGGAGCCGAGCGAGGCACTCGACCGTCTGCTGGCGGACAGCGGCCTGCAGGGCACGGTCGACGGCAACAGCGCGCAGGTCAGCGGTACCGCGCGCAGCGGTGCAGCAGGCAATGACAGCGTCGACCTGGGCGCCACCGAAATCGTCGGCGCCGCCAGCGTGGCGCCGGGTACCACCGAAGGCACCGGTTCCTACACCACCGGTGTGATGCAGACTTCCACCAAGCTGAACATGACCGTCCGCGAGACGCCGCAGTCGGTCAGCGTGGTCACCCGCCAGCAGATGGAAGACCAGAACATGCAGGACCTCGACGACGCGATCCGCGGCGTCACCGGCATGACCGTGCAGCAGTACGGGCCGGCGCGGGTGAGCTACGCCGCGCGCGGCTTCGACGTCGACAACATCATGTACGACGGCCTCGCCACCAGCATTTCCACCTACACCCAGGACGTGATTTCAGCGGCGGACCTGGCGATGTTCGACCGCGTCGAAGTGGTGCGCGGCGCCACCGGCCTGATGCAGGGCGCTGGCAACCCGGCCGCCGCGGTGAACATGGTGCGCAAGCGCCCGACCCAGGACTTCCACATGAGCCTGGAAGGCAGCGCCGGCACCTGGGACCGCTACCGCAGCCAGGTCGACGTCTCCGGCCCGCTGAACAGCGAAGGCACCCTGCGTGGACGCGCGGTGGCCGCCTACGAGACCCGCGACAGCTTCCAGGACGTGGTCAGCGGTGAACGCGGCGTGCTCTATGGCATCACCGAAGCCGACCTGAACCCGGACACCACCCTGACCCTGGGCGCGTCCTACCAGAACGACAACAAGAACGACAACTGGGTGGGCCTGCCGGCACCGCTGGGCGGTCGCCACCTGGACCTCAAGCGCTCCGATTATTACGGCGCCGACTGGTCCTACTGGGATACCACCACCACCCACCTGTTCGGTGATGTGGTGCACCGCTTCGACAACGGCTGGCAGATGAAGGTGGCCGCCGACAAGCTGTGGGCGCGCATCGACATGCTCGGCCTGTACAACAGTTGCTACTACACCGAAGGCTGCCCGAGCATGACCATGGGGCCGGGCAAGTACGCCTACACCGACGACCACCAGAGCTACGACGCCTTCGCCAACGGCCCGTTCCAGGCCTTCGGCCGCGAGCACGAACTGGTGTTCGGCGGCAGCTACCGCGAAGAGCGCTTCGACGGCCACGGCGGCTGGGGCGACCTGAGCTACAACGATGGCTCGCCGGTGACCCCGTTCGACCCGACGAAGTGGGACCCGGGTTCGGTGCAGAAGCCGACCATCGATATGAATCTCTGGAACATGAAGCTCGACCAGGAGCAGAAGGGCGCCTATGTCACCACTCGCCTGAACCTCGCCGACCCGCTCAAGGTCATTCTCGGCGGGCGCCTGGACTGGTACGAGGCCGACCCGCACAACGACACCGGCACCCAGAAGGTCACTCGCAACGTCACCCGCTACGCCGGCGTGGTCTACGACCTGAACGACGTGTACTCGGTCTATGCCAGCTACACCGACATCTTCAAGCCGCAGAGCAGCTTCGATTCCAGCGGCAGCCTGCTTGACCCGATCACCGGCAAGAACTACGAGATCGGCCTCAAGGGCGAGCACTTCGGCGGTGCGCTGAACACCCAGCTGGCGATCTTCCAGATCGACCAGGAAAACCGCGCCACCGACGACACCAGCGGCCCCTCGCCGTGCCCCAGCTCGCCAACCTCGATCTACTGCTCGCGCGCCTCGGGCAAGGTGCGCAGCCAGGGCGTGGACATGGAAGTCAGCGGCGCGATCACCGAGAACTGGCAGGCCATGGCCGGCTACACCTACGTCGACGCCAAGTACAAGCACGACAGCAACGAGGATAACGTCGGCAAGCAATTCGACCCGAGCAAGCCGCGCCACCTGTTCAAGCTCGCCACCAGCTATACCCTGCCGGGCGAGCTGCACCAATGGCGCGTCGGCGGCAACCTGGTGACCCAGAGCCAGACCGAGGACACCACCACCGGCTTCCAGCAGGGCGGCTACACGGTGACCAACGCCATGCTCGGCTACAAGGTCAACGAGAACATCGACACCCGGGTGAACTTCAACAACATCTTCGACAAGTACTATTACAGCGGCATCAGCTTCGGCAACCTGAACTACGGTGAGCCACGCAACCTGATGTTCACGGTGAAGTACTCGATGTGAGCCGCCTGGCCTGAACGAAAAAGCCCCGCATCGCGGGGCTTTTCCTTGCCTGTGATTTCACTGGTGTGCCAATGGCCTTCGGTGCTTTCGTAGGATGGCGTGGAGCGAAGCGATACCCAGCGATTTACCGGCAACTCCGTTGATGGGTATCGCTTCGCTCCACCCATCCTACAATGGCATTTCCATGTTTATTTCAAGGCGGGCTGGCGGCTTCAGGGTTGTAGGGCGCATAACGCGTTAGCGTTATCCGCCCTACGTATGGGCAAGGCTTGCTCAAGCGCGGCCTTCGGCTTTTTCGAACAGCTCCAGCAGGTCCGTCAGCGTGCTCTCCAGATATTCGCCCGCGCGGTAGGCCGGCTTGAGCGCATCACCGCCGGCCACCACCTCCTGCGGCCGTTCGATGAATTGTCCCACCGGCTGGAAATCGCTATCCAGCACCAGGACGACGGGAATCAGGATACGCTCCAGCGCCATGCGCTCGCGCAGGTCATCCTCGGCGCGGCCCTTGCTGATCACGGCCAGTTCCACGCGTGGCTGCAGGCGCTGCAGATGGTTCATCACGGTGACGTTGATCTGGCAATCCGGGCACCACATCTCGCCGGCGATCAGCAGGCGGTAGCGACCCTGGATGGCCTGGATGCGGCGCAGGGTATTGGCGCCGATCGTGCCGGGCTCGGCCAGTTGCTGGCGGACCTTGCGCACGCCGGCGATCTCGTCGGGCAGGCCGTGGGCGACGAAGGCATCGAAGCTTTCGCCGATGGAGAACAGTTCCTCATAGGAGGCCATGGGGGATTTCCTTGATGCGGGTGATGGCTCATCCCAGCAGAAATCCCCCGGCCGGGCAATCAGCTCTTGGCGGTCTGCGCCTTGGCTGCCGCCAGGTAGGGCGCCAGGCGGCGGCCCATTTCCTCGCCCAGTGCCTGCAGGCCGCTGAGTGGGCGGACCATCACCTCGAACTCGATGATCTTGCCGTCTTCGTCGAAGCGGATCATGTCGATGCCCTTGAGTTCCTTGCCGCTGACCGTGGCGCTGAACTCCAGCACGACGTTCAGGCCGTCGCCGGTGGCCAGTTCGCGGTGGTAGGTGAAGTTCTCGAACACCTGCAGCACGGTGTTGAGGATGGTAGAGACCACGGGTGCGCCGGGGTAGGGCGTGTGCGCCATGGGCGAGCGGAACAGCGCGTTGGGCGCCAGCAGTTGCGGCAGGTTGGAGAGGTTCTTGGCAGCCACCATCTGGTGCCAGCTGGCCAGCGAAGCGGCGGCCTTGGGGTGCAGGTTCAGTGCGGTCACGGGAGTAGCTCCTGAGCTTCTTGTTGTTCGCTCAGGACGATACGGCCGGGCCGGCGGGTCGCTCAATGATCGGAAATGACAGAAGACTGATCCTGAAGAACAGGCCTTCAGTGGGCGACCGGGCTGATCAGGTAGCTCACCAATTGTGGGTCGTCCCCCGGCTCTATGCTCTGTACCGGGCGCGGCAGGTCGGCGAACACGGCTTTCCAGAAGGCCGCCGCCACCTCGTCCTGGGCGTAGAAACGCACCAGCCAGGGGCCGGGATTGCCCAGCAGTACCTGGTTGGCCAGGGCGCGGCCGATACCCAGGCGGCGATACTTCTTCAGCACGAACAGGTCCGACAGCTCCAGCGCGTCGATGCCCGGCAGCTCGCTGCCTTCCACCAGCAGGAAGCCGGCAATGAAGCCGTCGGCGAGGATCAGGTTGGCGCTCCACTCCGGCTCGCTCCAGTAGCGCGCGAGATGCTCCTCGTGCACGTAGAAACGGCCATCGACCTCCACGTCCTCGTCTTCCCAGTCCGACGACTCGTAGGCGTAGTACTGGTAGAGATTGCGGATCAGGTCCTGGTGTTCAGGGCCGGTCTGCACCAGCTGGATGGAAAGATCATTCATGGTCGGGAGGCTCGCGGCGCGGCGGAGAGGGTGGGTGACCGCCATTGTCGCCCATTCCCGTGGCAATTCCAGTGGCAGACGGGTTTGAACCGCGCGGTGGCGGGGTGCGATGATGCAGGCGCATTTCCCTTCGAGACCCCGCCGTGCGAACCGACAGCCGCCTCTCGCGCATGCTCCACGTGCTGCTGCACATGGCCCGCGACGACCAGCCCGTGACCTCCGAGCGCATCGCCCAGATGCTCGGCACCAACCCGGCCGTGGTGCGGCGGACCATGGGCGGCCTGCGCGAAGCGGGCTACGTGCGCTCGGAGAAGGGCCATGGCGGCGGCTGGACGCTGGACTGCGACCTCGCCCAGGTCACGCTGCTGGATGTCTACCGCGCGGTGGGCAGCGAGCGGTTGTTCGCCATGGGCTTCGACAATGTGCACCCCGATTGCCTGGTGGAAAAGGTGGTCAACGCTGCGCTGCAGGACGCCATGCAGCAGGCCACCACGATCCTTCTGGAACGCCTGGGCGCGGTCTCCCTGGCCGATCTCGCCGAGCGCTTCACCGCGCTGTACCCCACAGACCGCTGACCCCGGGTCGATGAGCACCGTCCGCTGATCGGCGTTGACCCTGCGTGGGCAATCAAGTTACTTTAAAAGTAACGAAAGATTCGACACCCACCAGGAACCCACCCATGATCGATCTCCTGAACTCACCGCTGGCCGGTGCGCTGTGGACCTGCCTGGCCCTGGCCATCGCCGCGTCGGCACTGTCCATGACCGTCACCCAGACCGAACTCTTCGCTCCGTTGCGGGCCCTGGCCTGGAAGGTGCACCCGCAGGTCGGCCACCTGTTCCAGTGCTTCTACTGCTTCAGCCACTGGGTGGTGATCGCCGGCACCCTGGTCTACCGTCCGGTAGTGATCGCCAGCGGCTGGGCGCCAGTCGACTGGCTGGTGGCGACCTTCTTCACCGTCGCCCTCACCGCGATGTTCTGCGGGCTATTGTTCAAGGTGTTTCTCACGGCCATGGCCAAAGCTGTGAGCGAGCGGGAGCTGAAGAAGCTGTTCGCCGCCGACTGACCAGAAAGGACTCTGCATGACTCCCTCCGAACTGATGGCTCCATTCCACGACCCCGAAGCCGCCGCGCGCTATGCGGAAAACCCGCCGCGCTTCGTCCCCGGGCTGTTCGACCTGCATCGCATGGCGGCCATCCTGCTGGCGGAAAATGCGCCGCGCGATGGCCACCTGCTGGTGCTCGGCGCCGGCGGTGGCATGGAGCTCAAGGCTTTTGCCGAGGCCCAGCCAGCCTGGCGCTTTACCGGCGTCGACCCCTCCGCCGAAATGCTCGCGGTGGCGGCGCAGATGCTCGGGGCGAATGCCCGGCGCGCCGACCTGCTGCAGGGCTATATCGACGACGCGCCCGCGGGCCCGTTCGACGGCGGTGCCTGCCTGCTGACCCTGCACTTTCTGCCCGAGGCGGAACGCCTGCGCGTGCTGCGCGAAATTCACGCCCGGCTCAAGCCCGGGGCGGCTCTCGTCACGGCGCACCTCTGTGTGCCACAGGGTGCTGGCGAGCGGGCGCGCTGGCTGTCGCGCTATGCCGATTTCGCCGTCAGCTCGGGGATGGAACCGGTCAACGCCCAGCAGGCTCGCAGCGCCGTGGACGCGCACCTGAACATCCTCACTCCCGAGCAGGACGAAGCGCTGCTCTGGGAAGCCGGCTTCAGCCGCATCGAGGCCTTCTACGTCGGCTTCGCCTTCCGCGGCTGGGTCGCGCTCGCCTGAGTCCTCCATCTGCTAGATTGGCGTCCCGTTTCGCCGGACGTCAGTCGATGCAGATACCCGCCACCCACGTCATCCACCAGACCGAGCACTGGCTGCTCAATCACCATCTGGCTTCCGCCTTGCCGGGCTACCTGATGCTCGGTTCGCAGCAGCCGGTGGGCTCCCTGGCCGAGCTGCCGGAAGCCGCGCTGGCGGAAATGGGCGGGCTGATGGCGAAGGTGCAGCGTATCCTCGAACAGACGCTGCAACCCAAATGGCTGTACATCGGCCGCTTCGGCCACTCGCCAGGCTTGCCGATCCACTTCCATTTCATCCCGGTGTACGACTGGGTGGAGGAGTTGTTCTGGGCCGATGAGCGCTATCGCACGTTGAGCCGGTTCGCCCATATCGAGGATGCCGCCACCCAGACCGACGGCGCCGAACTGACCCTGTTCGTCTGGCGCGAATTCGGCGAAGCGCCCGTGCCGCCAGCGGTGCAGGGGCCGTCGCGCGAGCAGGTGATCGAGTTGCTACGCAGGCGCTTCAACCAGCCCCAGTGATGCCAGCAACCAGTCGTGGAACAGCCGGGCTGCCGGCGACAGCTCGCGATGGCGCAGCGACACCAGGTACTCACCGCGCGCGGTGACCATGGCCAGGTCGGTCACCCGTTGCATCTCGCCGCTGGCCACCGCTTCGTCGGCCATGAAGCCCCAGGCCAGGCCGATGCCCATGCCCTGCTGCACGGCGCGGTAGGCGAGGGTGAGCTGGTTGAACACCGGGTCGCTCTCCGCCGGCTGGTAATCCTTGCCGAAGTGGCCGAACCAGTCGTGCCAGTCCAGGCAGCTCCAGGCCGAGGTATCCAGTTGCACCAGCGGCGCGGCGGCGAGCTGCTCGAGGCTGGTGATGCGCGAGGCATCGAAGTCCGGGCGGGCGACGGGGTAGACCACCTCCGGCAGCACGAAGCGGCTGTTCAGCGTGGTCCAGTCGCCCGCGCCGTAGAGGATGCCGAGGTCGAAATCCACCAGGCTGGCTTCGTCCATCTCGTTGATCGCGTGCACATGCACGGCAATGCCGGGATGCGCCTTGTTGAACTCGATCAGCCTGGGGAACAACCAGAACTGCGCCATCGCGTGGGTCGCCAGTACCGACACGGCGTTGCTCTGGTGCACGTTGCGGATGCGCCGCACGCTGTGTTGCAAGCGCTCCAGCAGCATGTCCACGGTGTTCAGCAGCTCCGCGCCGGCTGCGGTAAGGGTGACGCCGCGCGGTTTACGCTCGAACAGCGGCACCTGGAGGCTGTCCTCCAGCGCGCGCATCTGCTTGCTCACCGCACTCTGCGTGAGGAATAGCTCGGTGGCGGCCTGGGTGAAGCTGCCGCAGCGGCCCACGGCCTCGAAGGTGATGAGGGTTTCCAGGGGCGGCAGGGTGCGCAGGTAACGGCTGATGGCGGTTCTCCGGTAGAACTCCAGGCATTCCTCCCGGGAATGCCTCGGTGCGGATTTATCCTTGGTCAGAACCTATCACAACCGCTACCGTGGCGGCTCTTTATGGGCATTCACCGAAGTATCGAGGTTGTTGGAAATGAAACGCGGGGTGGTCTATGCAGGCATGGCTGGGGCAATCTGGGGCGGGGTGATCCTGGCGCCGTCGCTGGTGCCGGAGTTCAACCCGCTGTTGATCAGCTCCGTGCGTTTCGCGCTGTATGGCGCCATCTCGTTGCTGATCGCCTTGCCGGTGGCCCTCGGCCTGCTGCGCCGGGTCAGCCGTGACGACCTTTCGATGCTGGTGCGCCTGTCCCTGGCTGGCAACCTGCTGTACTTCGCGCTGCTCTCGGCGGCGGTGCAATTCGCCGGCGTGGCGGCGGCCTCGCTGATCAACGGCATCATGCCGCTGGCGATCGCCTACCAGAGCCGTTCGGAACACGATTCGCTGCCGCTGTCGCGGATGAAGCTGCCGCTGGCCCTGGTGGCGCTGGGCATCCTCTGCATCAACCTCGACCCTTCGGCGCTGATGGCCGCCGGTAGCACGCCGGGCGAACGCATTCTCGGCATCGTCTGCGGTTTCTGTGGCGTGGCCTGCTGGTCGTGGTACGCCAGCGCCAACGCGCGCTATCTGAAGGCCAGCCACTTCAACAGCCACCAGTGGTCGACGCTGATCGGCGTGGTGACGGGCGTGATGGCCGTGGTGCTGGCGGGGGTGGGCGTGCTGATTGCGCCGCAGGCAGTGCCCACGGGGATTTCCGCGGAGCGCTGGATGGTGTTCCTGTGGGTCTCGCTGTTCCTCGCCATCTTCGGCTCGTGGGTCGCCAACGGCTTGTGGAACGCTGCGACGCGACGCCTGCCGATGAGCCTGGGTGGCCAGTTGATCGTCTTCGAGACGCTGTTCGCCTGCGCCTATGCCTACATCAACGAGCAGCGCTTGCCCGGTCCGGTGGAGGCGCTGGCAATTGTTCTGCTCACCGTTGGCGTGCTCTGGGCCATCGGTCTGCACCGCGCGCCCGCGCATGTTCCGGCCC
Organism: Pseudomonas sp. GD03903; assembly: GCF_029840045.1. NCBI lineage: Bacteria > Pseudomonadati > Pseudomonadota > Gammaproteobacteria > Pseudomonadales > Pseudomonadaceae > Pseudomonas > Pseudomonas sp. GD03903. The sequence continues at coordinate 28,523 of NZ_JAOCBT010000009.1, read as the reverse complement.
GCGCCGTGGAGTCCTGATTCAGGCTTTCGGCGCGCCTTCCAGGCGCGGGCTCCAGTCTTCCACCGCGCCATTTTCGAGGCGCCGCGACAACGTGCGGTGCCAGTTCGACGGTAGCGGCAGCTGCAGGCACTGGCGCAGGATATCGGCGTCCACACGCTTGTCGAACAGTACCGCGCAGAGTCGTTGCAGCGACCACTCGGGATGCGGACGCTCGACCAGTTCCAGCAGCGCTCCAGCGGCCAGCGTGCCTTCCTCCAGCACCCGGTAGTACCAGCCGGTGCGCCCCGACTCCTGCACCCGCAGGGCCATCTGCGCCACGTCGAAGCGGTCATTCAGCTTCCAGCAGGGCATGCGCCCCTGGGATACCTCCAGCAACGCCGTGCCGGCGCGGATGCGGTCGCCCAGGCAAAGGTCCGCTTCCGTCCAGCCGGTCGTGCTGAAGTTCTCGCCGAAGGCGCCGGGCCGGCTCAGCAGCGGATGCGCACCCAAGTCCGCTACCCAGTCCGCGTAATGCTCGCGCGGGTAGTGGTGGATGGCTTTATCGATACCGCCGTGAACGCGCAGGTCGCCTTGCTCGTCGGTTTCCAGTCCCCGCGCGGTCACCGCCAGATTGGCGTGGCGCGGCTGTTTGGCGATGGCGCTGCGCGAGCCGGGCCGGGTGAAGGGCACGGCGTGGCCGGTGAGAAGGGCATCGAGGGAAACGGCGGACAGGCTCATGGCGGGACTCTCGGCTGCGAAATGGTATCGATCAAAAACTACCTGGACAAAATCTGTCAGGACGGTAGGCTCTGTCAAGGTTTCGATTCGATACCAGGATCCATTCCAGTCCGATTCTTCGTCGAGAGATTTCCATGCAGAAGTACCGTCTGATCATTCAGCGCCACGGCCAGTTGCTCGGCCATTTCGATTCCGACCTGCCTTGGGCGAAGGAGGCCGTGAGCAGCATTGCCAGTTGCCTGGGCGAGCTGGGTTATGGCCTGGAACTGCTGGTGGCCGACAGCGAACGCCGCCTGCTGGAAAGCTCGCCGTCGGGCATCAAGGTGCTGGCCAGCGAGCCGCTGTATCGGCCGATGCCGCTGGAAAGCCTCTGACGGGGAATTGCCCTCGCCTTAGAACGGATAACTTGGAACGGGTTATCCGTTCTACAACGGCGGACCTCCTGTCAGGGGCCGGGCACAACGTAGGATGGGTGGAGCGCAGCGATACCCATCAACGTACGCGCACCGCACAGCATGGGTATCGCTGCGCTCCACCCATCCTAGAAATGCTGTAGGAGCGAGCTTGCTCGCGAATCGCTTGACGACCAAGTCGTCGGGATAACTGTTCGCGAGCAAGCTCGCTCCTACGAGATCAAAAGCTCCTATCAGCCGAGCTTCTGTGCCAGCTCGCCGATGAACTGGCGCAGCCAGTCGTGGTGCGGTTTGTTGTGCCGGGCGATGTCCCAGAGCATGAAGCAGCGGAACGAGGGCACCGGGAAAGGCACCGGGCAGACGCTGAGGTCGGTCATGGCCGCATAGCTTTCGGCGGCGAAGCTGGGGATGGTGGCGATCACCTCGCTGCTCATCAGCGTCGTCAGCGCACCGCTGAAGTGCGTGAAGGAGGCGGTCACGCGCCGGGCGTAGCCGGCCGCCTCGAACATGTCGTCGATGAAGCCGCGCCGGCCGTCGTAGGAGACCCGTACGTGATTCGCGGCGAAGTACTCCTCTAGGCCAATCGGCTCGTGCGTCGTGCGGCCACGGGGGCGGAACAGGCAGGAGTAGGACGAGGAGAACAGCACCTGGGACGAGTAGCTGGTGTTGAAATCCTTGGGCTCGCTGCAAATCACCAGGTCCATGTCCGGGTCCTGCAGGGACTGCTTCCACAGCGAGCTGTTGCTCTGGTGGAAGGCGAAGCTGACGCCCAGGCCTTCCGCGGCGGCGGCATTGATGATGCGTGGCGCGAGGTAGGCCTCGATGTCGTCGGACAGGCCGATATTGAACACGTAGCTGGAGTCGCGCGGCGAGAATTCCGGCTCGGCGCCCAGCACCCCGGAAATCGACGTCAAAGCTTCGGCGATCTTCGGTGCCAGCTCCATCGCCTTGCGCGTGGGCTGCATGCCGGACGCCGTGCGGATGAACAGCTCATCGCCGAAGTGCTCGCGCAGCCGGCGCAGGGCCGAGCTCACCGCGCCCTGGGTCACGTGCAGCATGGCCGAGGCGCGAGTGGCGCTGCGCTCGGTCATCAGGCAGTGGAAGGTCAGCAGCAGGTTCAGGTCGATCCGCGCGATATTACGTACGTTAATCCGGCTCATATTTCCTAATCGTTTGCCCTGCGGTCGTGGGGCTTCCTAGTCTGGCGTCCACACAACCATAACAAGGGATGGAGAATCCTGTGGACGCGATTTCGCAAAGCTTGGGTGCTAGCAGTATCCATACCAGGGGTGGCCAGTCGGACATCCGCAAGCGGGCCATGGCGGTCGGCATCGGCAACTTCATGGAGTGGTTCGACTTCGCCATCTACGGCTACTTCGCCGCCGTGATCGGCATGCTGTTCTTCCCCTCCAGCGCGCCGGGCGCGTCGCTGCTGTCGTCGCTGGCGGTGTTCGCCGTGGGCTTCCTCTCGCGGCCCTTCGGTGCGCTGATCCTCGGCCCCATGGGGGACCGCTTCGGCCGCCGCGCGGTGCTGATCATCACCGTCTTCGGCATGGGCGTGTGCACCACCATCATCGGCTTGCTGCCCTCCTATGAGGCAATCGGCATCGCCGCGCCGATCCTGCTGATCGCCATGCGTTTCATCCAGGGCATGATGGTCGGTGGCGAGTGGTCCAGCGCCGGCATCTACATCGTCGAGAGCGCGCCGTCGAACCGCCGCGCCACCGCCGCCAGCGTAATCACCGGCACGGCCGGGCTGGCCTTCCTGTTCGGCACCTTCACCGCCGCGAGCATTTCCTCGGCGCTGGACGATGCGCAACTGGCCGCCTGGGGTTGGCGCCTGCCGTTCGTGGCGTCCATCGTGATGACCGGTATCGCCGTGTTCATCCGCCGCAAGCTGGGCGATACACCGGTCTACGAGGAGATGGTGCGCCAGCGTGATTCGCATCAGGTCCATGCACCGAGCAAGGCTGTGCGCCGCCGCGCCTTCGTCACGACCTTCGCTTTCTCCGCGCTGTTCGGCGTGTCGCTGTACTACTTCATCACCTACGCCAACAACCACCTGGTCAGCACCGTCGGCCTGCCGCGCAGCAGTGCCCTTTGGCTGTGCAGCATTGCGCTGGTGGTCTACGTCATCGTCAACCCGCTGATCGGCCGCCTCAGCGACAGCATCGGCCGGCGCAAGCTGCTGCTCGGCGCAGCTGCCGCGCTGACGGTGCTTGCCTATCCGATCTTCCTGCTGCTCAACACCGGCAACCCGCTGGCGATCCTCGTTGGCCTGACGGTTATGGGTGTACTGGTGGCGATCACCGCGGTGATGGACGTGGTGCTGCTGGTGGAGGTCTTCCCGGCTTCGATCCGCTCCACCGGTGCTGCGCTGGGGCACAACCTGGCGCTGGCGATTCTCGCCGGCCCCGGCCCCTTCATCGCTGCCGCGCTGATCCGCCAGACCGGCGACGCGAATCTGCCTGCGGCCTATCTCGCAGTGGTTTCCCTGGTGTGCCTGGTGGTGCTGTGGAAGACCCTGCCGGAAACCCGCGACAACGACATCAGCCGTTTCTAGTTCATTTCACCAGCAGTCAGGAGTCCCCATGACCCGTGTAGCAATCATCCAGGCCGCCGCCGTTCCCTACGAACCCATGGCCAGCGTCGAGAAGGCCGGCGGCATCCTGCGCCGCGTGGCGGAGCAGGGCGCGAAGCTGGCGGTGTTTCCCGAAGCCTTCATCGGCGGCTACCCCAAGGGCGCCAGCTTCGGCAGCGTGATCGGCAACCGCAGCGGCGCCGGGCGTGAGTTGTACCAGCGCTACGTCGAAGGCGCCGTGGCGCTCGACGGCCCCGAACTGGCGGCGTTGGCCGAGCATGTCGAACAGACCGGTGTGACCAGCGTGGTCGGCATCATCGAGCGCTTCGGCCGCACCCTGTATTGCACCGCCGTCACCCTGGTGCCGGGCCGCGGTATCGCCGGCTACCACCGCAAGCTCATGCCGACCGGCCAGGAGCGGCTGGTCTGGGGCTTCGGCGACGGTTCGACGATCGAGCCGGTGAACAGCGAGATCGGCGTGCTGGGCAGTGTGATCTGCTGGGAGAACTACATGCCGGCGCTGCGCCAGGCCATGTATGCCCAGGGCGTGGAGCTGTATTGCGCACCGACCGCCGATGATCGGCCGTCCTGGGCCAGCTCCATGCAGCACATCGCGCTGGAAGGCCGGGTATTCGTGCTCTCGGCGTGCCAGGCCATCCGCCTCGGCGAGTATCCGCAGCAGCACCGTGAGGCGTTCGGCCTGGACTTCAAGGACGACGACTACGTGATGCGTGGCGGCAGCATGATCGTCAGCCCGCTGGGCGAGGTGCTGGCCGGGCCGGTATTCGACTGCGAAACCGAGCTCTATGCCGACCTCGACATGGGCCAGCTGGCACAAGGCAATCTCGACTTCGACGCCTGTGGCCACTACGCGCGGCCGGACGTGTTCGAGCTGAAGGTGAATACCGCGCCCTTGCGCCCGGTCACTTTCGAAGGTTGACCGCCGATGCCCGGTTCCACCTGGCACCGGGCTTTCTCTGCCTCAGCGACCGACCCGTTGCTGCAGGTGTGCCGGATAGCGCTCGCCGACGATCTCGATCTGTCGCAGCGCGGCTTCGATGGCAGCAAGGTCGGTGGAGTCCAGTACCAGCGTTGCCGCGCCGAGGTTTTCCTGCAGACGCTGCAGCTTGGTGGTGCCGGGAATCGGCACGATCCAGGGTTGCTGGGCCAACAGCCAGGCAATGGCAATCTGCGCGCGGGTCGCGCCCTTGCTCTCGGCGAGGCGGCCGAGCACTTCGATCAGCCCGGCATTGGCCTTGCGGTTCTCTTCGGAGAAGCGAGGGACGATGTTGCGGAAATCGTTGGCCGAGAACTGCGTGCGCTCGTCGATGGCGCCGGTGAGGAAGCCCTTGCCCAGCGGGCTGAAGGGCACGAAGCCAATGCCCAGTTCGGCCAGTAGCGGAAGGATTTCCTTCTCCGGTTCGCGCCACCACAGTGAATACTCGCTCTGCAGCGCCGCCACCGGCTGCACCGCGTGGGCCCGGCGGATGGATTCCGGGCCCGCTTCGGAGAGGCCGAAGTGCTTGACCTTGCCCTCGCGGATCAGTTCGCCGACGGTGCCGGCGACGTCTTCCATGGGCACGTTCGGGTCGACGCGGTGCTGGTAGAACAGGTCGATACGGTCGGTCTTCAGGCGCTTGAGCGACGCCTCCGCCACGGCACGGATATTCTCCGGGCGGCTGTCCAGGCCCAGGCCGACGTCACCGCCGCTGAAACCGAACTTGGTGGCGATCACAACCTCGTCACGGACCGGCGCCAGGGCCTCGCCCAGCAGCTCTTCGTTGACGAAGGGACCGTAGGCCTCGGCGGTGTCGAAGAAGGTCACGCCGCTGTCGAAGGCGGTCCGTAACAAACGGATGCCATCGTAGCGGTCAACCGCCGGGCCATAGCCGTAGCTCAGGCCCATGCAGCCCAGGCCCAGTGCCGATACCTGCAGGCCGTTGCGGCCCAGTGTGCGCTTGTCCATCGAGGTCTCTCCAATCGAAAGTCAGTCCTGAAGCGGGAGGGGCAGAATTGCCCGGCGAAACGTCTGGAATGGACTTTACTCAAGGACTTTCGCCGTGATTAGTCAGGTAATGGCGCATTCGCCTATGAGTCTGGTTCATGGATCTTCTCAGGCGATTCATGAGCTTGCCTCATAGGTGCAAACGCGTTTCGCCTCTTAATTGCAGGTCCGGCACGGTCTAGCATGGGCCTTCCGTCAACCCGCCAAGCGGAGAACACCATGAGCGAACCAGCCTCCACGGCCCACAAGGCTTTCGGCGATATCGCCCCGGCACTGGCCGACTACACCGATCAGGTGCTGTTCGGTGATGTCTGGGAGCGCCCCGGTCTCTCGCCGCGTGACCGCAGCCTGGTCACCGTGGCCAGCCTGGTGGCGCGCTACCAGGCCAACGAGTTGTACTTCCACCTGGGCAAGGCGCTGGACAACGGCCTGACCCGGGAGCAACTGATCGAGGCCATCACCCACCTGGCTTTCTATTCCGGCTGGCCCACAGCCTCCACCGCGCTGGGCGTTGCCCGTCGCGTGTTCGCCGAGCGCGATGGCGCCTGAGGAGCATTTCATGGAATACCGTTACCTGGGACGCAGCGCCCTGAAAGTTTCGCCCCTGTGCCTGGGGGCGATGATGTTCGGCGGCGAGACCGACGAGCCGACCTCGCGGCGCATCATCGACAAGGCCTTCGAGCAGGGCGTCAACTTCATCGACACCGCTGACGTCTACCACAAGGGCCGCTCCGAGGAGGTAGTCGGCCGCGCGGTAGCCGCCCGCCGCGACGACTGGGTGATCGCCAGCAAGTTCGGCAATGCCCTGGGCGATGGCCCGAACCAGCGCGGCCAGTCGCGCAAGTGGATCTACCAGTCGGTGGAGGACAGCCTGCGGCGCCTGGGCTGCGACTACCTGGACATTCTCTACTTCCACCGCACCGACGTCGCCGCGCCGCTGGAAGAGGGCCTGCGCGCGGTGGGCGAGCTGATCCGCCAGGGCAAGGTGCGCTACTACGGCCTGTCCAATTTCCGCGGCTGGCGCATCGCCGAGGTGGTGCGCCTGGCCGACCAGCTGGGCATGGACCGGCCGATCTGCAGCGAGCCGTTGTACAACCTGGTGGACCGCACCGCCGAGGTCGAGCAATTGCCCGTCGCCGGCCATTACGGCATCGGTGTGGTGCCCTACAGTCCCCTGGCCCGTGGCGTGCTCACCGGCAAGTACCGGCCCGGCGCCGAACCACCGGCGGATTCGCGTGTCGGCCGGGGCGACAAACGCATCCAGCAGACCGAGTGGCGCCCCGAATCACTGCAGATCGCCCAGCGCATCGCAGAGCATGCCGCCGCTCGTGGCACCACGCCGGCCGCTTTCGCCCTGGCCTGGGTGCTGCACAACCCCTTGGTCAGCTCGCTCATCGCCGGGCCGCGTACCGAGGAGCACTGGGACGGCTACCTGCCGGCGCTGGACCTGCGCCTGACCGCCGAGGACGAAGCGCTGGTGGACAGCCTGGTGCCGCCCGGCCACGCCTCCACACCCGGCTACAGCGATCCTGCCTATCCCGTTGAAGGCCGCCCGGCCCGTTGAACCGACTCTTTCAATCGATCCATTCGAAGCGTCAGGAGCCATAGCGATGAAGACCCTTGGATACGCCGCGCAGAACCCGCAGGACGGGCTTGTGCCCTTTACCTTCGAGCGCCGTTCGCTGCGCGACAACGATGTGGCAATGGACGTCCTCTACTGCGGCGTCTGCCACTCCGACCTGCACCAGGCCCGTAATGACTGGGGCTTCAGCCGCTATCCGATGGTGCCGGGGCACGAGATCGTCGGCCGGGTCACCGCCGTCGGGCCGAAGGTGACCCGCTACCAGGTCGGCGACGCCGTGGCGGTGGGCTGCATGGTGGATTCCTGCCAGGTATGCGACCAGTGCCGCAAGGGTGAGGAGCAGCTGTGCCGCGAAGGCAATACCCAGACCTACAACGACCGTGACCGCATGACCCGCGAAGCGACCCAGGGCGGCTATTCCAAGCACCTGGTGGTGCGCGAAGAGTTCGTCCTGCGGGTGCCGGATGGCCTGGACCTGAGCAAGGCGGCGCCGCTGCTGTGTGCCGGCATCACCACCTATTCGCCGCTGCGCACCTGGAACGTCGGGCCGGGCAGCCGCGTGGGCGTGGTCGGTCTCGGCGGGCTGGGGCACATGGCGGTGAAGCTGGCGGTCGGCCTGGGCGCCAGCGTGACCGTCGTGAGTCGCACCGCGGACAAGCGCAACGATGCGCTGGAGCTGGGCGCCGACACGTTGCTGGTGTCTGCCGATGCGCAGGCGATGAAGGCTGCGGCCAACAGCTTCGACCTGATCATCGATACCGTGCCGGTGAAGCATGACCTCAAGCCCTACCTGCCGCTGCTCGACGTGGACGGCACCCTGGTGCTGGTGGGGCAGGTCGGCCCGGTGGACGAGATCAGCACCGTGCCGCTGCTGCTGGGCCGCCGGCGCATTGCCGGCTCGCCTATCGGCGGCATCAACGAGACCCAGGAGATGCTCGATTTCTGTGGCAGGAAGGGCATCCTGCCGGAGTGCGAGATGATCCGCATGGACGAGATCAACCATGCCTTCGAGCGCATGGAACGCTCCGACGTGCGTTACCGCTTCGTCATCGACCTGGCCACGCTGTCCTGAGACGTTACTGACGGGGCACGCCGGGCGCACTCTGCGCCCGGCTTTCACGGCTGGTGGCGCAGCGCGTCGACCAGCACCGAGAAGGCCCGGGACTTCTGCCGTCGGCTCGGATAGTAGAGGTGATAGCCGGGGAAGGTCGGGCACCAGTCTTCCAGCACCTTCGCCAGGCGCCCGGCAGCGACGTGTTCGCTGACCATGTCGTCGGGGAGATAGGCCAGGCCGAAGCCATCCAGGGCCGCGCGCAGGATGTGCGGGCTGCTGTTGAAGGTCAGTTGCCCCTCGACGCGGGCCTTCACCTCGTGACCGTCCTTGCTGAATTCCCAGGCCATCAGCCCGCCGTAGGTCGGCAGGCGCAGGTTCAGGCAGTCGTGGCCAGCCAGTGCCGGCACATCGCCGGGTTGGCCCTTGCGTGCGAGATAGCCGGGGCTCGCGACCACTGTCATGCGCAGGTCCGGGGCGATGCGCACGGCAATCATGTCCTTGGCCACCTGATCGCCCAGGCGCACACCGGCGTCGAAGCGTTCGGCAGCGATGTCGGTAAGGCCGTAGTCGATGCTGACTTCGACCTTGATGTCCGGATACTCCGGCAGCACTTGCGCCAGCTTCGGCCAGAGCACAGTACTGGCGGCGTGTTCGGCGGCGGTGATGCGCAGGGTGCCGACCGGCTTGTCGCGGAAGTCGCTGAGGGCCGCCAGCTCCGCCTCGATTTCCTCGAAGCGCGGCGCCAGGGTCTGCATCAGCCGCTCGCCGGCCTCGGTGGGGGAGACGCTGCGGGTCGTGCGGCTGAGCAGGCGCAGGCCCAGGCGGCTTTCCAGGGCGCGGATGGTGTGGCTCAGCGCCGACTGGGAAACGCCCAGTTGCGCCGCCGCCTTGGTGAAGCTGCCCTCGCGCGCCACGGTAACGAAGGCGATCAGGTCGTTGAAGTTTTCCCTTGGCATTTCGGCTCCGCTGCATCGGGCGCGGCAGACACCGCACCCGCTGCAGTGTATCCGAGTCGCGTGGCCGGCCGCTGCGCCTACAGCGTGACCACCACCTTGCCGAATTGCTGGTTGGATTCCAGATAGCGGTAGGCCTCGACGATCTCGTCGAAAGCGAAGGTGCGGGCGAGCACCGGGCGCAGCGAACCATCGGCAAGGCCGGCGAGAATGAAGTCCTTGGCCTCCTGCAGGCGCAGCGGATCCTCGAGCACTTCGTAGACCCGGTAGCCACGCAGGTGCAACGAGCGACTGAGCACCTCGAACAGCGGGAAAGGTGTGGGTTCGGGGCTCAGGCCGCCGTACTCGATGAGGATGCCGCCTTCGGCCATCGCAGCGGTCAGCGCTTCGAAGATCGGCCCGCCCACCGGGTCGAACACCACCCGCGCGCCGGCCTGGCCGGTGATCTCGAGCAGGCGCGAGCGCAGGTTCTCCTCCTCGCTGGCGATGACCTCGGCGGCCCCGGCCTGCAGCAGGGCTTCGCGTTTGCTCGCGGTGCGCGTCACGGCGATCGGCAGCGCGCCTACGCGCCGGGCGATCTGGATGGCCGCCAGGCCAACGCTGCTGGATGCGGCGGTGATGACGACGAAATCCCCCGCTCGCAGCCCGGCCACCTGGACCAGCGCACCGAAAGCGGTGAGGTATTGCATCCAGGTTGCGGCGGCATCGCTCCAGGTTTGCCCCGACGGGTTCCTGACCAGGCGTGCTTGCGGCACCACCAGGTACTCGGCGTGGGTCGGTTGTTCCTGCATCGAGGTCGGAGGCAGGACGCTCACCGCATCCCCTGGTGCGAACCCACGCACCTCGCTGCCCACGGCCTCTACCAGCCCGCTGGCCTCGAGGCCGAGGCCGGAGGGCAGTTGAGGGCTTTCGATGTAGCGGTCGGTGCGCAGCAACACTTCGGCGCGGTTCAGCCCCAGCGCCTTGACCCGGATGCTCACCTCGTCCGGCCCGGGCGGGCGAACCCCGATCGGCTCGATGTTCAGGACCTCAGGGCCGCCAATCCGATGAAAACGAACGGCACGTGCCGTGGCTCTTTCCATGTGTAGCTCCAATACGAAAGTGATTCGACGTAAAGCCACTATCAATGATGGGATTTACCCAATAAATGGCGTATAGAAACGCTCAGTCGGAATCAGGAGTTTCGAATGGACCGCTTGACCAGCATGGGAGTCTTCGTTCGCGCGGTGGACCTCGGGTCGTTCGCAGCGGCGGCGGATGCCCTGGAAATGTCCGCGCCGATGGTAGGCAAGCACGTGCGCTTTCTCGAAGAACGCCTGGGTGCGCAGTTGCTGCTGCGCAGCACGCGCCGGCAGAGCCTGACCGAAGCGGGGCGGATCTACTACGAGCGCTGTCGTGCGCTGCTCGCCGATGCCGAGGCGGCGGATATCCTCGCCGCCGGCGAGGTGGCCGAGCCGCGCGGCCGGCTGCGAGTAGCCCTGCCGGTGCATTTCGGCCGCCGTTGCGTGGCGCCGGTATTGCTGGACCTGGCCCAGCGCTATCCGCTGCTGGAACTGGACCTGCGCTTCAGCGATCGTCTGACAGACCTTGCGGATGAGCAGATCGACCTGGCCATCCGCACCGGCGAGCCCGAGCCAAGGGCGGGCATCATTGCCCGGCGCATCGGCCGGCAGCGCATGGTGGTCTGCGCTGCGCCAGCCTACCTGGCGGCGCATGGCCGGCCGGACAGCATCCAGGCGCTGGCCCTTCACCAGGTCCTGGTCTATCACCGTTCCGGACGGATAAACCCCTGGTTGTTCCCCGCTGAAGGAGCGGCGCCCGTGGAGTTCCTTCCCAGCTCGCGGCTGCGCTTCGATGACCTGGCGGCCATCGCCGACGCAGCGCTGCGCGGCATGGGGTTGGCGTGGTTACCCTTCTGGCTGGTGCGGGACGTCATCGAGGCAGGCGCGCTGGAGGCGTTGCTGCCGCAGCAGCCGGGCTTCCTGTATGACGTGCATGCGACCTGGCTGCAGAGCGCTCAGCTGCCGCGCAAGGTGCGCCTGGCGATCGATGCGCTGATCGCGGCGATACCCGGCCTGGTGATGCCGGCGGCGGAGTAGGGCGGCCGTGACGGCCGCCCGGGCGTGTCAGCGTGCCGGTGTCAGCTGCAGCACACGGTCGCGGCCGCCTTCGGCGAGCAGGTAGCCGCCCTTGCCATCGGGCACGATGGATTGCGGCGCCTTGAGGAAGGACAGGATGGCGCGTGGTTCGCCCTTGCCGTCCCACAGCAGCAGGCGCGCGCGGTGCGTGGAATCCTCGCTGATCCACAGGCCGCGGGCGTCGCACATCAGGAAGGTGGGCTGGTTGAGGCCGGCGAGCAGCACGGGGTCCTTGCCGTCGTCGCTGAAGCGGTGGATCACACCTTTCTTCTTCTCGGTGTAGAGCAGGCTGCCGTCGGTGCAGCGGGTGATCGACTCGGTTTCCCGCAAGTGCTCGCGCAGCACGGTCAACTCGCCATCGCTCCAGCGGTAGCGCAGCAACCGGCCGTTCTCTCTGTTGTCCTCGATGGCGTAGAGGTAGTCGCCGTCGTCCCACAGGCCCTGAACCGAATTGCCGGTGAACAGGTCGCTGACCTTGCCGTCCTTGAGCAACTGCACCGGGCGGTTGGCGGTTTCCTGGCTGAACACCCAGCCGCCGCGGGCGGCGATCATGCCGTCGGGCTTGGACAGGCCGTCGATCATCACCCGGCGTTTACCGTCGGCGGCGATGTGCAGAATGTTGCCCTTGTCGTTCTTCAGCTCCTGGCTGACCAGCAGGCCGCCATCGGGCAGTGGCACCAGCGAGGCGGCCTTTTGCACATCCTCGTGGATGACGTCATAGGACCAGCCGTCGGCGCTCTGCACCGGGTAGAAGTCCTGCCAGATGAAGAAGCCGATGGCGCAGGCGACGAGCAGGGCGAGGGTAGTCAGGGCTGCGCGGAATACCGAACGACCGGGCGAGCGTGGGGAAGGCTGCGGCATGTATCGATCGCCAAAACAGGGGGTGGGAAAGCGCTGGTGGGGTTTCCTGGCGAATGACCTGCCTTCAGGCATCCAGCGTGCGATCAGGGAGTTAACCAGACAGTTCAGGCGGGGGCCAGCGCTGCAGCGAGGGAACGGCATCACGCTGCTGAATGCCAGATCATGCCGGCTGGCTGGGCGTTCGCCAGAAATGTGCTGTCAGCGGACAGCCATCTGGTACGGACGTGTCGCTAAAAGACAGGATCAGCCTGGGAACACGCGACTGTTCGCCGCGTTTGAACAGATTTCCCATGAATGCGGGAGGAATGGGAAGAAACGCTGATGGCAATTGGCCTACAATTCCTGGGTCCTTTGCTGAGGACAATCCAGACGGCTGTTACGGACAGGAAGTCCGTAACAGCCGTTTTCTTTTCCGCCTGTCACTGCGCCGTGCGTATGACCGGCACTGCCTCCAGCTTCTGCAAGCGCAGTGGTGCACCCCGCAGCAAGGTGCCGATCTGGCGGGCATCCATCGGCTTGCCGAACAGGTGGCCTTGCGCGCAGTCGCACTCCAGTTGCTGCAACTGGCGCAATTGCGCGGCATGTTCCACGCCTTCGGCGATCACCTTCAGGCCCAGCTCGCGGCCCAGCGCCAGGGCATTGCGCAGCACGATGAGGCGGCGCGGATCGCCGTTGTTGACGTCGGCGACCAGATGACGGTCGAGCTTCATTTCGGTGAAGGGCAGTTCCATCAGGCGCTGCAGGGTCGAATGGCCGCAGCCGAAGTCGTCGATGGCCAGGCCGCAGCCCAGCAGGCGCAGGCGCAGAACGTTCTCCAGACTCAGCGGTGGCGCGTGCAGCGGCGAGCTCTCGGTCAGCTCGAAGGTGATGCGCCGGGGGTCGATGTCCAGGGTGCGCAGGTTGCGCTCGATAGCCGCGGCGAAGTCGGTCTGGGCGATCTGCTCGGCCTCCAGGTTGAAGGACAGCTTCAGTTCATCGTTTTCCAGGGAGCGCAGTGCTTCTACGGCCTGGGTCATCAGCTCGGCGAGCATCGCGTCGAGCTTGCCGGCGCGGCGCAGCCCCGGCAGGAACTCGCTGGGGGCGAGAAGATTGCCGTCCTCCAGTTGCCAGCGCGCCAGTACCTCGAATCCGTAGATCTGTGCGGTGGCCACGGCGACCTTGGGTTGCAGGTGCGCACGCAACTGGCCCTGTGCGGGCAGGTTGGTGGCTTCGCCGTCCTCGCCAGCAGCGGTGTCGTTCAGGGGCAGGCCGAGTTGCGCCTCCCTGGGCTGGAAGTCGGCGAGCAGGGTGCGCAGGCGCTCCAGGGTGGCGGCCTCGTTGCCCAGCCAGAACACCTTCATGCCCTGCAACTGCAGCAGGTGGGACAGCGCGCTCCAGGTGCCGGGCGCCATCTCCCCGCTGACCACCACGCCCTGGGCGAGGCGCTCGCGGGCTACGGTCTGGAGCAGTTCCAGCCGGGCCAGCGGGTCGATTCGTACATCGCAGATCAGCAGCTGGACGCCGCCCTGGCTGCGCAGCCGATCCAGCGCAAAGGCATTGCTCGAGACCTCGGACAGGAAGCTGTAGCCCAGGTGGTGCAGCGCAGTGACGGCGGTGGAACGGTGCAGGCCGGAAGCCTGGAGCACCAGCGCGGAAAGGGGAGGCATGGGGTTTTCTCATGGAGGATTGGCCAGTTGCATTCTCGAAAATGCCTTCCCTGTTGTGAGGCGGAGGATTCCAGTTCTGCTGTCAGGAAAATCCCATCGAACGCTTTCCGCTCCGTTGCCCTGCCTGTCAGCGCTTCCCACAGCCCTGGGTGACCCGGTCGCTCACCATCGCCAGCGCACGATCGCCAGCCCCGCTTCCACGGCGCCTCCGACATCGAGGGTCGGCCAGTCTTTGTCGGCACGCTGCAGCGTAGCGCCCAGGCCGTCGACCTTGCCCGCCTGCGCCAGACGGTCGGTGCCAGGGATTGGCTGCAGGCGCCGTGCGCTCTGGCCTGCGCGTTCCCGGCGGGAAACCCGAGGTCGACCCTCGCGTCCACGCATGTTAGGGTCCTTGTGCTCCCTTTCACGTCCGCGTCGGCTACCCATGGCCGCGCGGCACGTCCTGAACATGGAGAAATGGCTCATGTCACGTCCCGTATCACGGGGACCTGTCGACACGGCCATGGTCCCGCATAGCGAGGCCTCAGCCACTGCGCTGTTGAATCTCTGGCTCAGCCGACCTCAGCAGACCGCACTGTTCCTGGATGTCGACGGAACCCTTCTGGACATCGCCGAATCTCCCGGCGCGGTGGTCGTACCGCCCGGGCTGCTGGATGCGCTCGCGCGCCTGCAGCGCCGACTCGATGGTGCCCTGGCCCTGATCAGCGGCCGCCCGGTCGAAGAACTCGACCGGCTCTTCCAACCCTTGCGCCTCGCCGCCAGCGGCGGCCACGGCGCCCACTGGCGTGAGACCGGCGACAGCCCCTTGCGCCGCACCACCGGAGATCTGCCCGCCTGGCTGCGAGTGCAGTTGAACGCCCTGGCGAACCGGCATGTCGGAATCCTGGTCGAGGACAAGGGCAGCAGCTACGCGCTGCACTATCGCTCTGCACCCTCGCTCGCCACCGAACTGCTCGCCGAGCTGCAGGCACTGTTGCGCGCGCCGGAAGGCGCCGGGCTGCGGTTGCTCATGGGCAAGCAGGTCTACGAAGTCGTTTGCGCCGGTGTCGACAAGGCCCGGGCGATCCAGCGATTGCTGGGCACACCAGGCTTCGCCGGGCGCCTGCCGCTGTTTCTTGGCGACGACGTCACCGACGAACCCGCCATTGCGCTGATGCCGGCCCTGGGCGGACTCGGCTTGTCAGTCGGGCGCGCCTTGCCCGGTGCCAGTGCGGTGTTCAGCGACGCGGCGCAAGTCCGCGAAGCATTGATACAAGCAGGAGGAAATCAGCGATGACGAACCGACAGGAAGGAGCCCTGGAGCTGGGCCTGATCGGCAACTGCCGGGTGGCTGCTCTGGTCAGCCCGCAGGCGCGACTGGTCTGGTGGTGCTACCCGAATTTCGACAGCGACCCGGTGTTCTCCCGGCTGCTGGCCGGCGACGACGAGAAAGGCTTCGCCGACGTCGTACTGGAGAACCAGGTCAGCAGCGTCTCCGATTACCAGCGCAACACTGCGATCATCACCACCGTGCTGCGTGACGACAGCGGCGGCGCGGTGCGCATCACCGACTTCGCCCCGCGCTTCCTGCAGCACGGCGAAATCTACCGGCCAGCGCAGCTGTGTCGGCTGATCGAGCCCATCGAAGGCATGCCCAAGGTCACCCTGCGCGTGCGCCCGACCCATGGCTACGGCAAGCCGAGCCAGGGCGTCAGCGGCTCAAGCCATATCCGCTACCTGGAGGGCGACGAGCCGCTGCGCCTGACCACCGACGCGCCGCTGGCCTACATCCAGCACGAAACGCCGTTCGCCCTGCGCCATCCGGTGAGCCTGGTGATCGGCCTCGACGAACCGCTGGGCAATGCCCCGGGCGAAGTGGTGCGCGATTATCTGAAACGCACGCAGAACCACTGGCATGACTGGGTGCGCGGGCTGGCCATCTGCTTCGAGTGGCAATCGGTGGTGATCCGCTCGGCGATCACCCTCAAACTGTGCAACTTCGAAGACACCGGCGCGATCATCGCCGCCGCCACTACCTCGATCCCCGAGGCGCCGGACTCCCAGCGCAACTGGGATTATCGCTACTGCTGGCTGCGCGACGCCTACTTCGTGATCCTCGCCCTCAACCGCCTGGGCGCCACGCGGACCATGGAAGGCTTCATCGATTTCATCAGCACCGTTGCCAGCGGCGATGGCGAGCTCAGGCCGCTGTACGGGATCATTCCCAACCAGGACCTCACCGAGCGCATCGAACCGGAGCTCGCCGGCTTCCTCAATCACGCCCCGGTGCGCGTCGGCAACCAGGCGGTGGAGCAGAACCAGCACGACGTGTTCGGCTCGGTGGCCCTGGCGGTGCTGCAGAGCTTCGTCGACGAGCGCCTGCCCAACCCCAGTCGTGATGGCATGCTGGGGTTGCTCGAATCCCTGGCGAGCCAGGCCGAACGCACGGCCTTCGAAGCGGATGCCGGTATCTGGGAGTACCGCGGGCGCAAGCGCATCCACACCCATTCCGCGCTGCTCTGCTGGGTCGCCTGCGACCGCGTCGGGCGAATCGCCAAACGCCTGGGGCGCAGCGCAGAGGCCACGGTGTGGATGGACAAGGCCGCCCGGCTGCGCGAACGCATCCTCGCCGAGGCCTGGAGCGAGAAGAAACAGTGCTTCACTGGCGCCTTCGGGCATGACGACCTGGACGCCAGCGTGCTGCTGATGAACGAGCTGGGAATCATCGAGGCCGATGACCCACGCTTCATCGCCACGGTCGAGTGCATCGGCCGCGAACTCACCGTCAATGGGCAGATGCTGCGCTATGCCGCGGCGGATGACTTCGGCGTGCCGGAAACCGCCTTCCTGGTGGTGAAGTTCTGGTACCTCGACGCGCTGGCTACCATCGGCCGTCTGGATGAGGCGCGCCAGTTGTTCGAAGAACTGATCGCCGCGCGCAACCGCTACGGGCTGCTCTCCGAGGATTTGCACCCGCACACCGGCGAGCTGTGGGGGAATATCCCGCAGACCTATTCGATGGCCGGGCTGATCAATTCCGCGATGCGCTTGTCGATCGGATGGGAGGAGGGACTATGTCGCGCCTCGTGGTGATCTCCAACCGGGTCGGACTGCCGGACGGCAACGGCCCGGCGCCTGGGGGGCTGGCGGTGGCGGTGGAAGCCGCCATGCGCAACCGCGAGGGCATCTGGTTCGGCTGGAGCGGCCGCAAGGCCGAAGCGCCGGGCCCGCCGACCACGGTCCAGCACGACAACCTGCAATACATCCTTACCGACCTGCATCCGCAGGACTTCGACGAGTACTACAACGGCTTCGCCAACCGCGTGCTCTGGCCGATCCTGCATTACCGGGTGGACCTGGCCGAGTTCAACGAAGCCGAGTTTGGCGGCTACCAGCGGGTCAACGAGTTCTTCGCCGAGCGTCTCAGCCCGCTGCTGGAGGAGGACGACGTGCTCTGGGTCCATGACTACCACCTGATCCCCCTGGCCTCGGCCCTGAGGCGGCGTGGGCACGGCAATCGCATCGGTTTCTTCCTGCACATCCCGATGCCGCCGGCCGACCTGATCACCGCGCTGCCGCACCATGACGAGCTGCTCCGGGCGCTCACCGAATACAACCTGATCGGCTTCCAGACCGAGAACGATGCCAGCAATTTCGCCCGATACCTCACGCGGGTGGTCGGCGCGGCGACGCCCGATGGTCGGCGCTATCACCTGGAGGACCAGCATTTTCGCGTCGGCGTATTCCCGGTGGGGGTGGATGCCGCCGGCTTCCGCCGCCTCGCCGAGGAAGCTTCGCTGAGCCAGGCCGCCGAAGACCTGCGCGAGAGCTTGGGCGGCCGCGCGCTGATGGTGGGGGTAGACCGGCTCGACTACTCCAAGGGCATCGTCAACCGGCTGGACGGCTACGAGCGCTTCCTGGAACGCCATGGGCAATGGCACAACCGTGTCACTTGCCTGCAGATTTCACCGGGCAGTCGCCAGGACATTCCCGAGTATGCCGATATCGACGCCGCCGTAAGCGCCCGTGTCGGCCACATCAACGGGCGTTTCGGCGCTGTATCCTGGGTGCCGCTGCGCTACGTGGCGCGCAACCACCAGCGTGCGGACATCGCCATGGTCATGCGCCACGCGCGGATCGGCCTGGTAACGCCGTTGCGGGATGGGATGAATCTGGTCGCCAAGGAATTCGTCGCGGCGCAGGACCCGGACGACCCGGGCGTGCTGATTCTTTCCCAGTTCGCCGGCTCTGCCGCCGAACTGGGCGGTGCGCTGATCATCAACCCCCACGACCGTGACGCCCTCGCCGATGCCATGCAGAAGGCCCTGTGCATGCCGCTGAGGGAGCGCCAGGCGCGCCACCGCGACATGTACGCCGTGCTGGAGGCCAACGACATCCGCTTCTGGGGGCCGAGCTTCATCGATGCGCTGACACGGCCGGGAAGGGCGCTGAACTGGCTGTCGAATCATTACCTCAGTCACTGAGGCACAAATGAAAAACCCCGCCGCGGCGGGGTCTTTTCCAGGAATTCAGGGTTTGCGCCGGGCTAGGGTGCCGGCTTCTTGCCGTCGGATTTGGCCCACTGCGACTTCCGCTCGACCTTCGTCGCCAACTGACCCAGGGGGATTTCCTTGATTTCGCCGCCCTGGGAGAGGAAGGCGGCAATCTTTTCATCGAGCTCCGAACGTTCGCGATCCAGCTGTGAATCAGTCATGAAGTCACCTTTGCGTTGGGCACCAAACCGGCCCGGCCAGACTACACCTCTTTTGCCGAAATGGCCGGAATAGCTCGACCATTTGTCAAAATCACCGCCTGTCGACAAAAAAAGCTATGAATCGTCGCCAGACACTGTATTCTGCATGGGCTGCCTGCCCAGTAACGAGTTCCGCGACTTGATGTTCTTCTACAAGATGCTCCATCTCCTCGGCACCTCTTCACTACGCATTCAGCTCATCGCCGGTCGGCTTTCGGCCGGCCTTTAGCATATTTTTAGGAGACAACATCATGTCCGATCGTCAAAACGGCATCGTCAAGTGGTTCAACGCTGAGAAGGGCTTCGGCTTCATCACCCCGGAAAGCGGCCCGGACGTATTCGTTCACTTCCGTCAGATCGAAGGCAACGGCTACAAGTCCCTCGACGAAGGCCAGAAGGTCAGCTTCGTTGTGACTGCCGGCCAGAAAGGCCCGCAAGCTGAACAAGTTCGCGCTGTCTAATCGACATCGCTGACGAAGAAAGCCCCGCTTAGGCGGGGCTTTTTTTTGCCTGTTCGATTTGCTCCGCGCCATTCGACTGCGCAATAAAAAACGCCCGGTGCACTGCATCGGGCGTTTTTGTCTTGAAAGGGGTGAGCCAGCCGAAGCGGGCTCACTGGCTCCCGATCATTCCTGTTGCGGGTCGAACTGCTTGTCGCGGATCAGCAGGGCGGGGATCACGCCGCAGATGAAGTACGCCGCGCCCATCACCAGGAAGCCTACGCCGATGGACATCTGCGTGGCGAGGAAGCCGATCACCGCCGGCGCAATGGCCGCGCCGATCCGGCCGATGTTGTAGGCGCCGCCCACTGCCGTACCGCGGAACGCCGCAGCGAAGCTCTCGGTCATGTAGGTGGCGTTCACGCCATACGGAATGCCGTAGAGGAAGCCGAATACCACCAGCATCCAGAGAATGTTCTCGGGGCTGTGGAACAGCACGATCACCGGCAGGAAGATCGCGGTGCCCAGGGCGCCGAAGGAGAACACGGTACGGCGGCCGAACCAGTCGGCGGCGACGCCAGCCAGGACCTTGCCAAGAATCATCGCCGCATAGGTGCCGACCAGGTAGGCGGTCATGGCCTTGAAGTTCATGCCCATCTCGGTTTCCAGGTACGACGGCATCCAGTTGTTCACGCCGTAGTAGCCGAACTGCAGGAAGCCGGCGGTCAGTGCCCAGAACAGGAACATGCGGCTGGCCTGCGGGTCGCTGAATATCTGCCGGAAAGCATTCTGGCGCGGGGCGGCGGCGACGCTGCCCGACTGGCCGGCGGCCTTGCGCTGCTGGCGTTCGGCCTGCGCCTGGACCCAGGCGGCGGGTTCGGGGATCAGCTTGCGCATGGCGATGGCCAGCACCACCGGGATGATGGCGATGTAGAACAGGTAGCGCCAACCGTGGTCCGGCAGGATCCAGCCGGCCAGCAGGGTGGCGACGATGTAGCCGACCGACCAGCCGGCCTGCAGGGTGCCCAGCACGGTGGTGCGGTACTTGGTCGGCACGTATTCGGCCATCAGCGTGTTGCAGGCGACGTAAAGTGCGCCCAGGCCGAGGGAGGCGACGAAGCGCGCCGCGGCGAACTGCCAGTAGTTGTGGGTCAGCCCGAGGACCGCGGTGCCGACGGAGAACAGTACGATGGTCCAGACCACCGTCTTCACCCGACCGAAGCGATCGCAGGCCCAGCCGCCGTAGATGCCGCCGATGGCCATGCCGGCCAGGGTGACGCTACCCAGGCTGCCGGCCTGGAGGTTGCTCAGGCCGAACTCGGCCTTGAGGCTGGTGAGGCTGTAGGAGAGCAGCATCAGGTCGGCGCCATCGATCAGCAGGCCGATGAAGCAGAAGGCAAAGACGAGGACCCAGGTCTTGTCCCGGGTGGCGGCGGTTGCCGCCGGAGCGGAAGCAGTGTTTTCCATGAACGAATTACCTGTTGTAGTTGTTGGCGGACCGGCGTGCCGATCCTCGGTAAGCGTGTGGCAGGTGCTTTTCAGTGGGCGGCGCGAGGTGCGTGGCCTGGCGCCGCCGTGTCGGGTCAGGCCTGGGCGTCGCGGATCATGTTGCGAGCGATGATCACCTGCTGGATCTGCGTGGTGCCCTCGTAGAGCCGGAACAGGCGCACGTCGCGGTAGAAGCGCTCGATGGCGTACTCGCTGACGTAGCCGGCGCCGCCGTGGATCTGCACGCAGCGATCGGCGACGCGGCCGCACATCTCGGTGGCGAACATCTTCGCGCAGGAGGCTTCGGTGCTGACGTTGCGGCCCTCATCGCGCTTGCGCGCGGCGTCCAGCACCATGCAGCGGGCGGCGTAGATCTCGGCCTTGCTGTCGGCGAGCATCGCCTGGATCAGCTGGAATTCAGCGATCGGCTGGCCGAACTGCTTGCGCTCCAGGGCGTACTGCAATGCGTCGGCGAGCATGCGCTCGGCGGCGCCGACGCTCAGCGCGGCGATGTGCAGGCGGCCCTTGTCGAGCACCTTCATGGCGGTCTTGAAGCCCACGCCCTCGACGCCGCCGATCAACTGGCTGGCCGGGATACGAACGTTGTCGAAGATCACGTCACTGGTGTGCGCGCCTTTCTGGCCCATCTTGTGGTCCGGTTTGCCGAGGGAAATCCCCGGCGTGCCGCGTTCGACGATGAACGCGCTGATGCCGCCGGAACCCTTGATCGCCGGGTTGGTACGCGCCATCACCGTGTAGATGCCGGCGTGCGGGGCGTTGGTGATGAAGCGCTTGGTGCCGTTGAGCACGTAGAAGTCGCCATCGCGCACGGCGGTGGTCTTCAGCGAGGCGGCGTCGGAGCCCGAGTCCGGCTCGGTCAGGCAGAAGGCGCTGAGCAGCTCACCGCTGGCTAGCTTGGGCAGGTAGTGGGCTTTCTGTTCCGGCGTGCCGTCGATCAGGATGCCGATGGAGCCGATGCCGTTATTGGTGCCGATGTAGGAGCGGAAGGCGGGGGAGGTGCGGCCCAGTTCGAAGGTGATGTTCACCTCTTCTTCCATGGTCACGCCCAGGCCGCCGAACTCTTCGGGGATGGTCAGGCCGAACAGGCCCATCTCGCGCATCTGCTGGACGATGTCCTGCGGGATGGCGTCGGTTTCGGCGACCTCGTTTTCCCGCGGGATCAGCACTTCGCCGACGAACTGGTGGATGGAGTCCAGAAGTATCTGCAGCGTTTCTGGGTCTCGGATCATGTGCACTCCTCACAAGGCCCGCGAGCGGGCCAGTCTGGCGAGGCACCGTCACCCGAGATTCAGCGAGCGGCGGCACCTATGTTGTTGACCATGTTGATCAGGCGGGGCCCGATGTCGTCCTCGAGCTTCTCGCGGGTCAGCTGGAAGCTCGGTCCGCCGCAGTTGAAGGCCAGCAGGCCGTACTGCGGGTGTAGCAAGGGCACGGCGACGGAGTTGACGTCGCGGTGCCATTCACCGATCGACAGGCAGTAGCCGTAGTCGGTGTAGTCCCTGAAGGCGCGGTCCAGACCCTTGCGGATGGCCGGCCAGGTGTCCGGTTCGCGTTCGCGAATGTGTTCGAGCAGGAATTCCCGCTCGTTCTCCGGCATCGCCGCGAGGCACGCACGGCCTACCGAACTTGCCGCCAGTGGCAGGTAACTGCCGATCTGCCGGCGCATCGTCATGTTTCCCTGTCCCTGGACCACGTCCAGGTAAACCATCTGCAAGCGGTCGCGGGCGGCCATGGCCACCGCCGCCTGGGCGTGGTTGGCCAGCTCCTCCATCAGCGGATGGGCCACCGCGCGGATCGACAGGTTCGACAGCATCGCGTAGCCGAAACCCAGCACGCCGACATCCAGCTGGTACTTGCCCGAATGCACCTCGCGCTTGAGGCAACCCAGGCGCATCAGGGTGTTGGTCAGGCGCGTCACCGTCGGCTTGGGCAGGTCGGTCTTGCGGGCCAGGTCCTGGTTGCTCAGCACGTTTTCCCGTGGCGTGAAGCAACGCAGGATCTCCAGACCGCGAGCCAGCGCCGTGACGAACTGGCCGCTGTTTTCCTCTTCGCTCAGTGCCGTGGCCGGGTCATACAGTCCCCGTTCCAGCAGGCCGATCTCACCTTCGTTTTTCGTCGGCGCAGCCGAGTCCATCTCCGTCTTGTTGCGGCGCATGGTAGAACCCCTATTCACGGAAAATCAATAAAATAAAATTCAGTTTCGTCAGACGAAATTGTAGTGGGTCTGAATCCGTTAGTACAGGCGTACCTTTAAAAATATCCATACCCGCGTAATAACTGGCCTCTAGAGGTCATTTCGATCTTCACCGTTTACAGGCTGGATTGGGTGTCACTATGATGAAATCGAAATACGGAATGTAGTTTCGTCAGACGAAACAAAAGTGAGGTCACAGCTTTCATGAGTACCAGCGTGGTTCATCTCGATATCCAGGCCGACGGTGTAGCGGTTGTCCGCATCGACCGCCCGGAAGCCAGGAACGCCCTCAACGCCGCCGTGCGCCAGCAACTGGCCGAGCACTTCCGCGCCCTGAGCGATAACCCGGAGGTTCGTGCGGTGGTGCTGACCGGTGGAGAGCAGTGCTTCGTCGCCGGGGCGGACATCCGCGAGTTCGCCCAGGCCAGTCCCATCGAGATGTACCGCCGCCACACCGAACTATTGTGGGAAGCCATTTCCCGTTGCCCGAAACCGGTGATCGCCGCGGTCAACGGCTTCGCCCTGGGCGGCGGCTGCGAGCTGGCGATGCACTGCGACATCATTGTCGCCGGCGAGTCGGCGCGCTTTGGCCAGCCGGAAGTGAAGCTCGGCCTGATGCCAGGCGCCGGCGGTACCCAGCGGCTGATCCGCGCCGTGGGCAAGTTCCAGGCAATGCGTATTGCCCTGACCGGTTGCCTGATCAAGGCACCGGAGGCCCTGGCCATCGGCATGCTCAGTGAAGTGGTGGAAGACGCGCGCACGCTGCCCCGCGCGCTGGAGCTGGCCGCCGAGATCGCCGCGCTGCCGCCGCTGGCGGTGGCGCAGATCAAGGAAGTGATGCTCGCCGGAGCCGACCTGCCGCTGGAAAGTGCACTGACCCTGGAGCGCAAGGCCTTCCAGTTGCTGTTCGACTCGAAAGACCAGAAGGAGGGCGCCGCCGCCTTCCTGGAAAAACGCCAAGCCAGTTTCCTGGGGGAATGAGCATGACCCTTTCTTTTGGTATCAAGCGCATTGAACGCATGGCCATCGTCGGGACTGGCGTCATGGGCAGTGGTATTGCCCAGATCGCTGCCCAGGCCGGTATCCAGGTGAAACTCTTCGACGCTCGCGACGGTGCGGCGCAAACCGCTCGCGACAACCTCGGTCGCACCCTCGCCAAGCTGGCGGAGAAGGGCAAGATCACTGCCGCCGAGGCCGACGCCAGCCTGGCGCGCCTGCTGGTTGCCGGCTCCCTGAATGAGCTGGCGGACTCCGATCTGGTGGTCGAGGCGATCATCGAGCGACTGGATGCCAAGCAGGGGCTGCTCGCGGACCTGGAAGCCGTGGTCAGCGCCGACTGCATCCTCGCCACCAACACCTCGTCGCTGTCGGTCACCAGCATCGCCCGTGGCTGCCAGCAACCGGAGCGGGTAGCGGGCTTCCACTTCTTCAATCCGGTACCGCTGATGAAGGTGGTCGAGGTGATCGACGGCCTGGCCGGTGATCCGCAAGTTGGCGACAGCCTGGTGGCGCTGGCCGCGCGCATGGGCCATCGCGGTATCCGCGCCAAGGACACCCCCGGCTTCATCATCAACCACGCTGGCCGTGCCTACAGCACCGAAGCGCTGCAGATGCTCAAGGAAGCCATCGCCGAACCGGCCGATATCGACCGCATCCTGCGCGAGGGCCTGGGTTTCCGCATGGGGCCGCTGGAGCTGTTCGACCTCACCGCGCTGGACGTTTCCCACCCGGTGATCGAGTCCATCTACAACCAGTTCTACCAGGAGCCGCGCTATCGCCCGGCGGCGCTGACCCGGCAGATGCTCGAGGCCGGCTTCGTCGGCCGCAAGGTCGGCCGCGGCTTCTATCGCTACGCAGACGGCAAGCTGATCGACCCGCCGGCGCCGCAACCGGTACCGAGCGTGAGCGCGCTGCCGCCGGTGTGGATCGGTGCGGAGAACGACCAGGACCGCGACCTGCTCGGCGAGCTGCTGAGGAAACTCGGCGCGAACCTGGAGCAGGGCGCCCAACCCAGCAGCGAGGCGCTGTGCCTGCTTGCACCTTATGGGGTGGACGCAACCACGGCCTGCCAGAGCTTCGGCACCGATCCGGCGCGGACCCTGTGCATCGACCTGCTGCTGGACCTGCAGCGCCACCGCTGCCTGATGCAGAACCCGGCGACTGCCCCGGCCATGCGCGATGCCGCCCATGCACTGCTGGCGGCTGATGGCGTTGGCGTCACGCTCATCAATGACAGCGTCGGCTTCGTCGCCCAGCGCGTACTGGCGCTGATCGTCAACCTGGCTGGCGACATCGTCCAGCAGCGCATCGCCAGCGTCGACGACCTCGATGAAGGCGTGCGCCGCGGCCTGGGCTACCCGCAAGGCCCGCTGGCCTGGGGCGACAGCGTCGGCCCGGCGCGCCTGCTGACTATTCTCGAACGCATGACCGACCTGACCGGCGACGCCCGCTATCGCCCCGGCCCGTGGCTGCGCCGCCGCGCTGCGCTGGGACTGTCACTGCGCCACGCCGAGCCCGCGCTGGGCTGAAGCCCGGCGCCTACCGATTCAAGGAGATACCGATGCTCAATGCTTATATCTACGCCGGCCTGCGCACGCCCTTCGGCCGCCATGGCGGTGCCCTGGCGCCGGTGCGCCCGGACGACTTGATCGCCCAGGTGATTCGAGAACTGCTGGCCCGCACCAGCGTGCCGGGCGAGGCCATCGAGGACGTGATCCTCGGCAACACCAACCAGGCCGGTGAAGACAGCCGCAACATCGCCCGCCATGCCGCGCTGCTCGCCGGCCTGCCGGTGACCGTGCCGGGGCAGACGGTGAACCGCCTGTGCGCCAGCGGCCTGGCGGCGGTGATCGATGCAGCGCGCGCCGTGACCTGCGGCGAAGGCGAGCTGTTCGTCGCTGGCGGCGTGGAAAGCATGTCCCGCGCTCCCTTCGTCATGGCCAAGGCCGAGGCTGCCTATAGCCGCGACCTGACGGTATTCGACAGCACCATCGGTGCGCGCTTCCCCAACCCGAAGATCGTCGCCGGGTTCGGCAACGACAGCATGCCGGAGACTGGTGACAACGTAGCCCGTGAATTCGGCATCAGCCGCGAACAGGCCGACCGTTTCGCCGCCCGTTCCCAGGCCAACTTTGAAGCCGCCCGCCAGGCCGGATTCTTTGCCGGGGAAATCCTCCCGGTCAGCGTGCCCACCGGGCGCAAGACGCCGCCGAATGTTGTGGAGCAGGACGAGCATCCGCGTCCGTCTTCCGATGAAGCCGCGTTGGCACGCCTCAAGCCGCTGTCCGAAGGCGGCGTGGTCACCGCGGGCAACGCTTCCGGGGTCAACGACGGCGCCGCCGCATTGCTGATCGGCTCGGCAGAGGCGGGCGAACGCCACGGCCTCAAGCCGCTGGCGCGGATTCTTTCGGCGGCGGCGGTCGGCGTCGAGCCGCGCATCATGGGCGTCGGCCCGGTCGAGGCGATCAACAAGGCGCTGGCCCGCGCCAACCTGACCCTCGCCGACATGGACATCATCGAGATCAACGAGGCTTTCGCTTCCCAGGTGCTCGGTTGTCTGCACGGTCTGGGTGTCGATTTCGACGATGCGCGGGTCAACCCCAATGGCGGCGCCATCGCCGTCGGCCACCCGCTGGGCGCTTCCGGCGCGCGGCTGGCGCTGAGCGTGGCGCGGCAACTGCAGCGCAGCGGTCAACGCTATGCGGTGATCAGCCTGTGCATCGGTGTGGGCCAGGGGCTCGCCATGGTTATCGAGCGCGCCTGAGCGCCAGTGAGGAGTTGAAGATGGGTGCTTTGAGCGGATACCGCGTACTCGACCTCAGCCGCGTGCTGGCCGGCCCCTGGTGCGGCCAGGTGCTGGCCGACCTGGGCGCGGAAGTGATCAAGATCGAACGGCCCGGCGTGGGTGACGATACCCGCGGCTGGGGCCCGCCCTACATGAAGGCCGCCGACGGCTCGGACAGCTCCGAGGCGGCGTATTACCAGTCGACCAACCGCAACAAGCTGTCGGTGGCGCTGAACCTGGCCACCGAAGAAGGCCAGGCGCTGGTGCGCGCCCTGGCCTGCGAGTGCGACGTGCTGATCGAGAACTACAAGGCCGGCTCGCTGGCCAAGTACGGGCTGGACTACGACAGCCTGTCGAAGGTCAATCCGCGCCTGGTCTACTGCTCCATCACCGGCTTCGGCCAGACCGGCCCGCGCGCCGAGGAGCCCGGCTACGACTTCATCATCCAGGGCATGGGCGGCCTGATGAGCATCACCGGCGAGAAGGACGGCGTGCCCGGCGCCGGCCCGCAGAAAGTCGGCGTTGCCGTGTCGGACGTGATGACCGGCCTCTACTCGGTGGTCGCCATCCAGGCTGCGCTGCTGGCGCGGGAGAAGACTGGCCGCGGCCAGCACTGCGACATGGCGCTGCTCGACGTGCAGGTCGCCATGCTCGGCAACCAGAGCCAGAACTACCTCGCCACCGGGCGCTCGCCGGGCCGCCAGGGCAATGCCCACGTCAACATCGTGCCGTACCAGGTGTTCAGCGCGCAGGACATGGATTTCATCATCGCCTGCGGCAACGACAGCCAGTTCGTTTCGCTGTGCGATGCCATCGGCCTGCCGGAATTGCCCAAGGACCCGCGCTTCACCCGCAACGCCGACCGCGTGCGCAACCGCGACATCATCGTCGGCAAGCTGGCCGAGCACTTCCAGGGCGACACCGCCGATAACTGGGTGAAGCGCATCCACGCGAAGAAGGTGCCGGTCGGTGTGATCAACGATATCGGTCGCGCGCTGGACGAGCCGCAGGTGGTCGCCCGCGACATGCTGGTGGAGATCCCCCACGCGCAGAACCCGGCGTTCCGCATGGTCGGCAGCCCGCTGAAATTGTCTGCGACGCCGGTGGAATACCAGCGCCCGGCGCCCATGCTCGGCGAGCACACCGACGAAGTGCTCAAGCGCCGCCTGGGGATCGATGACGCACGCCTGGCGCAGTTGAAGGCCGAGGGTGTGATCGAGCAGCTCGGTGAGGCCTGACGCCCTGATTGTCGCCAGAGAGTAGGGCGCATAACGCGTCAGCGTTGTCCGCCGCTGCACCGAAAGACGGCGGATAGCCGCAAGCGGTTATGCGCCCTACGTAACTGAATCCGTTCGCGAGCAAGCTCGCTCCTACGAACAGCGCACCGGCGCAAGCCTGGACCTGTAGGCGCGAGCTTGCTCGCGAACCCAAACCAACCGCAGCGCCGCCGGATGACGGCGCCAGCCAAGGAATATCCCTGATGAAAGTACTGGTCGCGGTAAAGCGCGTGGTCGATTACAACGTCAAGGTCCGCGTCAAGGCGGACAACTCCGGCGTTGATCTCGCCAACGTCAAGATGTCCATGAACCCCTTCTGCGAAATCGCCGTGGAAGAGGCTATGCGCCTGAAAGAGAAAGGCGTCGCCAGCGAGATCGTGGTGGTCTCGGTCGGCCCGAGTGGCGCGCAGGAACAATTGCGCACCGCTTTGGCGCTGGGTGCCGACCGCGCGGTGCTGGTCGAGAGCAACGAAGAACTGAATTCCCTGGCCATTGCCAAGGCCCTGAAGGCCATCGTCGACAAAGAGCAGCCGCAGCTGGTCATCCTCGGCAAGCAGGCCATCGACAGCGACAACAACCAGACCGGCCAGATGCTGGCTGCACTGACCGGCTACGCGCAGGGCACCTTCGCCTCCAG